>VFZP01000396.1 GCA_016871115.1 Acidobacteriota bacterium
AGGCCTTGTCGTCACTGCCCAGTTGATCGCCGACCACTATCCCAAAGGGACCAAAGTCACGGATGCCGAAATGTGACGGCTCAACCTCGTACTCCACGACACTCTCGGCAGATGGAACTACACCTTGTATCCGAAACAGATTGTGAACTAATTGTTGGATGGCGCCTTAGGCTGGAAGCAAGAAATTCACAGCCTCGACCGAGCCCGCACGAGGCTGCGTCATTCTGTTTCGGGTGGTTTTCTGCCTTCGGCCTAGGCCCTGTCGTCTACTGGTACCATCCGGTACTCCTCCCCCTCCCCTCCCTTCTCCTCAGATTAATTCTATTCCGTCTAGGGTTATTTCCTAGGTTAACCTACCAAGTATCAAGGAGGCGCTAGGTTGAAACACCTAGCCAAAACTAGGGCAAATTTCGGAGCTCTCTCAGAGGATTGTAATCAAAAATAGTCTCTTTTTTATCAATAGCTTATGCTATGCTTGGCTTGTTAGCATTGGGCGCCATCAGCAATGTTTCGTCGGCGAGGAACGGGGCACCCCCGCTGTGTCCGGACGGCACAGTAAACTGCGCGTTCTAAGAAATTCGAACAACACTGAAACAGCCCCCTTGCCATCGCGGCATGGGGGCTGTTTTTGTTATTTCATCACTACGCTTACTTTGCACTGGCCCTTGCGCACCAGATCGCCTTTGTGTTGATTCTGCACCGTCTTGCGGCAGCGGGTCATATCCGCCGGATGCTGCTGCTTTTTCTATTCTGCGTTCTCACCGGCACGCTGGCCACGATTTCCCTCGCCGACAGCCTTCTCCACTTCCTCCCCGTTCCCGAAGCGCACCGCCTCTACTGGATTAACGAAATCCTTGAGCAATACTTTGCCATGGTGCTCATGGTCGCCACAATGCGGATGGCCCTCAACGGCCGGCGGCCGGGGGCGCTAATCCGACTGAGCCTGGCGTCGGCGCTCCTGGTGGCAGTTGCTGCCCTGCTGACCGACGGTACTCCGGCGCTCAGCAACAAATGGATGACTGGCTTCACGCGCAACCTGAGCTTTGGCGTGGCGCTGATGAACTTCTACATCTAGGGGTTGCTGATTGGCAGCGATTGCCGTTCGCGCTCCGTATTTCTGATGGCCTCCGGTCTTGGCCTGCTCACCACCGGCAAGTCGTTAGGCCATTCCGTGCGGTTAGTGTCGGGTGGCGGGCTCTTCGCCGGGTTTCTCGGTTCCTATGTGGTGGGCCTTGCCGGCGTCATGGCGGTGATTGCCTGGTACTTTGCGATCAAAGATCTGCCGCCATCCGAGCCCGCTTCATTCGGCGATCCGGCCGGCGCCGTCGTTGGGGAGTGCGCCCCAGATGGGCTTGGTGGGGTCCACCACCAGCCAGCACAAAGCGCCTAGCAGATAGAACACGCCAACCAGGTACACGCCGGCGGTCATGCTGCCCAGCATTTGGGTGGAGTAGGGAATCACCAACGGGCACAGAAACGCTCCCGCCTGGCCTGCCGTGTTCATGGCGGCGCTCACCACGCCGGCATGGTTGCCGCCGATGTCGAGGCAAGTGCTCCAGGCCGCGCCCAGCAGGAACGCCCCCATAGCGCCGCTGAGGCCGATGAGCACCGCCGAGGCATACGCCCCGCTCACCCATACGCCGGCGATCAGAAAGAGCCCGGCAAGCAGGAGCGAAGCGAATCCGACGATCACCCGTCCGGCGCGCACGCCGTAGCGGCGTGACAGGCGGTCCGCCGTCAGGCCGCCGAACAGATCCGCGGCCACGGCGAACGTCAGCGGCAAACCGGCGAGAATGCCGAAAAGCCACGGGTCGGTTATGCCTCGCGACTCCTTCAAGTACTTCGGCAACCAGTAAACGTTGAACGCGAACCCATACGACTGCGTGAAGTACATGCCGCACAGTCCCAGCACGCTGGCATTGCCCAGGAGTTCCTTCCAGCGCGCCCAATTCAACTCGTGACGAGCGCCCACCACGCGGCCTTGCTCGATCAGCGCACGCTCTTCGGCGGAGACTTCACCGTGTTCGGACGGTTCATCGCGAAACCAGCGGTACCACCAAAGCGCCCACACCATGCCGATACATCCGAACAGCACAAAGATCGCGCGCCAGGGCAGAAAAGTCAGCAGCCAGGTGACGAGTAGCGGCGTGAGTCCGCCGGCCAGGTGCGCTCCCATGAAGAAAATGCCCTGCACCGTGGCGCGCTCGTGGATTGGAAACCACCGGGAAAACGTCCGCGCCACGTTGGGCCACGCGCCGGCCTCACCGATCCCGAACAGAAAGCGGACCACCAGCAGCGATGCATAGTTAAACGCACCCGCCGTAATCACCGTGAAGGCGCTCCACCAGGCCACGATGCGCGTCAGTACGCGGCGCGTGCCGAGCGTGTCGCCCCAGTGTCCGGTGGGGATTTCAAATACACCGTAGGCGAGTTGAAACGCGGCAAAGACCCAGCCCATCTGCGTGTCGCTCAAGCCCAGGTCCTGTTGCATGGCCGGGCGCGTGATGGAGATGCAGATGCGGTCGAGATACGTGATGGCGGCCAGCATCAGGCACAGAGCGAGAACTCTGTAGCGTGTGCATGAGACGGCGCGGGTGGCGGCAGGCATGATGATCCTCGCAAGGATATCACTGTGCGGCGGCAAACCCCACGCCTGTCCGCCGCGTAGTAAAATTTGGGGAGATCAAAAGAGAGTGGGCACGCGCGCAAACGGTTGGGCTGCGCGGTCCCGACAGGAGAATCAACGTGGATTCACTCAAGCGTCGAGAATTTTTGGCAGGTACGCTTGCCACCCAGGCCGCGGCCTTTGCCGCAGCCCGTCCGGCTGCCAAGAGCGCCGGCCGCGTGCTGGGCGCCAACGACCGCATCAGCGTCGGAGTCATCGGCACGGGCGGCCGCGGCAGCTACGTGGCGCGCGAGTTCATGAACGTGGGCAAGGGCGAAGCCAACGCGCAGATTGTTGCCGTTTGCGACGTCTACCAGAAGCGCGTCAATCGCAACAAAGAGTTTTTCACCAAGGAATACGGCAAGTGCGACGGCTATCTGGACTATCGCGAGATCTTGAACCGCTCCGACATCGACGCCGTGATCGTCGCTACGCCGGACCACTGGCACGCGCCCATCGCGCTGGCTGCCATGGACCGCGGCAAGGACGTTTACCTTGAAAAACCCATGTGCCACACCGTGGAAGAAGCACGGCAACTGGCCGCGACGGTGAAAGAGACCAAGCGCGTATTGCAGGTGGGCTCGCAAACCACGTCGGGCGACCAGTGGCATCAGGCCAAGCGCGTTATCGCCGAAGGCATGCTGGGCAACATGCTGCTTAGCCAGGGCTCCTATCACCGCAATTCGGTGGAAGGCGAGTGGAACTACAACATCGAGAAGGAAGCCGGTCCGGACGGCAAGGGCGAAAACTACATCGACTGGAAGATGTGGCTCGGCAACGCCACCAAGCGCCCTTACGACGCTGACCGCTTCTTCCGCTTCCGCAAGTATTGGGATTATTCGGGCGGCATCGCGACCGACCTGTTCTATCACGTCGTAGCGCCGATGAACGTCTCCTGGGGCGAAGCGCAGTTCCCGCACAAGGTGATGGCGGGCGGCGGCATCTATCAGTTCAAGGACCGCGAAGTGCCCGACACGTTCCACCTGATTGGCGAGTACGCCAAGGGCCACTCGCTGGTGTTGTCGAGCTCAATGGCGAACTCGCAGCACATTCCGGGCCTGATCCGCGGACACGGCGGCACGCTCACCATGGTGGAGCATGGCCGGTTTGAAGGTTTTGCGCCGCACATCACGCTGAAGGCCGAACGCGGCCGCAACGGCAGCTATGTGGTGCCGGAACTGGAAGCCAAGTTCAAGGGCGAGACCGAAATCAAAGTGTCGGTGAAGGAGATCAACACGATGCAGACGCACGTGGGGAACTTCTTGAGCTGCATGCGGACGCGCCAGAAGCCGACGCTTGACGTGGAGACGGGCGCGCGCGCGCAGGTGCTAATCACCATGGCCGTGCAGAGCTATCGCGAAGGCCGCGTGTTGTACTTTGACGAAAAGAACTGGAAAGTGGTGCCGAAGCCTCCCAAGGCGTAAGCGTCCGCTTTAGCAGAAAGGAAACAAGAGCCGCGAAGCCGCCTGTGCTTCGCGGCTCTTCTTGTGTATGGCGACGACCATCATTGGTATCGGCGGCCCGTCGGGCTCGGGCAAGTCCACGCTGGCCGCGCATCTGCGCAATGCACTCGCGCCGGCGCGGGCGGAGATCCTCACGCTTGACTCCTACTACTTCCCGCTCGATCACCTGACGCCCGGCGAGCGCTCGCTGCGCAACTTCGATCATCCAGATTCGCTCGACTGGGCGCTGATTGCCCGGCACCTGGCGGCGTTGCTGCGCGGCGAAGCGATCGACGAACCCATCTACCGCTTTGACCTCCACACGCGCGATGCCCGCACGCGGCGGGTGGAGCCCGCGCCGTATGTGCTGATCGAGGGGATTCTCGCGCTGCACGACCCGGCCCTGCGCACGCTCATGCACCGCAAGGTCTACATCGATACGCAAGACCCGCAGTGCCTCACGCGCCGGCTGCGGCGCGACATTGCCGAGCGGGGCCGGACGGCGGAGTCGGTGGAAGCGCAGTATGAGCAGACCGTGCGCCCGATGGCGGAGCAGTTCGTGTGGCCTTCGCGGCAGTGGGCGGATATCGCGGTCTCGGGCGAGCGGGGCTACGACGAGCCGGTGCGCGCGGTACTGGGGTTGTTGTGATGCTACTCTGAGGCTGAGTTTTTCCCATGCCCAGCGCAGCCACCGCCGCCGCTCTGCCGCCCCCGTTGTTTGAGGGCGATCACCTCGACGCTGCGGAGTTCCTGCGCCGCTGGGAAGCGCTACCCGATTTGAAGTACGCCGAACTCATTGATGGGGTTGTCTTCTTAGGATCTCCGCTCAGTCTCGACCACGGGACCACACATCACGAAATTGACACGTGGCTGGGTGTTTACCGCAGCCGCACGGCCGGCTGCCAAGCCGGGTCAGACACCACCTGGGTGGTGGGATTGAAAGCCGTGCCCCAGCCCGACATTTTCCTGCGCATTTTACCCGAGTACGGCGGTCAGTCCGGCGAGACCGATGGCGGCAGATATGGCGCAGGAACGCCGGAGTTGATCGTGGAATTGACGGGATCAAGCCTCTCGCGCGACTTGGGCGCGAAGAAAGAGTTGTACCGCTCCGTGGGCGTGCGCGAGTATCTGACCGTGGAGTTGCCGGCGCGCAACATAACGTGGCGGCAACTGGTGCGCGGGTGATATCGCGATCTGGCGCCGGACGAAGACGGCATACTGCGTTCACGCGCGTTCCCGGGGCCGTGGCTCGATCCGGCCGCGTTGTGGAAAGGCAAACTCCTCGCCGCTGCCGAAAAAGGACTCTCGTCGCCGGAGTACGCGGCGTTCGTAAAGCGCCTGGCGGCTGCTAACCGAGCTTCTTCTTCACAAACTTCCGGCAAGCGGACTCGCCGCTTAGCACGGAGCGCACAATCCACGTCAAGGTGACGCTGGGGATCACGTCGGTGAACGGCGCTAACTCTTCGGCGAGCGTAGCCAATCCGCCACCGAATCCAATGATGCCGCCGTTGGTGGCGAAGTTGGCGAACATGGCAATCGGCGCCCAGATGACGTCGAACCCTTCGCCGAAGAACGGCAGCAGATAGCTGTCCATGCCAATCAGGTCAACGCCGATGGCAAACGCCAGGGCGGCCCTTTTTCTTCTGTTCGAATTCCCGCCGCAGTTGCGATTCGTCGGGAATGTTTGCCGGGATTGCGTGCGCCATGTCCCGAACTTAGCATAGGGCCG
>VFZP01000397.1 GCA_016871115.1 Acidobacteriota bacterium
ACGGACTCGGGCGTTTCGGCCTGCACAGTGCACCCGTCCGCCGTCCAGCGCTCCGCCATCACCCGCGCGTATTGATGCAGCAGGCTCCGCTCGCCGCCCTCGTGGTGCGCGAACTGGAACCAAGCGACATCGAGCCGGTCCACTGGCATCGCCGTATCGATGGCCGCCGCCAGTTCATCCAGCCCTTCGCCCGTGTGCGCGCTTACGGCGATACATCGCGGCAACGCCATGCCGGCGAGCCCGAATTCGGCCAGTACACGATGCGCCGGATCCTCGGCGGTGTTGCGCAGCGGCGCCCAACGGTCCGCCTTCGAAAGCACCAGCAACTGCGGCGTGGTGCTCGCTTCAATCTCCGACAATACCTTCAACACCTGTGCGGTCTGCTCCGGCGCTTGCGGCGCCGAGCCGTCCACCAGATGCAGAATGAGCGCCGCTTCCTTCACTTCTTCGAGCGTGGCGCGAAACGCCGTCACCAGGGTTGCCGGCAGATTGCCGATGAAGCCCACCGTATCCGACAACAGCGCGCGCCGCCGCGACGGAAGTTGCAGTTGCCGCACCGTCGGATCGAGCGTGGCGAACATCTTTGCATCCGCCAGCACGCCCGCGCCCGTCAGCCGGTTAAACAGCGTGGACTTGCCGGCGTTGGTGTACCCCGCCAGCGCCACCATCGCCAACGGCACCGATTGCCGCTGCCGCCGCAGCAGCCCGCGATGCGAACGCACGGATTCCAATTGATCCTGCAGCTTCTTCACCCGCTGCGCAATCTTGCGCCGGTCCGATTCAAGCTGCGTTTCACCCGGTCCGCGCGTGCCGATACCGCCGCCCAGCCGCGACATCTCCGCGCCGCGCCCGGTGAGCCGCGGCAGCAGATAGTTGAGCTGCGCGAGTTCCACCTGCAATTGCCCCTCGCGAGTCCGCGCGCGCCGCGCGAAGATGTCGAGGATCAACTGCGTGCGGTCAATCACCTTGCACGGCAGTGCTTTTTCGAGGTTCCGCAGTTGCGTGGGCGTGAGGTCGCGATCGAACAGCACCGCCGCCGCGTCCAGCGCCTCGGCCTGCTCGGCCAATTCCTGCACTTTGCCCGCGCCCAACAATGTCGCTGCTTCTGGCGCGTCGCGCGTCTGCATCACGCGCGCCAGCACCGTCGCGCCCGCGCTTTCGGCCAGCGTCGCGAGCTCGTCGAGCGACTCTTCGGGCGAGAGCACCGGCATCTTCGCCGCGGCGGCGGGCGGTACTCCGCCGCCGGCCACCGTCGGGTGTACAGTCCCGCCGCGCGGCCCGTGCCGCCGCAGGTCCAGACCCACGAGAATCGCGCCTTCGACTTGAACTTTGGGATTACTCAATCGATAAAAACGGCTGTCGCGTTACGCCTCGCCGCCTTCGTGCACCGACCCGGGCATGGCATGTCCCGGCATTGCCGGTGCACCTCCGCCTGTCCCTGCCGCGGCATGCGCATGCGACGGGCCGCCATGCATCGGCCGTGAAACCACGACGGTCGAGATGGCATGCTTGAAGATCAACTGTTCCTGGTTGTTCGATTCCAGTATCACTGAATACTTGTCGAAGCTCTTAATCCGTCCCGACAGCTTAACCCCGCTCATTAAATAGATGGTGAGGAAAATCCTCTCCTTACGGGCGCTGTTGAGGAAAGCTTCCTGAATATTTTGGGCAGCCTTTTCCATTGTTGTTTTTGCTTTTCCTTCTCAGGGCAACCGACCGTGACACACCCCGGAAACACCTGGCAGGATGCCGGGGCCACTGTAAGATTGTAAACGATTCGGGCGCTATTCGTCGTGATCGTCAGCCGGCGCACTCCCGCTTCCGTGCGCCGCCAGCTTCTCCACTTCGTCGCGGCGAGCCCGCCGGCGTTGCGCCGCAGCCTTGGCAGAGGCGGGGACGGTCTCGAGCTCAAACTCCCGCGCCGCCGCCAGTTCCTCCTCCAGGCTGAAAGCCGCCGTCTCGCGCAATCCGGGCACGCGCGCAATGCCATGCTCATCGATCACGCATTCAAATGGGCTAGCCCCGGCCAAGGCAAAGCGCACTCGGGTCTGCTGGCGAATGGCCAAGCGGCGGAGGTCGGCAAGTTTCATAGGTGGAAAGAGAATCCGGCGGAGATTTCCAGCAGCGTCAGCCGGCCGGATTGGTTGGGCAGATCGTACGGCTTGCCCTGGATGTACTGTCGCATGTCGAGACGGATCATGTACTTTGGCGAGACCTTCACCTTGATGCCGCCTCCGTAGTTCACGCCCACTTTGTTGGAGCCGCCGCCTTGGGTGACCGACTGGCCAGGGAAAATGAAGTTGGTGAAATGCGCGCCGCCCGTCGCAAACGGCCGCACGCGCGAGCCCTCCGGTGTGGCAGAGGCCAAAAAATTGTAGAAGCCCTGGTGAATGGCCGACCCGAAGTTTCCTTCGGAAAGCTGCCACTGCGTGCGATTGTACTTGTAGCCCACTTCATGTCCGAAGTAGGGCCAGCTATTGAAGGTCATACGTCCGCCGAAGCACCAGCCGTCTTTCAGACTAATGCGCGTGACGTCGCCCACGCTGAACGAGCCGATGTCGCTGCGGTTGATCCGGCTCACGCCGCCGAACAGGCCCGCTTCAAACGGCTGAGCCTGCGCACAACGCGCCGCTGCCAGCACGGCCAGACAACCGAGTCGTGTCATACCTACACGACTACCACATGTACTTCGCCCGGACCATGCACGCCGCGCACCAGAATCTGTTCGATATCCGCCGTGCGGCTAGGTCCGGTGATCAACACCATGGAGCTCGACCGCACCGAGGGGATCGGAATCAGCGTCAGCAATTCATCCAGGCCCGTCAGAATCCGCTCGCGCGGAACGATCGCCAGATGCCGCGGCGGCAGCAAGGAAATCATGCGCGCTTCCTCGCGCGACGAGATCATCACCATCGTGCCCGTATCGGCCAGGCAATAGTCGGCGGACGTGATCCCGAGGTCATAGTGGACGCAGGCTTCGCGCAGCTTCAACCGGTCCGTAAAGCCGCTCTCCACGCCGGCGAGCGACGCGACGCCGATCTCGGCGAGATACGGCGCGTTCGACGCCACCGCGCGCCGGTCTTTCACCAGCGCCTCGGCGTATGCGCGTGCTTCGGCGGCCGATGCAGCCTTCAATGTCTTCGCGGCCAGTTTGTCGAGCGCGGCGCAGAACATATCCACGCGCCGCTGCGTATCAATCACCGGCTGCCGCATCAACGGCGGCGGTACCGGCGGCGGCGCTTGCCCGGCCGAGCGCCCCAGTGACGTACGGACTTTGTGCAGGATACTTTCGCGTGCCGTCGTCATGATTAGGCCCGTCCTCCGCTCCGCTCGCGCCACAACTCCCGGAAGCTCTTCTCCGGCGGCGGCGGCAAATCGCGCTGGCTCAGCCATCCGGCCACCGGTGGAATCGACATCACGCCGGGTACCTTGTTCAGCCACTTGCCGTCGCTCTGGCCCGGGAAGAAGCGCGGCGCCAGGCCCTCAATGAAGTTGTACAACCCGGGGCGCGTCATCACAAATGAGTAGAGTTGGAAGGCGAGCTTCTCCAGCCGCCCGTCGCCCACCACGCGCTTCGCCTCGGTCACCTCGTGACGCAGTTCCAGCAGGATCTTCGGAATCTGAATCTTCACCGGACACACTTCGGCGCATGCCCCGCACAGGCTCGACGCGTACGGCAGCCACGGATCGGTCGCCACGCCGTGGAATTGCGGCGACAGAATCGCGCCGATCGGCCCTGAGTACACCCATGGATAATTGTGCCCGCCGATCTTTCGATACACGGGGCAGTGATTCAAACACGCGCCGCACCGGATGCAGTAGAGCGATTGGCGCTTGGCCGGATCGGCAATCACCTTCGTGCGCCCGTTATCGATCAGCAGCACGTAGAATTCTTCCGGCCCGTCGATCTCGTTCTCGCGCCGCGGCCCGGACAGGAACGATGTGTACACCGTGAGCGGTTGGCCCGTCGCGCTGCGCCCCAGCACTCTCAAAAACGTCGCCAGATCCTGCGCGCGCGGAATCAGCTTCTCAATGCCCGCCACGGCGATCTGCACGCGGGGCGCGGAGCTGGAAAGGCGCGCGTTGCCTTCGTTCTCGATAATCGTGACGGCCCCGGAATCGGCAATCAGGAAGTTGCCGCCGGTGATGCCCAACTCGGCGGTGACGAACTTCTCGCGCAAGCGGCGGCGCGCAATCATCGTCTGTTTTTCGATGACTTCTTCGCGAGCCTCACCCAGCTTCTCGGTGAAGATATCGGCCACGTCGTACCGCGTTTTGTGCAGCGCGGGCGCCACAATGTGGTAGGGCTTCTCGTTGGCAAGCTGGAGAATGTACTCGCCGAGATCGGTCTCGACGATATCGATCTTGTCGTGTTCCAGTTCGTGGTTGAGCTCAATCTCCTCGGTCGTCATTGACTTCGATTTGACGATCCGCTGCACGCCCTTTTCCTTGCAGATTTGGCGCACAAACGCAACGGCTTCATCCGCATCGCGCGCCCACACCACCTTGCCGCCGTTGGCGCTCACGTTGCGTTCGAACTGCTCAAGGTAGTAATCGAGATTCTCAATCGTGTGCTGCTTGATCCGGTGCGCCTGCGTGCGATACGCCTGAAAATCGTCAATCGAATCGGGCGCAATCGCTACGCGCCGCTTTTCCATCAGGCGGCCCGTCGAGTCATAAATAGCCGTCTGCAGCTTGGGATTCTGTACGGCGGCGGTGAGTTTTTCAGCGGGGAAGATCATCGGTGATTCGCACTTTCCTTACAAACGGCTGGCGAGGACTTCGGCAAGGTGCATGGTCCGCACCGGGCTCCCGGCGCGGAGCAGCGCGCCCTGGATCTGCATCAGACAACTGGAATCGATCGACACGACGTACTCGGCGCCGGTGGCCAGCACCGAGTTCACCTTGGTGCGCACCATGCCGCCGGAAACCTGATCGAACTTCACCGAGAACGTGCCGCCAAATCCGCAGCACTCCTCGCAAGTGTCCATCTCCACGAGTTCAAGCCCGCGCACACTCTTCAGCAGCCGTCGCGGCCCGGCCTTCACGCCCATCTCGCGTAACGCGTGGCAGGAATCGTGGTACGTCACCTTGTGCGGGAACGACGCGCCTACGTCGTCCACCTTGGCTACTTCGGTGAGGAACTTCGAGAACTCCCACACGCGCGACTCAAGCGCATGCGCCCGCGCCAGTTGCGCCGGGTTGTCGCGATAGAGATCCACAAAGTGATGCCCCACCATCGACGTGCAGGAGCCAGACGGCACGACGATGTAGTCGGCATCGTCAAAGACATTCAGGAAGTGATCGGCCACCTTTCGCGCTTCATCCCAGAAGCCGCTGTTGAAGGCCGGCTGCCCGCAACACGTTTGCGCTTCCGGGAAATCCACCCGGTAGCTCAGCCGTTCAAGCACATCGGCTACGGCAATGCCAGCTTTGGGAAACAGTTGATCGCCAATACAGGTAACGAAGAGAGAGACGCGCTGCGCCATTTACCCACTAGCTTATCGCAGGCGCGGTGATTCGCCATCGCGCGCCGCCGTCCTTTCGCTATCCCCGGCCGCCGGTTTGCCATCGTGGTTCCATCGCCACTATGAAACTCGAAACCCTCGCCGTCCACGCCGGCCGCCGCATCGATCCCGCCACCGGCGCTGTTGCGCCGCCTATCTACGTCACCACTACATTCCAGCGCGCCGAGTGCGGAGCGTATCCGCTGGGCTTCAGCTACTCGCGCGAGGAAAGCCCGAACCGCTCGATGCTGGAGAAGTGCCTCGCCGCGATTGAAGGCGGCAAAGAAGCGTTGTGCTTTGCCTCCGGTCT
>VFZP01000398.1 GCA_016871115.1 Acidobacteriota bacterium
CGTGGCCACCCACAGCCACTCCTGCTTGGCCTGCTTCCAGCGTCTTCCCATCGCCATATCCGCATAGACGTCGGAAACATCTCCGGGGTCACCTGTGCTGGACTTTTACCACGGGCTGCTAGGAGGTCCGAGATGCAGATCCCATCAACACCCACGGCCGCGTTCCAGTTCATGACGAACCGGGCCGGCCAAAATTAGACGAA
This sequence comes from Acidobacteriota bacterium, assembly GCA_016871115.1. GTDB lineage: Bacteria > Acidobacteriota > Terriglobia > Bryobacterales > Bryobacteraceae > VFZP01. The sequence goes on from VFZP01000398.1 coordinate 204, forward strand.
TCAGTCTGCCCAACCCGATGCGCCCGATCGCGCGGCGCGCCAAGCCGAAGTACGTCAACTCGCCCAAGCCACCAAAACCGTAAACGACTCCGGCCAACTGGGCGGCAAACGGGAACTCACCATCGCCCTCGACCGGGACACCGGCCAACCCGTGATGCGTATAGTTGACCGGGCCAGCCGCGAGGTGTTGCAGCAGATTCCATCGGAAAGAGTGCTGAGAATGGCCGAAGAGTTCAAACGGGCCGCTGGTGGCCTCTAACCGATCCTGACCGACCGAATCTTTCAATACCGCCGCGCGCCCCCGGAGGAACCGATTGCAAACTGACGCCCGCTTGGCCTCTGTGGAAAACGCAATCCTGCAGGCCGATCCCCTCCAATTGGTGCAGTTGCTCTATCGCGGCGCGCTCCAGCCGGTCATTAAAGCCCTGCAGTTCCTGCGCGAAGGCGATATCCCCGCGCGCTCGCGTCAGGTCACCAAAGCGAGCGAGATCATCAACGAACTCACGCTCTCGATCGACCACGAACGCGGCGGCGACATCGCCCGCAACCTGGTAGAACTCTACGACTACATGCAGCGCCTGTTGCAGGACGCCAACTTTCGCCAAGTGGAGCCACCCCTCGCAGAACTTGAGTCGCTACTCGGCACCCTGCTCGAAGCCTGGGAACAGTGCGACCCCTCAGCCGCGCCCGCGCGCCCGCAACTCCAGCGTCCGGCACTCACCCGGCGCCCACCATGCCGCACCCGTCCGCCTTCTCCAGCGCCATGGCTCCGGCCGACGAAGCACTCCTCGTCTACGGTCCCCCCAGGTTCCGTTAGCAAATCCTTCGCTCAACCCGCGAAGAAACCACCGCCCTTCCTCCGTCATCATAAGCAAAGGAAATGCTGCACATCGCCAGTCAGGGCTCACCCGCGCCTCCGTCCCAACCGGCCGGCGCCGACGCCCCGTCCACTTGCGAAATCGCCCGCGCCTGCGCCACCGGTGACCGGCAGGCCTTTCATCATCTGTTCCTGCGCTACCAGCATCGCGTCTACTCCATCGCTCTGCACTACACCTCGAATCCCGCTCTGGCCATGGACATCAGCCAGGAAGTCTTCGTCAAGCTCTTTTCCGCCATCGGCTCCTACCGTGGCGAATCACCCTTTGAAAACTGGCTCTTCCGCATCGTCGCCAACTGTTGCCACGACGTTCACCGCCGCCTGCGCCCCACCATTCCGCTCGAGCAACTGCCGGCCGGCGCCGATACCGCCCCGTCCGACCCACACACCTCCGACACAGCGCGAGCCGTCCGCGAACAAGTGGCGCGGCTACCGGAAGAACTCCGCATGACCGTCGTGCTCCGCTATACCGAAGGTCTCAGCTACGATGAAATTGCCACCATTCTCGCCTGCCCGCCCGGCACAGTGGCCTCGCGCCTGAACCGTGCCCATCGCGAACTGGCCAAACATCTTGCCTACCTCCAGGGAAGGGAACTAGCGTGAACCAAACTCCATCGCCCGAAACGCAAATCCCGCGTCTGCTTTCCCGCTCGCTCGCGCCCACCGAGGCGCCGGAAGCGCTCTGGTCCGCCGTCGCCGCGCGCATTACCCACGCGCCCCCGCGCTCAGCCTCGTGGCGAGGCCTCGCCATGGCCGCCGCCATTGCAGCATTGATGACGGGCGGCGTTCTCTATCTCCGCGCCCAGCAGCCCCGGTTGCACACTCCAGAGCAGGTTGCGCTCGATATCCACAAGCTCGGAAGCGCCGACGGCCAAGCCAGCTACACCGTGCGCCGCGAAGTCACCATCACAGGCGTCCCGGTGACGCTCGTGGCCGCGCCGGCTACCAATATCTCCGCCACCGCCGCCAAGATCGTCCGCACCACGTACCGTCAGGGCGGGGAACTGGCCGTCTCCGAGTGGACCCACGCCGGACGCCGCTGGGTAATGGTGGTGCGGACACCGGCCCACGCGCAGGCCTGCCAGATCTGCCACCGCGCCTGACTCAGTGCCTGCCGCCGTGCGGCCCGGCAGCCTTGTAGTGGATACTCAACAGAAGATGCCGCGCGTTACGTTGGGCGAAGGCCGCACGCCTCTCATTGCAAGCCGGCGCATCGCCCGCGAACTCGGCCTCGCGTCGCTTGCCTTCAAACTCGAAAGTTGCAATCCCAGCGGCTCTTATAAAGACCGCTTCATCGCCGCCGAACTCGATCAGCTCCTCGCTCGCGGCGTGCGTGCCTGCATCGCCACGTCGTCCGGCAACACCGGCGCGTCGCTGGCTGCCTACGCCGCGCGCTACGAAGTGCCTTGCACGATCGTCGTCAGCGACTCTACGCCCACGGGCAAGCTCGTACAGATGGCAGCGCACGGTGCGCGCCTCATCCAAGTCCGCGGCTTCACCACCAACGGCGCTATCACGGGGCGCGTCATGACGTTGTTGCGAGACTACGCCGCCGCCCGTCCTGCCGCGCTCGTGGTCTCCGCTTATCGCTACTGCCCCGGCGGCATGGCGGGCGTTGAATCGTTGGGACATGAACTTGCCCCCGCGGCGCCCGCGCATGTGTTTGTTCCCGCCGGCAGCGGCGGAATGTTCATCGCCGTGTCGCGCGGTCTCCAGGCGACCCCCACACGCGTCCATGCCGTGCAACCTGCCGGCTGCTCCACGTTCGCTGCCTCCTGGCAACGCGGCGGCGATGCGATTCTTCCCGTTGAAAGCCACACGCGCGTCAGCGGACTGTCGGTGCCCTTCGATATCGACGCCTCGCTTGCACTCGCCGAACTCCGCTCCCGCAGCGGTTCGGCCTGGGCGCTCGCTGTACCCGACGCGGCGATCTTTGCCGCGCAAGCGATGATGATGGAAATGGAAGGCATTTCCACCGAGCCCGCCGGAGCCGCCGCACTCGCCGGGCTCATCCAAGCGCTGCAAGACGGGCGCCTCGGCAAAACCGAACCCGCCGTGTGTATCGTCAGCGGCCACGGCTTCAAGGATCCGGCGGCGGCAGAAGCGATCGCGGCGCGGCATCCGGCGGTCCAAGCTGAAGCGGATGAACTGGAGTCGTTACTCGCATGAGCCTCAACGGACAAGTAGCCATCGTCACCGGCGGCGGCACCGGCATTGGGCTCGGCATCGCGCGCGCGCTGGCCGCACGAGGCGTGCTTCTAATGCTGGCGCAGCGCCGCGTCGAATTCGCCGAGACCGCGGCGAGAGAGTTTTCTGAAGCTGCCTCGGCCGCCGTAGACCTTGCCGACCCCGCGTCCATCGAAGCGCTCATCGAAGCCACCTTGCAACGCTTCGGCCGCCTCGACATTCTGGTGAACAACGCGAGCCTCACGGGTCTCCCAGCGGTGTCCGGCGCGCTCGACGCCACACGCGCGCATGTGGACGCCGTGGTGGACGTCAATCTCAAGGGCACGTTCTACGCCTCGCAGTTTGCCGCGCGCCGCATGGTGGCCGCGGGCACGCCCGGCGCAATCGTCAACATCTCGTCGGTGGGCGGCTATGCGGCGCAGGAACACGCTTCGCTCTATTGCGCCACCAAGGCCGCGCAGATTTCGCTCACCCAATCGCTTGCGCTCGAGTGGGCGCCGCACGGCATCCGCGTCAACTGCGTGGCGCCCGGCGACATTCGCACGGAGGCCAGCGCGGAGATCGTGGATGAACTGAAGTCGGCGGGCTCCTCGGGCCGCTATCTCCGCGTCACGCCGCTCGGCCGCCGCGGCATGCCCGAAGAAGTGGGCCACGCCGTTGCGTTTCTCGCCTCGCCGGAAGCGAGTTTCATCACCGGCTCCACGCTCCTTGTCGACGGAGGCTTCCTTGCTTACTGACGGACTTGCGCGCGGCACGCGTCATCGCCTCACCGTGCCCTGCGGCGGCGATCTCGCGTTCCCCGTGCTCATCGCGCGCGGCGCGCAACCCGGCCGCACGCTCGTCACCACCGCCGCCGTCCACGGCGACGAATATGAAGGCACGCGCGCGATCCTGGACACCTTCGCCGAACTCGACCCCGCCACCTTCGCCGGCGATTGGGTGGCCGTCCCCGCTGCGAACCCGCCCGCCTTTTGGAATGGCACGCGCACCAGCCCGCTCGATGGCGGCAATCTCGCGCGTGTGTTCCCCGGCGACAACGCCGCGGATGCGCCCGCCACACAGCGCCTTGCCTGGCGCCTCGGCGAGTCCATCGTCTCGCTCGCGGACTTCTACCTGGATCTCCACTCGGGCGGCGTCGGCTGGTCGATGCCCACCATGGCCGGCTACGACGCCGCGGATGCGCGCAGCGAAGCAGGCGCGCGCATCTTCGGAGCCGAGACGATTTGGGGCCATCCTGAAGTGCCGCCCGGCCGCACGGTGTCTTTCGCGAAGTCTCGCGGCATCCCGTTCCTCTACACCGAAGCGCGCGGCGGCGGCCGCCTGCACCTGGGCGACGTAGCGGTGATGAAGCGCGGCATCCGCAACCTGCTGCGGCATCTCGGCATTCTGGCTTCACCCTTCGAAACCGCGCCGCTTGTCCGCCACCTGTTCGGGGAAGGGAACATCCACCACGGCATCAATGCCCCGTCTGCGGGTTTTTTCTTTTCCGATGTTCAACTCCTCGATGCGGTGGGCGCTGGCCAACCGCTGGGGCAGCTCGTCACTCTACACGGCGAAACCATCGCCACGTTCACCGCTCCCCGCGACGGTGTCGTGGGTTTGCTCCGCGAATTCCCCATGGTTCATGAGGGCGATCCGCTGTTTCTGATTGCCGAGTTGCGCGAGAGTTAAGTCGGCTGTAAAGAACCCTTGACCATCCCTTGGCAGGCTGTCGCCGCCGCGCCGCGCATGCCCCGCCTGACACGCAATCCGGTGGCGCCATAGTCGGCCCGTGGGAGGCGTGCGACCCGGCAGCTTTGTTGTACCGCATTGAAACGATCATCACCGCTCGATGAGCGCGCTTGTTTCGGGCACTCAGTTCACCGGGCGCGGCGCCGGTGGCGCCTCGCTCGACCAGGCGATTGCCGCGAGGATCGGCGCCAACTCACGCTTCCGGTCGCTGCAACTCGGCGTTTCGCAGGAGTCGTTCGGCAAAGGCGTCCAGCGCAACATGAGCTGGGCCGGCCACGATCGCCCGCTGCCGCCCGAGATGCTGCCGCACAAGCTGTTTGACCACCTCTTCGGCCAGCGCGAACTCGGCTGGATCAACCGCAAGAAGAGCGTGCTGGACGCCGTGCGCCAGGACGCCTCGTCGTTGAAGAAGCAACCAATACAGACCAGCAGCGGGTGGGCGAGCACCTCGACGCTGTGCGCGATCTCGAACGCTCCATCGCCACGCTCCCGCCGCAATACTACAAAGTGGACGCGCCTGAGTACGAGAGATCGCGCTCGGCGGGCATATCGCCGGCATTTGATTAAGCAACGATAATGATCCTCGTTAGCCGGCTTTCTCGGGCTCCTTGGCGAGCGGAGACTCGGAGGAATTCGGCAGATGCTTTCACGGAGTTCACGGTTCATCATCGGACTCGTACTGACTGGGGCGGGTTTGCCCGCGCAGGAACGAGACATACGCTTGACAGTGTTCGATGGTGAACGGATCTTGGGCACTGCCAACGGCCCGGAGGAAGCGGAGCAGATCCGCGGCAACGGCAAGCTTCG
>VFZP01000399.1 GCA_016871115.1 Acidobacteriota bacterium
CGGCCGGTGCTGGTGACCAGACGCCGGATCGAGAAACCCGCAGAGGCGCCCGCGAGCAGCGATCAATTGAGTTTGCCTGGGCTGGTGATCGAGCAGGGCAAGGGGCAATAGTATGAGTACTCGGTGTTGGTGAACGGCCCGGAGAGATGGAAATCTTGAGAAAAAGGAGGCTGGGCGGGAGAGGTGTCGAGAGAGGTGTCGAGAGAACTGTTGGAAACAGGCACGTTCTCGGTTTTCGTTTTTGTGCGATGGTCCGAAGAAGCCATCGGCAAGGCACTGGCCCGCCCTCGGAATGGGGATTCTGATCAACTCCGGCACGGGAGTGAGGCGTCGGGTTTATGCTGGTGGGGTCCGGGAAACCCAAAACGGAAATCCCGGCTGATAGCCGTTCATGCGCCATATTCGTTCACTCATTCGGTCTTAAAGCTCGCTCCTGAATGAATGTTACACCGATCGGCCCAACACGACGATACTCTTAGCGTGCGCGTTCTCCATTTCGCCATGATCGCCGGAATGCTCGCAGTACTGGTTTACGCTGTCAATCGTGATCTGCTCACCGTGACGCCGGCCAATATTCGAGTCAAGAGGCCGGCGTCGGCCGTGCGGGTTACATTCTCCGCAGGCGGCTATGAGCGCATTGACTGGTCAACCCTGCGTGTACTCAAGCCGGGGCAGGCTTCGGTGCCAACACAACTGCAACAGCTGCATGGCCGGAATGTGGCGATTCCCGGCTATGTGGTCCCTCTTGAAGACAACGCAGGGTTTGCGGGAGAGTTTCTGGTGGTGCCCTATTTCGGAGCTTGCGTGCATTCTCCGCCGCCACCGCCCAATCAGATGTTGCTGGTGAAGCTGACGGGCGGCCGGGAGATCAGGCCTCCAGTCAATGCGATCTGGATTCATGGCGTGCTGAAGATCGAATCGCGCGAGAGTCCGTACGGCCAAGTGGCGTATAGCATGGACGGGTCCCACATCAAGCCATTCACCGAGCAATAGCCAAGCAGTCCTTTCATGGCAGGAAGACGCCCGCTCGCCGGATTTCTCTTGCGGCGGGGCTGCCCGGCGCATACCCTCACGAGATGCGCTTGCTGATCACGCTCATGGCTGTTTGGGCAGTTTCGGCCACGGCTGCTGAGCCGTTGGCACAATCCTTGCGGGAGAGCTGCCAGGCCATGCGCATGTACCTGGTAGCCACCGGCAAGATGATGCCGGAAGACCGTTACCATTTCAAGATCACACCCGTCTCCCGGCCCTTCGGCGAATGGATGCGACATACCGCCGAGATGAACTATGGTTCGTGCGCGAGACTACGCTCGGTACCGCTTCCTACAGCGGGACCACTGGCAGCCGCCAAGACCAAGGACGAAATCATGGCCGAACTCGAAGCGTCATTCCGGTTCTGCGATCCGGCGTTCCGCGGACTGGCGGACCGCGACCTCCTCACCGAGAGGACTGCCGGAGACCGGAGGCTCACACCGGTGAGCGAGATGATCGGATTGACCAACTCCTTGCACGAGCACTACGGCAACCTGATCGCGTATCTGCGCGCCAACGGCCTCACTCCGCCCTCTACCTTGCGTACCCAGCGTGTTCTCCAGTAAAGGCGGCCACAAGCGCATTCAGCCGGTCGACGAGTCCGCTCATCGGAAATTCGTTGCCGGTGCGCCCGATCCGTAGTAATCAAGGAACTGATGAAAAGCCTCGCTCTGGCGGTTGTGTTGACTCTCGCCGCTGCTCCGGCGGCTACCGTTCAGACGCTGTACTGGAAAACTCTCCGCGGATTGAACTACAAGACCGGCGGGTTGACCGCGGAACTGGAGAAAGCGAATGGCCAGACTGCCCGGGTTCCCGGCTTCATGATTCCTTTCGATGACGACGCCGAAATGGTTTCCGAGTTTCTCCTGGTGCCTTCCGTGGGCGCTTGTGTACACACTCCTCCTCTGCCGCCAAACCAGATCGTGCACGTGAAGATGGAGAACTCGCGCAAGACCAAGCTCAGCTTCTGGGATCCGGTGTGGGCGCAGGGCAAGTTTGAAGTTTCCACCGTCAAGAGTCCTTATGGCGACGTCTCTTTCAGGATGGCCGCTAACCTGATTGAACCGTACAAGGAGTAAGGGGCATGTTTTGTTTGAGGCCCTTTCTGCTGCTTGGCGTTTCGCTGCTGGCCGCCGCGCAAGCGCCGCGAAATCGGACGAAACGGGTAACTTCACACGAACACGGAACGGCCGCAATCAACATTGCGGTGGAAACCTTCGGGGCTGTGGTGGAGATCGAAGCGCCCGCCGAGGGCATGGTCGGGTTTGAACACGAAGCACGCACCGCCGCACAGAAACAGCGCCGGGACGAGGCGTTGAACAAGCTGCGCACCCGTATCTCGGAAATGGTCGTTTTCGAGCCGCTCCGCGGATGCCGCTTTACCGTGCGCAAAGCAGAGATGGTGCAGCACGCCGGCGAAGAGCACGCCGAGATCCATGCTGAGTACTCGGTCTCGTGTTCAGGCCCGCTCGATGGCACCGACATCCGTTTCGGCGTGACGAAAGTGTTCCCCGGCGTGGCCTCCGTGGCCGTCCAGGTAATTGGCGCCAGCGGACAGGCGGGCGCTACGATCAAGAACGACCGTGGCGCCGTGACGATTCCGCAATGAGGGTGACCAACACTACAGGGACGGCGATGCAACTTGATGTCGTCCGTTTCGCATACCGCAAAGGCCGCGAAGTACTGCGAATTCCTAACTTGACGATTTCGGCTGGGGAACGCCTCTTCATCTTTGGGCCCTCGGGCAGCGGCAAGACCACGCTACTGGGGCTTCTCGCTGGCGTTCTGCGAGCCGGCAGCGGCGCGGTGACGGTCCTCGGCCGCGATCTCACCGCCATGAAACCCGCTGAGCGCGATGCGTTTCGCGGCGCGCACATCGGCTACATCTTCCAGTTATTCAACCTGATTCCTTATCTCGATGTGCTCGACAACATCGTGTTGCCCTGCCGGTTGAGCGCCGAGCGCCGCCGCCGGCTGAACGGCGCGTCTCTGGAAGCGGCGGCCCGGCGTGTAGCGGAACACCTGGGCATTGGCGCGCTGATGCGGGAGAACGTGGCGCGGCTCAGCGTGGGCCAGCAGCAGCGGGTGGCCGCGGCGCGCTCGCTCATCGGAACACCCGAGATCGTGATCGCCGACGAACCCACCTCCTCCCTCGATCATGACCACCGCGAGAAGTTCATCGAACTGTTGTTTTCCGAGTGCCGCGAGGCCGGATCGACGCTGATCTTCGTCAGCCATGACCGGACTCTGATGCCGCTTTTTGACCGCTGCGTTTCACTTCCCGACATCAACGAGGCGGCCTGAAAATGCTGCTGCTGTCGCTGGCTTACCAGTCGCTTCGCCACCGGAAACTCACTTCCGCCCTGACTGTGTTCTCGATTGCATTGAGCGTGGCGTTGCTGGTGGGAGTGGAACTCGTGCGGATGGGCGCGCGCGAAAGCTTCTCGCACACGATCAGCCAAACCGACCTGATCGTAGGAGCGCGCGGCGGCAGCCTGCAGTTGCTGCTCTATGCCGTCTTCCGGATGGGCTCGGCCACCAACAACATCACGTACGAGTCCTACCGCCAGTTCGCCGAGCACCCGGCGGTGGAGTGGACGATTCCCTATTCCCTCGGCGACTCGCATCGCGGCTTCCGCGTAGTGGGGACCACTGGCGACTTCTATACACGCTATCGCTTCCGGCGTGACCGCCGAATCGAATTCACCGCCGGCCATGCGCCGGAAAACGTGTTCCAGGTTGCCATCGGATCTGATGTCGCCGCTGCTCTCGGCTATCGCCTGGGCGATGCAGTGACGCTGACCCACGGCGTCTCGTCCGGCCGTGGCATTCTCGACCACGAGGACCGGCCTTTCAAGATCTGCGGCATCTTGCAGCGCACGGCGACGCCGGTGGATCGCTCCCTCTATGTCCCGCTGGAAGGTATGGAAGCAATGCACCTGGATTGGGGCGACGGAGCGCCGCCGCTCCCCGGTGAGGCTACGCCCGCCAGCAAGATCCACAAAGAGGATATGAAGATAAAACAAATCACGGCTTTCCTGTTACGGGCGAAATCTCGTATCGATACACTGCGGCTGCAACGCGAAATCAACACGAACGAGCCGGAGGCGCTGATGGCAGTGATTCCGGGTGTGGCGCTGGGCGAGCTGTGGCGGACAATTGGGTACGCCGAGGATGCGCTGGCGGTGGTGACCGTATTCGTGCTGGTTGTGGGCCTGTTGGGGATGCTGGTGTCGCTCTACACATCGCTCAACGAACGGCGCCGCGAGATGGCGATTCTACGGGCCATTGGGGCCGGGCCGCGCAATATCGTATTTCTATTGGTCGCCGAATCCGGTCTGCTGGCACTGGCGGGAACGGTGCTCGGTGTAGCTCTGGTCTATGGACTGACCTGGTTGTCGCAACCGGCCGTGGAGCATCACTTCGGTCTCTTCCTACCTGTGGTGGCGCCCACGCCGACGGGTTGGGCGTACATGTCGGCGGTGGTGGTGGCCGGGTTGTTGATCGGGTTTGTGCCTGCGGTGAAAGCGTACCGCAACGCGCTCGCCGACGGGTTGGGAATCCGCCTGTGAAGCTGGCGCGGATGGTGGCCGGTTTGTGGCTGGCGAGTGGTGCGGCAATCTCGCAGCAGCGTGTGGACTGGGTGCAACTGCGCGGCTACAACTACAAGACCGGCCGGATCAATGCCGACGCAAAATCTCTTGATCAGGCGATGGTGAAGATCTCGGGCTTCATGGTGCCTTTTGATGACGAGCAGAGCACCACCGACGAGTTCCTGCTGGTGCCGCAACTCGGACAGTGCATTCACATTCCTCCGCCTCCTCCCAACCAGGTCGTTCTGGTGCGGATGAATGATCGCAAGCGGGCGGCCGTTTCGTGGGACAGGCCCGTGGTGGTGACGGGCAAGATGTCGATTGGTGAGTCAAAGAACCCGCATGGCCGGGTGTTGTACCGGCTGGCTGCGGATAAGGTCGATGTGGTCACCGGCTACTAGCATCGTGGCCTGCGCGTTGCTCGCCGCGTGTGGCGGGCCGGAGTTCCGGGGCGTGGAGGAACAGCCGCCTCCGCGGCCAGCCCAGCCCGTTGCGGAAGAGCGGCGGTTCGATCCCGGCCAGGGGCTTCCCGATACAGAGGACGCCGCGGCTCCGACGGTTACTGCCATCTCCTGGCCGGACCTGCGCGGCTTGCAGGTGCAGTCAGGCAAAGCGAGCGAAAAGCTGGAGAGGCTGAATGGCAGCACGGTGAAACTGGCCGGATACATGGTGCCCTTCAGTGACGATCTGGAGAGTGTCACCGAGTTCCTCCTGGTTCCCGCCGCCGGTCTCTGCGTGCACAAACCGGCGCCGGCCTCCAACCAGATTGTCTTTGTCCGCATGTCCACGGGAACAGCGCGGGTGGACTGGTCCACCGCGGTTGAGGTCACCGGCGCGTTTCACATCGACGAGGAAGACTGTCCCTTTGGCAAGGCTTCCTTCAGCATTGCGGCTACTGCCACGAGCAAGTGGTAAGCGAGGCGGATCAAGACAGAATGGGCGAACTAACCAACGGAAACTTCAATCCTGCCAATGATGACGTGATGCGCCGGTTGCTACAGGATGCCGGCTGTTGCGGGCTCTGATCCGCTGGATTGCGGCGTACGAACGGTGGGTGGAAGCTGCCTGTGGACCCGGCTACCGCCCGCGCACGCTCGCGTCCTGGCACCGCACTTCGATTCCGGCCGCCCG
>VFZP01000400.1 GCA_016871115.1 Acidobacteriota bacterium
TTCTCGCGCTCCAACTCTCCGCGACTTGGTCCGGGCTCCTCACGTTGCTTTTTGCTCTGCGCCACCTACCCTACGCTACATGCTTGTGCTTCATTTGTTCAGTACCCGGTAAACAAATACCCGGGGCGTTACGTCTGAAACGGTGCGGCGCACCGTGGCTGCCGCCGTGCCGGCTTTGTTCACCGCCGGCGGGTCTGGAGTAGGGCAGGTGGCGGCCTTCAATGTCGATGACGCAACCGGGGCGCTGGCCATCAACAGCGACGGCACGCCTGCCTTGCGCGGGAGCGTGGTGGTGCTGTATGCCACCGGCGACGGGTTCGCCGGTCTGGACGGACAAATCGTCACGCGGGCCTCGTCATCGGTTCCGGCGAGCTGGTCGGTGCAGATTGGAGGCGCCAACGCCACCGTACTGTACGCGGGCCCGGTGGTGGGATTGGTCTCCGGGATTACGCAAATCAATGCACGTGTACCTACGACAGCCACGGCAGCGAAGAACGCACCGGTGCGGTTGAGGGTAAACGGAGTGGCGAGCCCAGTAGCAACTACGCTGTCGGTGAAGTAGCTCGCGGGCTCCTCGCGTAGAGCCAATCCGGGTACCGGTTTTGCGGCAACGCACTCCGCTTTCGGGCAACGCAGTAGGTCTGTTCGCCGCGCAGTGTGATGTCAAGACCCTCACGCGAAAGCATCTCGATCGCCCACCGGCTGTTCTCAAAACCGGCGATCGGCTCGGTGAATTGTCGGGAAGGCCCTGTGGATCCGGGTAAGCGCTGAATACCTGCTGGCTGCGGCGTCCATGTAGCGCATTCGCCACCGGATGCAGACCCGCCGCGTTGGGGTGGTGAGTGGGACCAGCCCGATGTCAGCCAGAACGTGGTGGCACTCACATGAGAGATGCATGGGGTCAAGCGTGAGATGCTCGATTAACTCGGCGCACAACACGACATCGAACGAAGCGTCGGGGTCGCCGGGGTATGGAAAGCGATGGCGCCCGGCGTCAAAGAGGTCCACATCGAGGTGGAACAAAGGTTGCCCGGCGATGGCGAATTGGCGGCGGTCCGGCTGCGATCCGGGAGCAGCGGCATCATATGCTCCGCGCACTTCCTGGTATCCCAACTATCCCAACACACCGCTGCAGGACCGCCGCTCCGTGGATATAGGAGCCGAGTTCAAGCGCGCGGCGGTAGCCGTCGCGCGCCAACGGCACCAACGAAAACGTGCGAATCGTGGGCGCGGCCGGGCGCTGGCGGATCGAGCGAAGCGAGTAAGGCCTCGACTGCTTCCCGCTGCCCGTTATCCGCATGCACGCTGGTGTGGGCACTGCGCTCTTCAAGGCGCTGGCCGATCCGCTTCAGCATCTCGCATTCCCTCATGGCAAACGCGGCGCGTGCGTTGAAGCGATACCATAGAGGCAAGACTTCGCCGTAACAAACACAGCCGTCAAAACATGGAATCCGTGCAACCCGATCTCAAGAAAACTGTGAATCTCCCCAAGACTGGCTTTGCCATGCAAGCCAACCTGCCGCAAAATGAGCCCAAGCTCATCGAGCGGTGGAGTCAGATAGGGCTCTATCAGCGCATTCGCGAGCAGTGTGCGGGGCGGCCGCGTTATGTGTTGCATGATGGCCCGCCCTATGCGAACGGCAACATCCATCTCGGTCACGCGCTGAACAAGACGCTGAAGGATTTTATCGTCAAGTCGAAAACCATGTCGGGCTTCGACTCGCCCTATGTGCCGGGTTGGGACTGCCACGGGCTGCCGATTGAAATCAAAGTCGATTCGCAGCTCGGATCGAAAAAAGCGCAGATGACTCCGGTGCAGATTCGGCAGGCGTGCCGCGCCTACGCGCAGAAGTACGTCGACCTGCAGCGCCAGGATTTCACCCGCCTCGGAATCTTCGGCGATTGGGATCACCCGTATCTGACCATGGAGGCGAAGTACCAATCGGTCATCGCCCGCGCGTTTGTCGACTTTCTCGACCAAGGTTACATCTACAAAGGGCTGAAGCCCGTGAACTGGTGCATGAGTTGCCGCACCGCGCTCGCCGAGGCCGAAGTGGAATATGAGAACCACTCAAGCCCATCGATCTGGGTGCGTTTTGCGCTCACGTCGGCTCCCGAGAAGATCGACGGGGCGCTGGCAGGCCGCAAGGTCTACGGGTTGATCTGGACCACCACGCCCTGGACGATTCCGGCGAACCTGGCCATCTGCTATCACGCGAAGTTCGAATATTCGGTCGTCGAAGCTCCGGGTGGCGACGTGTATCTGATCGCGACGGATCTGGTGAAAGTTACCGCGGAGCAGGCGGGGTGGCCCGAAACCAAGACCCTCGCCACGTTTCCCGGCGCGCGGATTGAAGGCGCGATATTCCGGCATCCGTTCATCGAGCGCGACTCGCCCGGCATCCTTGGCGATCACGTCACTCTTGAGCAAGGCACCGGAGCCGTACACACGGCGCCGGGCCATGGCGCCGAAGACTACATGGTGGGCCTCAAGTACGGGCTCGAAGTCTATTGCCCGGTTGATGGGGCGGGCCGTCTGTATTGCACCGAGAATGATCCGGGCGCGATCCCCGAGGAACTGATCGGCAAGAGCGTATGGGATGCCAACCCGATCGTCATCGGGATCTTGAAGGACCGGGGCGCGCTGGTGGCAGAGCGCAAGGTGGACCACAGTTACCCGCACTGCTGGCGCTGCCACAAGGCGACGATTTTCCGCGGCACCGAGCAGTGGTTCATCGGCATGGAACGTAACGGGCTGCGCGAACGCGCGCTCGAAGCCATCCGCAAGATCAAATGGATGCCAGGCTGGGGCGAAGATCGGATCTACAACATGATCGCCACGCGGCCGGATTGGTGTATCTCGCGACAGCGAATTTGGGGCGTGCCGATCACGGTGTTCACCTGTGAAGACTGCGGCTCGCAGATCACCGACAAGAAAACGCTCGACTATGTGGTGGACCAGTTTGCTGTGCACACCGCGGATGTGTGGTACGACAAGTCGCCCGCGGAGTTACTGCCGCCCGGGACAACGTGCGGTAAGTGCGGGTCGGGCAAACTGGCGAAGGAGAAGGACATTCTTGACGTGTGGTTTGACTCCGGGTCGAGCCACCTGGCGGTGTTGAACGAACGCTGGAACCTCGATTGGCCGGCGGACCTGTATCTCGAAGGCGGCGATCAGTACCGCGGCTGGTTCCACTCGTCGCTCCTAGTGGGCGTGGGGCTCAAGGGGGGCGCGCCGTACCGCGAGTGCTCCACCAACGGCTGGACGCTCGATGAAAAAGGGCAGGCGATGTCGAAGTCGATTGGCAACGTCGTTGAGCCGGAGAAAGTGATCAAGGCGAGCGGCGCCGAGATTCTGCGGCTTTGGGTTTCGTCGGTGGAGTATCAGGAAGACGTCCGGCTGTCGGATACGATCCTGCAGCGGCTCATCGAGGCATACCGCAAGATCCGCAACACGTTCCGGTACGCGCTGGGGAACCTGCATGACTTCAATCCGGACACCGATGCGGTGCCGGTGGCCGGGCTGACCGAGTTCGATCAGTGGATCCTGTTGCGCGCCGAGGCGCTTACTACCAAAGTGCGCGGCTTCTATGAGGACTTTTCGTTCCACCGCGTCTATCAGGCGCTCTATAACTTCGCCACAACGGATCTGAGTTCGATTTACTTCGATGTATTGAAAGACCGGCTCTACACCACCGCGCCCCAATCGCGGGAACGCCGGAGTGCGCAAACCGCCCTCTGGATGGTGACCGAGGCGTACGTGCGTTTGATGGCGCCGCTCCTGACGTTCACCATGGAAGAGGTGTGGACGCACCTGCCGCGCCGCGCCGGCGCGCCCGACAGCGTGCACTTGACCCTCTTTCCCGAGCCCGGCGATTTGACGCACGGGCTGACGCCGGAACATCGCGCGCGCCTGGAGAGTTGGGAAAAGCTGATCGGCGTCCGCGAAACGGTGAATAAGCGCCTGGAGGCGGCGCGGCAAAGCAAATTCATCGGCGCCAACCGCGAGGCCCGTGTGCATGTGAAAGCCAACGCCGAGCTGTTGCCACTGCTGGAGAAGTACGCGGCCGAGTTGCCGGAGTTGTTCCTCACCTCGCAGGTGACGCTCGAAAGCGCAGGCGAGGCTGACCTTGGCATCGACGTGCACAAGGCCGCCGGCGTCAAGTGCGAACGCTGCTGGAAGTTCACTGAAGACGTGGGCTCGGACGGAGGACTACCAACCGCGTGCGCTGCCTGCGCCAAGACTGTGCGGGGGCTCCCGGGGTTATGAAGGGTCGCCGTGGGCCGCTAGCGGCCGCGGCGGCTGTATTGATCGCCGACCGTGGCACCAAACTCTGGATCGACCAAAACGTCTCGGCCTGGGACGTCTGGCCGGTGATCCCAGGTGTGCTGAACATCATTCACGCCGAGAATCGCGGCATGGCGTTCAGCCTGCTCGCCTCGGCGGCTGACCCGTTGCGCAGCATTGTGCTGGTAGTCTTGGCGTCGGTGGTGCTGGCGCTGGTCGGTTGGATGTGGTGGCGCAGTGAATCGGAAATCGAACGATGGGCGCTGGCGTTGGTGACGGGCGGTGCGGCCGGGAACCTGTGGGACCGGGTGCTGCGCGGATCGGTGACCGATTTCATCGACCTCTATTATCGGGACTGGCATTGGGCCACCTTCAACATCGCCGACTCGGCGATAACCGCCGGCGCGATCTTGTTGGGTCTGCAGCTGCTGCTTGCTCCGAAACAGGAGCCGGCCCGCCGTGTTTCCTAAGCTCGTTTCGTTCGGCGATAACTTCTTTCTGCCCAGCTACGGTGTGCTGGTGGCGGCGGGTTTCCTGGTGGCGTTGTGGCTCACCGGGCGCTTGGCGCGGCAGCGGGGACTCGATCCGGAGAAAGTGTCGAACGTGGCCATCTATGGAGCGCTTGCCGGGCTCGCCGGCGCCAAACTCCTAATGTTCGTTTTTGACTTCGACTATTTCTACGCGAACCCGCGCGAAGCATTCTCGCTTGCCACGCTGCAGTCGGGCGGCGTGTTTTTCGGCGGGTTGGTGATCGCCGTTCTGGCCGGGGCGCTCCTGATGCGGCGATACGGTCTGCCGGTGCTTGGCACCTTCGACGTGGTCGCGCCGGGACTCGCCAGCGGCCAGGCGCTCGGGCGCCTCGGCTGCTTTGCCGCCGGTTGCTGTTGGGGTGTGAAGTGCGACCGTCCTTGGGTCGTGCGCTTCACCAACTTCGACGCGAACAAGATCACCGGCGTGCCGCTGGACGTGGATCTGCACCCCACTCAGTTGTACGAAGCCGGACTCCTGGGGCTCGCCTTCGTGATCACCTGGCGGCTGGCCGTCTCCGCCAAGCGGCCGCCGGGGTTTGTGTTCGGTGCCTACCTGCTGAT
Source organism: Acidobacteriota bacterium (assembly GCA_016871115.1). GTDB lineage: Bacteria > Acidobacteriota > Terriglobia > Bryobacterales > Bryobacteraceae > VFZP01. Next base: position 5,380 of record VFZP01000400.1, read on the forward strand.
GGCGGCAACCGAACGGTTCATCGTAGAGTTTTTCCGCGAACACCAACAGGCGAATTTCGGCGACGGCCCGCTATCCAATGCTCAGTTGATCGCCCTAGGACTGGCGGCGGCTGGCACCTACCTGGTACTGCGCGCGCGACAGACACAACCCGCGTAAGTTCATCAAATATACACTAATATACACGGTGCTGTGATACACTCGCCCTAGAAAGTTCCTTGTAAGGTAAGGCCAAATGACTGACCTGACCGCCTTGGCTCTGGTGCAAACCTGCCGAGATGGGCGAAAATGACGCAATGCCCTCCTTCGTTCCGGTTGAAGAGCTGTTCGCTGGCCGCCATTTCGACGCGGAGATTGTGGTGGTGTGCGTGCGGT
>VFZP01000401.1 GCA_016871115.1 Acidobacteriota bacterium
CGTCGAAAGACCGTCTCGTTTCCCCTGCAGTACCCAAAGGTCAGCATTCAAAACCCATAGGTAGCGGCATCCGGCGCGCCGCGCCAGCCGCTTCCTTCTTACGACTCGATCCGAAGTGGCCCGGCCCGTAGGCTCCCTTCTCTTCCTCACACTTCTCAGCTGGGCCACTTCCGATAGAGATCTGGCGTGATCCGCTCGGAGCGTTTCGCGAGAGCGAATCCCAGAATGTTGTGGAAAACCCGGATTGAGCACTCCCGGCCCCCGTGTTCCAATGAAGCGGATGAGCAAGCGATGGATTGCGATGGTCGGAGTGTGGATCGCCGCGTGTTCGGCGCCACTACCGCCGGTGCCCGGCGGATCGCTGCACGCCCGTGTCCGCGAGCAACTTGAGGCCGCGCGCACGGAAGGCACGTCGCGTTACTGCCGGATGTTACACGCCTACGAGCTGTATCGAGCCGCGGTTGCCTGTTACGAGCAGCGGCCCGCCACGCCCTACTTGCTAGGCGCCGCGTTAGCCGCGCTGGGCGAGCACAGCGCCGCTATAGCCGAGTTGCGCAAAGCGCCGGGTGAGGCGGCGCGAATCCGGTTGGGCGATGCGCTGCTCGACGCTGGCCGCGCGAAGGAGGCATTCGCGGAGTTTGAGAAGGCAGGTGGGAGTCCGGCGGCACAGTTCGGAATGGCCCGGGCTGGAAGCGCGCAGCCGATCGAGTTGCTGCAATCTGTGGTTCGCGCCGATCCGCAGGCCGGGCCGCCGCGCTTGTTGCTGGCGAGGCTGTTGCGAGAATCCGGACGTGGAGCCGAAGCAGACCGGGAACTCTCTGTCTGGCAGGCGGGCGCAAGAGCGCCGGTCGTGTTTCCCGATCCCGAGTACGACGAATTGCGCAAGCTCCGCATGGATCCCGGCTTCTTCGTCGAGGAGGGCCGCCGCCGGCAGGAGGATGGAGACCTCGCTGGCGCGGAACAGGAATACCGCCGAGCCCTGGAGATGGACCCGAAATTCGGACCGGCACACGCGAACCTGCTGGCCGTGGCGGGCGCGCGTGGCGACTTCGCCTCGGCCGAGCGCCACTATTGGCAGGCACTGCCGGCGACAGAAGAAGTCCACGCCAATTGGGGCAAGGTTTTGGTGGCGCAACACCGCTACGTCGAGGCTACCGAGGCGTTCCGAGCCGCAATTGCGCAAGCGGACGGATTCGCTGATGCGCATCATGACTTGGGCTTCGCGCTTCAACAAATGGGCCGTGCACCAGCGGCGATGGCCGCCTACCGGCGCGCCATTACGATCGATCCGCAGCATCGGATGGCGCACTTGAGTCTCGGGCGCCTGTACCTGGCCGGCGGACGTAAAGCCGAAGCGGCGTCGGAGTTCGAACTCGTGATGATGCCGCAGGACCGCGAGGCCGCCAAGCTGATCTACGCGGCGGCCGACGGATTGCAGAAAGCCGGCCGCCGCGACCGGGCACGGCATTTCGCGCAGGTGGCGCTCGAGTATGCCCGCCGCGCAGGCGATGCCGGGTTCGCCGCCCAAATTGAGCAAGGCCTGACGATTCTCTCGCGGCCCTAGCCTAGCCGCATTTCTCACCAGCTTTCTGCTGCGAGGCAGGATAAGGCCGTGTCTACTTCGTTGCGCTCGCTCACCGTGCTCAACGTGCTGTCAAGTACGCCTCCGCGCGCTGAGCTTCGCGCGCCTCGTATCACGGCCTGCTGGTGCCTCTGGCGACGAAACTGGTGCGAAAAGCGGGCTAGAATTGTAACTTGAGCCCGAGTTGCAAGTTGCGCGGAGTGTCCGCGCTCGAGATTACTCCGATGTTCCGGTTGCCAACCTGCGCGACTGGCGCGCCGAAGAACGGCGTATTCGTGAAGTTGAAAGCCTCGAATCGGAACTGCATGTTCAGACGCTCGGTGATGCCGAAATTCTTGTAGGCGGAGAAATCGTAATTCATTCGCCCCGGTCCCAGCAGTAGGTTTCGCCCGGCGTTGCCATACTGAAAGGCGCTATTCGGCACGAAGGCTGAAGTGTTGAAGAAGCGCTGCAGTGTCCGCTCGCCGCGCGGCAGATGCCATTGGCCCACTACGTTCGGCCGATCCATGAGCCCGGCATTCGACGGATTCCCGACTACGCTCAGGTTGATCGGTGTGCCAGCGGCAAGCGTGAGAATGCCGCCGAGTGACCAGCCGCCTGCCAGGAAGTCGAGCGCCTTGTGCATATCGGCGCCATAAGTCCGGCCACGGCCGAAAGGAAGCTCGTAGACGTAGCTGCCGACAAACCGGTGTCCCATATGATTGGTGGCGAGCGATCGCTCGGACCGGAAGTCGAGCGGATTCTGCACATCCCAATTCTCGCCCGGCGCGTTGCCGACGCCCGCGATGCCGCCCACGTCCGCAATCGCTTTCGACCACGTGTAATGCAGGATAAACGTCGAGCCTTTCGAATAGCGCTTCTCCGCCTTCATCTGCATGCTGTGGTAGAGCGAGTTGCCGTCGTACTGGAAACGGTTCATCTCGCTCAGCGTGCCAAACAGGTTCGTGCCGGGGAACTGCACACGCGTGTAACGCCGGCGGGCGTTGATGTTGCCGGGTCCGGGCAACGCGTAGTTCGCATCCCAGCGGCGCGCCATGTGATTCATCTTGTTGGCGAAGTATCCGATTTCAAACATCATGTCGCCAGGCAAGGCCTGCTGGAGGTTGAAATTCCACTGCTGGGCGATCGGCCACGGCACCTGGCGCTCGAACGAGGCCAGCCGCAGCGCCTGTGCGTTCTGCGGCGTGATGGCATCGGGCGGCACACCGTTGCGCAACAGCAGCGTGGGGAAGCGGCGGTCCGTCGTCAGGCTGGCCTTCAAGTGGAACGGCGGATTCGTTTGCATGAACTCGCCGCCGCCCGTGTTCGTGACATTCCCGTAGAAGATGCCATAGGCTCCGCGGACCACCGTCGATCCGCGGGCCTGATACGCGAATCCGAAACGGGGCCCGAGGTTGTTCTTGTCCGTGGATTGCAGCGCGCGGCGTTCCCGCCCGCTGCCTTCTGTATTGGCGATGACCAGCTTCGGCGAGGCTGGATTGGTGTCGATATCGAAGTTTGAAATCAGGTTGCGCGTTTCCACCCATGGCGGATAAATCTCATACCGCAGGCCGTAGTTGAGCGTCAATTTGCGTGACACGCGCCAGTCGTCTTGGATGTAATAGGCCGTCACGGGCGAACGCAGATTCATGTAGACGAAGTTCGAACCCTGAATGGTGTGCGTGGTGCCGAGCAACAGGTCCGCCATCGGTTCGCCGCCCGCCGCACGGACCAGATCCTGCGTGAAGCGTCCATCGAAGTCAAAGGTCCCTTTGGCCCGCTGCGGATTCACGATATGGCTCTGCATGAAGTAGATGCTCGCGCCGAACTTCACCGCGTGATTGCCCTTGTTCCAAGTGGTATCGCCGGAAAGTTGGCGCGTTTGCGAGTTGATGAGATTCGGATTGAAGTTGGTGGTACCGATCGCGCGGTATCCCGTGACGTTGATCTCGGGCGTGCCCGGTAGCGTCTGATCGACGCCGCGTAGGCCGATCAACTGGTTCAGATCCTTGTCGCCGGCGACACGGACATTCGTGAAGATGTAATTCCATCCAAGACGAACTGAGGTGACGAGCGAACTGGTCCAGATGCGGTTCACGCCCAGGCCCATGTTGTGGCTGTCGACGACGCTGCCCGTGGAGCGCGAAATAGGCCCAATCGAGGCGTCAGGCAGGTTGCGGACCACGGGCCGGTCCTGCCGCTGGTTGCTGTAACGGAAGAAGAGATTGTCGCGGTCTGACAGGATCAGGTCGTGCCGCACGTCCCATTTGCGATGATCCTCACGCCGCGGCGAGATAAACGTGAAGTTGTTCGCGGCTGCGGCATTCAGTGGAGCGGGAAACCACGTCGCGATCTGCGTTCCTACCGGATCGAAGCGCGACGCGGGAATCACGCGGTCGGGAAACGGCGTGCGGACGCTGGTTGCCGCGTCCGTCGTGAAGGGATCAAAAACCTCGCGCGTGAAGCGTCCGGCTTTCTCGTTCAGCGCGGGTACGGTGCTCACGGAGGTTTCTGATTCGCGCACGTCGGTGTGCTCGAGGTCGCCAAAGAGGAACGCGCGATTCTTCTTGATGGGTCCACCGGCGGCGAATCCGTATTGATTGCGCTTGAAAGCGGGCTTCTTCACCGTGGCCGGGGTGAAGAAGTTCTTTGCATCGAGCTTCTCGTTGCGGACGAACTCGAAGAGGGTGCCGTGGATTTCGTTGGTGCCCGACTTGATCGTAAGGTTGACGACACCGGCGGACGAGCGCCCATACTCAGCTGGGAAGCCATTCGTAACCACCTTGAACTCCTGCACGGCATCCACCTGCGGCTTCAGCGCCTCTTTCTGGTTTCCTTGGCTCGCAATCGACTGGTTGTTGTTGTCGATGCCGTCGATAACGAAATTCAGTTCCATGCCGCGCTGCCCGCCCACGCTCACGCCTTGGCCGCGCGCGGGGGCGGTGCCGGCCGACACCAGCGCCAGTTGCAAGTAGTCGCGCCCGTTCAACGGCAGGTCGACAATCTGACGGTTAGTGATAACTGTACCGGCCGTGGATTCCGCTGTCTGCAGAAGGGGCGCCGCACCGGCGATTTCGACACGTTCAGAGACCTGGCCCACCTCAAGCACCAGGTCGAGTGTGCGCACGTCGGCGACGTTCAACGTAACGCCGGTGCGGGTCACTCGTTTGAAGCCCTGCGCTGTAATGTCGAGTTCATACGCACCGATGCGAAGCGGCGGCGTGCGGAAGCGGCCTTCTTCGTTGGATGTCGTGCGCGTCACCTGGCCCGTGGCCAGGTGTTTAGCCTCGATTGAGACATTCGGGATGACTGCGCCGGTACTATCGGTGATGGTGCCCGTGATCAGACCAGTGTCCATTTGCTGGGCAGCGATACCAGTCAGAAGAATGAAAGGTCCAAAGAAACGCATGGGCCGAAGTATATCAGATAGCCTGGCTCACGATCTGTGTCCTCTCAAGTCTCTTCGTTCAAGCTATGGTCCAAGTGTTTCTCGTCGCGGGCCGCTGCCCCGTTTGCACAGGCGCTCAGCGCAGGCCCGATCGGCGGAGATGCCATCGCCGTGCATCCTGGCCCTGTCAGAACGGTGCAAGGACTTCTCCAGCCAAGCCGGCGCTCTCGAGAAGCCAGAGCGCCACTTTAGAATCTGTGGTTCTCGGAAATCTCATATTGAGGAATGATCGGCCTGGATTCAGGGGCTTGGGGATGTTTGAAAGAGCGGCTTTGGACGTCACCCGCCCCACGTCGCCGGCTGACAAGGCCTCTTGCGGCACCTCACGAGCGCGGACCCGGTGGCCGTCCATGGGCGCCGCGCAAGAGTACCGAGCAGTGTGGATGGAATCGCGCAGAAGATGTCGTTATGCGGCGCGGCGCTCGTAACGGCTCTGGTGCAAACGCGCCGGGATGGGGGAAGATTGATAAATGTCTCGCTTTGCTACGGTGGTTCTCGCAAACCTCGAAGTTGCTGATAAATTGGGGTTTGCCTTTCTTCCTTCGATTCCCTTGTTCGCCTCCGTTGCTGGCGCTGGTGTCGGCATTCTTGGCTTTCTTTCGCCAGCGTGCGGCGCTTCAGCTTGAGATTCTGGCCCTCCGTCATCAGCTCGGTGTTCTGCAACGTTCGGTGCAGCGGCCGAAGCTGACGGCCGCTGATCGGTTACTGTGGGCCTGGTTGGCGGCGGTCTGGA
>VFZP01000402.1 GCA_016871115.1 Acidobacteriota bacterium
GTGCCGCTGCGCCCGGTGCGGGCATCACAGTATCTGGGTCGACCCCTTTCCGCCGCTGCCCCGTCATCTCCGGTCGGCCCGAAGATCAAAAAAATACGTTTTTACATGATCGCTAACAGCCCGTGGAGTTGGGCAGAGAAACGACTGCTCCCAACTGGGCGACCTCGGCCGTGGTTACACCGAACTCGCGCGGGCCGCGATTGAGGCTGATGCGCGCCGCTGCCGGGACGCGGCAGTAGAGGCCCCGCTGCCCCGTCTCGGCCCCGTGCTGCCTCCGCGAGAAAGCTGCCCATACCATTCAAACGCGCGACGTTGAGCGAGAGCGGTGTGGGAGGGGCGGGATCAGTCGAATGGTCTTTCTTGGACTGTGGCAGGCTCCAGTTGTCACCCGTCGGCAGTTTTATCTTCCGTTTGGCATCGGTTCGGGCCATATTCGCGCACTTGGCTACTTCTGCCTTGATCGCTGCGTCGTCGGCCTTTCCGACCGGCTGGCAGGAGAACGCTCGAAACTTCGCGGTGAACTGACGCTTTCTCAGTTGGAGCAAAGAACCGGCAAAATCTGCATCCTCATAATCGCCAACCCGTGGTTTCAAGCTGGCTATCAATTCTTGAAAGTAGGCAAGCTGTGCTGCTGGCCGTAACTGGGCCGGGGAAGGCCGGGCCGTTCAGAAGTGTCGGGTCTACGGAGCAGACGCCTCCGTCTTGTGAGAACTGGACCAATTCCGGCGGCGCGCTGGCCGCCGCGTTGGGCAGATAGTGGAAACGGCGTTGGGTGGCGAACTTGGTTGTCACGCCGGTGTAGTAATAGCTGTGGTACGCGTTGATCGCGACGTCAACCTCTTGGAGCGCCCTTTCGAGCGTTGGAGTTTGGACGGAGGCCAGTGCGCCCAGCAGTTCCGCTCTCTGGCCGGCGAGTTTCTTGTAGCCATCGCAGGTCTCTTTGACGTCTTTCTCAACCCGCTTCTTCTTGTCATCCGCCGTTTCATTGGCTGGCGCTTCTGCGGGTGGCCGGGCGGCTGCGAAGGAGGCAGCCTTCGAGGCAAGGCCGGCCACGGCTTTGACCGCCTCGAGAGCCACCGCCACGGACTGATCGTCAGACTCGGCGGACACGCTCGCCAGAACGCCGCCGCCAGCGTACTTGGCGTTCATCGTTTTCGTCTCGAAGTATCGTCCGCGAATGTCAATCACAAATACCTACGCCGGATCCGGTTCAGGATTGGTTGCAACCGTCCCACCAGCGATCGAGTACTTGATGGCGGGTTGGGTCTCGATCTCGTCGGCTGCCAAGCCCAGGCACGCCGGTGCATGGCGCTCCAGTTTACCGGGCAGGAAGATTTCGCGCTCCACGGCTACCTCTGCCGCAATGCGAGTCCTAGGCAAGGCGTAGTAGAGGCCGCCTTTCGCTATCAAGCCGGCAGCCTGCGGCGTCAATTGGAATTCCTTGGCATCCGCCAGGCCTTCAGCCTTCGCCGGGCGCGCCTCACGATTCTGACCGGTCAACGCAACCGATCGCACCGGTTCGGTCACACGCCCGACGTTGATCCGACTGACGCAGGAAATTGCAGTCAAAGAGAAAAGGGCGGTGAACAATGGGGGGGGGAATGAAAGTGGTTTTCATGGGACCTCGGTCAAATAGCGCAGACGCGCCGGGAATGGTGACAGCACCACAAAGAAAAACGGCGTCCGGGGCCGAGACCCCGGACGCCGCTTGTTCTCCTAACGGAGGGTTAGAACTGAACCTTGAGCACGATCTGCTGATACAAGCGTCCGCCCAAGCCCGAGAAGCTCCCCTGGTTGCCGGTGATCTTCCCAAAGTTGTTGCGGTTGGCCGCGCGCAGATCCACTTGATTGGTGGGCGCATTGAAGAAGTAATACTTCAACGGGTTGTTCACGTCATAACGCACCGAGGCCTGAATCCGTTCCTTGATGGTGAACGTCTTGGAGATCGACGTCTGATACCAGAAGTTCCCCGGGCCCGTGAGAATATTGCGGCCCGAGGTGCCCGCGGTGAATGCGGCGGGATAGGTAAAGGCGTTGATGTCGGCCCAGGGCAGTGCCAGGGCGGTCTGGTGCCGGTTGGGACCCTTGCGGTCCCATTCGAGACGGATGCTGTCGTAGGTGCGGCCGGGCACCATGTCGGGGCGCTGTGTGCCCGGCAGATACTGATTGGGCGAGCCGGCGTGCGAGAACGACATCGGCAGGCCGCTTTCGAGCGTCTGGATGACATTCAATTCCCAGCCTCCGAGCGCGCCGTTGGCGAACCAGTTGGACGAATTCATCCACTTGCGTCCCTTGCCGAACGGCAGTTCCCATAGCGCGTAGGTGACCCAGCGGTGGGTTACGTCGTAGTTCGAGCGGGCCTTTTCAAGGCGCCGGTTGTAGAAGGTGACGCCGCCGGCCGCGCCGTCATCGGAGGCTTCGTCGATCGACTTGGCAAGCGTATAGAAGCTGACGACGCTGTAGCCCTTCGACATCCGCTTCTCCACCTTGACCGTGCCCGAGTGGAACGAGGAGTGGCCGTAGTTGGCGTAGTGGAAGACGTTGCCGAACTGAGTAAAGGGCTTGAAGTTCTGCGTAGCCTGGAAGATCTGGCGCAACTGGTTCTGGTCGGTGGAGATGTTGAGAGGAATCTGGTTGATGTCCCACCGGTTCAACAAACCGGCACCCGCCGAACCCTGATAGACCAACTCCACCAGCATGGACGAGCCCATTTGCTTTTGCACCCCGCCGTTCCAGTTCATGATGTAGGGCAGGCGCATGTTGGGATCGCGCCACGACGCCGAGCGTGCGCCGAAGTTGGTGCCCACGAACGGTGCACTGCCGTCGGGCTGAATGTTAAAGCGCGTGGCGGGCGGGCCGTTGCGGAGATAGAACGCGATGTCCGGGTTGCCGGGTTCGCGCTCGGCCGCGGCCGAGGCAAAGTATTCTTCGAAGTTCTCGTTCAGGCCGGCGGTCCACAGATCCAGAGTGTTGATGGCAAAACCGCCGCGGAACACGAGGCCGTCGCGCATGGAGTACGCCAGACCGACGCGGGGCTGGAAGTTATTCAGGTCGCGCTTGGCAAGCAGGCTGGGGCCGTGCAAGATCGCGCCCGGGCGTCCGGTGAGCGGATCGCGCGCGGTGGGATCGAACTGGCTCTGCTGGCCGTATTTGGTGGAGAACGGCGACTCGTATTGCCAGCGCACGCCGAGGTTCAACGTCAGACGCTTGCTGAACTTGAAATCGTCCTGCACGTAGGCGGCGTGGCTCCACCAGCGGGGCAGCCACGTGGCGAGAGTCTGTGTAAAGTCCGCGCGCTGCACGGAGCCTAGCATGAACGCCGCGAACGCGTTGCCGGTGTTGGGACGGAACGGAAAATCGGTGCCGCCGAAGGCGTAGATGCCCGACGGATTGGCGGCTACGCGTACGTTGTGCCGCGTCCGCATGAGCTCATAGCCCATCTTGAAGGTGTGGCGTCCGGAGATCCGCGTGACGTTGTTCTGAAAGCTGAAGCTCTCGTTGACGTCTTGCGAAGAGCCGCCCGGAAAGTTGATGATCAGCCGGCGCCCACCCTGGCCGGCGGCGCACTCGGCCGTAAAAACCCCGGCGCACACAAACGTGGGGAACGTGGCTCCGCTCACGTTGGGAATCCCCAATTGGCGGGCCCAGTCCTGATCGGTGGTTCCGGGCTCCCGGAGGTTGTACCGCCGGTTGAAGCCCAGCCGGATTTCGTTCAACATCACGGGGCTGATGGTGAAGGTGTCCGACAGCACCACCTGGTTGTGATTGACCGGAATGGGCACGGCATTGAAGTCGAGGTCGCGGTTGGCGGCGCCAATCTGCCAGCGGCCGTTGAATGAGCGATGCCGGAAGTAGGACCAGCGGCCGAACATCTTATGACGGTCTGAAAAAGAGTGATCGATCTTGTTGTCGAAGCTGGTGCGGTAAGACCGGAATACCGTATCGGCGCTGCGGTTGTCGCGCGGCCCGGTGGCGGTCATGAAGGCCTGGTTGAACCTGTTGTTTTCCACTTCGAACGGATTCAGGCTCATGAACTTCTGATAGACCGGATCGAGGCGGCTGAGCGGAATCCGGTTACCTGGAAACTGCGTGCGCGAAAAGGCGCCGGCGGCATCGCGCGTGAGTGAAGCGGGGTCGAACACCGGTTGGCCGAGGCCGTTGAAGCTGAAGTCGCCAGCCAGCATCGCCGGGCTCGGCACGTTGATGTTGGCGTTCTCCGACGCCTTCTCATGATGTCGCTGGAAGGCCCACATGAAGAACGTGCGGTTGCGGCCGTCGTAGAGTTTGGGGATCACGATGGGACCGCTGATCATCGCTGACATGAGGTGGAATCCGAAGTTGTTGGTGGGCCGTTGCGCATCCTGAAAGTTGCGGTGAATGAAGTGCCGCGCCATGTAGCGCTCTTCGGCCAGGCCATGCAACTGATTGCCGCCGGACTTATAGTTCACGTTCATCAGGCCGCCGCCGGAGTGGCCGTACTCGGCAGGCAGCGCCGTGGTGAGCACCTTAATCTCTTCCATGGCGTGCTGCGAGGTGGACATGTTGCGGCCGGTGCCGATCGAGCCCGTGCCCGGGGTCATGCCCGACACGCCATCGTTAGCCATCACAAACGCGCGCGAGCGGCCGCCCACCGCGTGGCCAGCGCCAGCCTGGCTGGTGACGCCCGGCACGTACCACAACATGCTCTCCACCTTCATCTGCGGCGTCGGAAGCTTGACCAGCTCTTTGCCGGTGACAAGATGTCCGGTCATGGAGGTCTCGGTTTCGATGATCGCGGCGTTGGCGGCCACTTCCACCTTTTCCACCACATTGCCCACTTCCAGTTCGGCGTCGACGCGTGCCGTCTCCGTGGAGCGCACCTGCACGCCGGAACGAACCAGGTGTTTGAAACCTTGCCCCTCAAACGAAATCTCGTAGATGCCTGGGTTCAGATACGGCGCCCGGTACAGCCCTTCGTCGTTGCTCACCGCGGAATAGGAGAAGCCCGATTCCTTGGCCGTGAGCCGGATGTTCACGCCCGGCACCACGGCGCCGGTCTTGTCGGTCACCACGCCGGTGATGCTGCCTTGGCCCGTTTGCGCATGGAGCGAAACGGCAACCAGGGCCATGGTGGCGATGGATTGAATGGCGAAGACCTTGGAAGAAGAAAACACCTTGTGCCCTCCTGCAAGCAAACGGTAGCCCTTAATTTTATTCCTGTGCAGCGTTGGGCGCAACCAGGGCAGGACCAAGCCCCATAGGCGCGAAGATAAGCGCAGCACCAGAGAAACCCCGGGCCGAGAGCGATCTCGTCTCGGGGCGCGTCCGATCATTTGCAGCTTTCCTGGCTGGGACTTCGCGATTCTGTCACCGAGCTCTGTACGAGTAGACGACCATCCGAACGGAGGGCACAGTAGACGCCGTTACGTTTATCGCGATCCATCGGCAAGCGCGGATCGCTTCAGTGAATCGGCACTTCGCTCACGCATTGGCTGCGCAGGCAATGACTCTAAGTGAGGAACCAAGCAGGGTCAAACGGGCCGAGAGATGCGCTGCCTGACCTACGGCGGGGTTGTCCCTGACCGACTTCTCGGACAACGTTGAATTTCGAGGGCGGATGGATCGACCCTGGCGCGGACCGGGATGAGTGTTGACAGAACAGACCGGGAGGAGTGTTGACACTTCCTGGGAATAGCTGGACGGCCGAAAATGGGCAGAGATGCCCTGGAAAGCGAGCAGTCCAATGGAAG
>VFZP01000403.1 GCA_016871115.1 Acidobacteriota bacterium
ACTGGGCGGGTCCAGGGCGACGATGCCGGAGATCTGGCGAGCCGCGTTGGCAGCGTGATCGGCATCGGGTTCGATCGAGACATCGGCAGCGACCGAATTTGGCCCGACTAGGATTTTGCACCAGAGCCTGCAAATCGGCGTCCCGGACACGACCAATGGCTTCCTCGTGGAAAACCAAGCCGTGCGTGCCGGCGGCCCATCCATCCCGATCGCCTTCCAAAGCAGCAATGCCTCTGCCGGCCTCATCGTCACCGAAGGCGTGGCCGCGGCATCGCGCACCGTCACCCTGGCGCCGGGCTTCACCATCGGGACCGCCGCGTTCCGGCCCGTCGCCGCCGGCTCCACCAACGTGACCGTCTCGTCGCCCGGTGTGATCACCACGAACCCTGGCGGCACACGAACCGTCACCGTCACTCCGTAACGTCTCGCAGGGGGGGGAGGCCATTCGCCCTCGCACCGATGGCCTTCCCGCCCGTTTTCGGCGGCACGCTACACAGCACAGAAAAACCCCGGCCGCGCCGCAAGGCGAAGCCGGGGGTTTTTTAAGGAGTAATCCCGGTCCACGCCGGGTTCTGTTTTAGAACTTATTCCACAGGTACTGGTTGTAGACCTCGTGGTGGAACTGCACTTCCGCCGCCTTGACAATGGTGCCGAGCGCCCGCGCGCAACGGTCCGCCGAAGCCAGCTTCAGCTCCGCGTAGCGGGCCTTCACGTCCGCACCGAGCAGCGCAGTCGTCCAGTCGGCCTTTTGGAAGTTCTCAATCGCCGTGTAGACGTTGTCCGGCAGATAGCGCTCGGCCTGGCGCAGGTTCTTCACCTTGGCCGTGTCGCCGTTGAGGCCGGTCTTGAACACGCTGTACAGCACCATATAGGGATTGGCGTCCGGACCCACCGAGCGCACTTCCACGCGTGAGCTCTTCTCGTTGCCGATCGGGATGCGGACCATCGAACCGCGATCGACGGCCGAGGCCTTGATCTGGTTCGGGGCTTCAAAGTGCGGGTCGAGCCGGCGGTAGGCGTTCACGCTGGCATTCAGCAGCAGGCAGATGTCGTTGCCGTGGGTGAGAATGCGGTCCACAAACTGCCAGGCGAACTTGCTGAGCTTCTCTTCGCCCTTGGGATCCCACATCAGGTTCTTGCCGTCTTTGCCCGAGATGGACACGTTGGTGTGCATGCCATTGCCGTTGACGCCCACCACGGGCTTGGGCAGGAAGCTGGCCGTGAGGCCCATGCTGCCGGCCACCTGACGGCAAATCAGCTTGTAGATCTGGATCTGGTCGGCCGCGGTCACCACGTCGCCGTAGCTGTAGTTGATTTCAAACTGAGACGGGGCGACTTCCGGGTGATCCTTCTCGTTCTGGAAACCCATGGCGCGTTGCACTTCGGCCGACTTGTCGATGAAGGTGCGCAGCGGGTCGCCCGGCAGCGAGTGGTAGTAGCCGCCCGTGTTGACGTACTCGAACTTGCCGGTTTCGTGATAGCGGCGCTCGGCGTCGGTGCCCTGGAACAGGAAGCCTTCGATTTCGTTGGCCGCGTTCAGCGTGTAGCCCTTCGAGGCGTACAGCCCGTTGGCATACTGCTTCAGCACGCCGCGGATGTCGCCGACGTAAGGTGAGCCGTCCTTGTCGATCACTTCGCCGAACACCATCACCTTGCCGGAGCCGAAATAGTCGGCCGGAGCCCAGTAGAAGGCGCCCCAATCCATCGCCAGGCGCAGATCGCTTTCCCGCTGGGCGGTAAAGCCGCGGATCGACGAGCCGTCGAACGTCAGGTTGTCCCAGCTCTTGATCAGGAACTTCTTGTCATAGTCGAGCATGTGCAGGCGGCCTTCCAGGTCGCTGAACATGACCGTGACGGCCTTGATGCGCTTTTCGTCAGTCAGGTACTTGAGGCGTTCTTCCTGGATGACGTCAGCGGCGACGCGATTCTTGCGCTGCTCTTTGGCCTTCAGATTCAATTCTTCGAGTTCGCCGTATGAGAGGGCGAGAAAATCACGCAGGTCTTGGGACATGAATCTCCTTGGGTCGGCGCGGCAGAGGACCAGTAACGCCGAATTCAAATTATAGCCAGCAAGCCCCCCCACCGCGAATAGATTATTTTATGGGACTCATAACCATCCTCGATTCCGCCTCGCGTGCGATGTTCGCAAAGCGAGGTGGGCCGTTTTAGCGCCGGTTCGCGCATTTCCTTCTAGACGAGCCGGTTCGGAGCGGCTGGGCGATTCTCGGGCTCCGTCCTGCGTTGTCCTTGAGGAACTGATGGCGCTCGACCGGTACGCTGGCCGCCCGGGCCGTCCACCTACGGGATGGCCGCGGTTGACTTGCCTTCGCCGGGGCACGTGATACCTTCGTGGATGCGATGATCTCCGCCAAGCTTCATGACCAGTTTCTGGTGCGCCCCGGCAAGAAGTTCCGCCTTGAGTCGTACGACCCCGCCTGGGCCGGCGGCAAAGAGTACAGGGACCTCGCCGAAGACGAACTGAAGGAGCGGGCCCAGGAGTCCGTCAAGAAGCACATCGAAACCCTCGCCGAAGAGCAGGAGCGGCTCTGGGCGCAGGATCAACACGCCGTGCTGGTGGTGATCCAGGCGATTGACGCCGCGGGCAAAGACGGGCTGATCAAGCACGTGATGTCCGGGCTCAACCCGCAGGGCTGCCACGTGCACAGCTTCAAGCAGCCGTCCGACGAAGAGCTGGACCACGACTTTCTCTGGCGCTGCTCGCAGCGGCTGCCCCCGCGCGGCGAGATCGGCATCTTCAACCGTTCTTACTACGAAGAGGTGCTGGTGGTGCGCGTGCATCCCGAGTACCTGGGCGGCCAGCGCTTGCCGGGACTGAAAAAGGTGAACGGCAAGTTCTGGCGGCAGCGCTATGAGAGCATCAACGATTTTGAAAAGCACCTGGCGCGCAACGGCTACACGATCCTGAAGTTCTTCCTCAACGTCTCGCGCGGCGAGCAGAAGAAGCGGTTCCTCGAGCGCCTGGACAACCCCGAGAAGAACTGGAAGTTTTCGCCGCAGGACGTGAAGGAACGCGCGCACTGGGACGCCTACATGCAGGCGTTTGAAGAAGCGCTCGGCGCTACCAGCACCAAACACGCGCCGTGGTACGTAATTCCGGCGGACCATAAGTGGATCGCCCGATCGCTCGTGGCAGGCATCATCGCCAAGGCGATTGAAGATCTGCCGCTCGCTGCGCCCACGATCTCCGCCAAAGAGCGTGCCGCGTTTGCCGAAACGCGCCAGGCGCTGGAATCCGAAGCCGAATGATCACGCCCGCCGGCCAGGTTGTCCAGGTGAGTCTTTCGCGCGGCGGGTTGCCCAAGCGAGCAGTGCGCGAGGCGCGCATCGGGCCGCTTGGCATCGAAGGCGACGTGTTTGCACACCCCAAGATCCACGGTAGTCCGCAGCAGGCGCTGCTGATTGTTTGCGCCGAGGTGGTAGAGGATCTGATCTCCGATGGCTTCCCGCTGTTCTACGGAGCATTCGGCGAGAACATCACCACGCGCGGGCTGGACCGCCGCACGCTGCGCGCCGGGCAGCGCTACCGCTTGGGGAAGGACGTGGTGATTGAGCTCACCAAGCCGCGCGGGCCTTGCAAGGCACTCGATGCCTACGACCCGTGCCTGCGCGACCTCGTCTACGACCCACAGGTGAAGGCGCGCGACCCGCAATCGCCGCGCTGGGGCATGAGCGGTTTCTATGCGTTGGTGGTGACGGGCGGCGTGCTGCGCCCGGGCGCTCCCGTGGGGTTTCTGGAGATGGCGGTTTAGTCAGTTAGGCGTTCGCTTGACCCCACCAGACGCTGTAGCAGGCTGTAAGTGCGGGTTGCTACAAGCTCTCCACCTTCGGAGGACCCGCCGGCGCCCGGGGTGCAGTTGGTGGCGGCAAGGTCGCCTGGGCATCCGGCGCGACCGGCGCAGTCGCCGTGTTGCCCTTGTCCACGCTCACCCGCCCGCGGTCCGTGCGCAGCACAATCGCCGCTCCGCCCGTCCCCACGCCGCCTTCAATACGCCCGCCCTTCTCGCGGCGGTCCTGCCGGAGCGGCTCGCCCCAGGAGTTATCCGCTTCGCCGCGTTCGGTCACCGCATCCATCGTAAACTTCGAGACCTCGGGCAGCGACACCGAAATGTTGCCGGCGCGCGTCTTTGCATCGATCTTCTCCAGCGGGAGGCGGCCCGGGCGGATCTCCAGATCCCCGCGGTCCACGCTTACTTCGAGGGAACTCGTGAAGTTGCTCAACTGCACATCCTTCGATTGCCCGCGCAAAATCACTGGACCACCAGGTCCGACCCGCTCAACTCGCCCCGCGACATGTTCACCGTGCCCGCAATCCGCTCGCACCGCAACTCGCCGCGCGATTTTTCCACGCGCACCAGCCGCGCCAGATTCCGCAGCAGCATCTCTCCTTTGTAGGAGCCCTTAATCGTGGTCTGCCCGGCGATGTTATCGAGTTCCACATCTTCGCCGCGCCCGGAGATATCCACCGACGAACGCGCGTTCACCACGCGAATGATGTCGCTGTTGCGCGTATCCACCTTCACCGTGCTACCCGCGTTGTTGATGCGTACGCCGGCGTTGTCGCTATCCACCACGATGGCGCCCGCGATGTCCGTAATCTCCCAATCGCCGTAGCGCCCGCGCGTTTCCACCGCCGCGCCCCTGGGCACCGTGATTTCGAGATCGCCACTCACTTTGGCCAACGTCATGGCGCGGTCCTGATTGGTGCGGATCACGATCAAATCGCCTTGCCGGACCACTTCGAGCTTGCAGTCCTTGTTCACCTTGTCCGCATCGGACTGTTGATAGGACCGCACGCTCAGCCGCCCGCTGGCGCGCACTTCTTCGTTGTCGGCGCCCACGATGCGCGCGTTGCCGCGGAAGTTCTCCACCAGTAAGCGCGGCGTTTTGCCGGCATTGGCCACGGTCTGCACTTCCTGCGGATAGTCGAAACTTTCGCCCAGCACTTCGAGGCCGCTCGTGTTGATACGCACCGGCCACCGGTCACGATACTTGTTCACTGTAAACAGCGCGGAGCCGAACAGGCACAGAAAGACGATAAAGCTCCACTCGCCGCCGGAGAGTCCGTTTTGCGGGAGCGGCCGGCCATGGTTCTTCCATGTGGTGATTTCCGCGATGCGCAGCAGGCCCCAAACCACCAGCCCGAGCGGCCACCAATCGCCCACTGTGGCCAGAACGGACCACCCAGGCATGATGTTGTGCAGCAGAAACAGCGTGCCGATGACGATCAGCACCAACGGTCCAACGATCGATCCGCGTTTCATACCTGCGGTCCCCCTTCGTGGCGCGGTTCTTCACGCCGGGCCCCGGTTTCGGGGTCGAATTGCCCAAACGGACGGTACATGCCAGCAGCCGGCGGGGGCGGAGCAGCGGGCTGCGGCTGCGGCGCGGCAGCGGCCCAAGGATTCTCGCGTACCGCCATACGTTCGGCCAGCACCATCAATCCGCCCGTCACGAGCAACAGCGGCCAGATGGTCCAGAAGCTGTATTCGGTGCGGTGATCGATCAAAATCAGAACGCCGAGCACGGTCAACAACACCGGGCCGCGGATGGCCCGCAAGTAAGCAGCGTCAGTCATGGCGCGCCTCCGATGAAGATTCCGCCGGGATTTCCGTTTTGGGTTTCCCGGACCCCACCAGCATAAACCCGACGCCTCACTCCCGTGCCGGAGTTGATCAGAATCCCCATTCCGAGGGCGGGC
>VFZP01000404.1 GCA_016871115.1 Acidobacteriota bacterium
TCCAGCAAGCCATCGACGACGACGAAGGCGGGCCGCTCCTGCGTGGCGGAGTTGACGAACAAGAACAACGATCTTTCGATGCGACGCGCCCTAAGCTGCGTCGTTTCCTCAGTAGTTCGGGTTAGCCCAACTACCCACAAATTCCTCTGACGAGGCAAAGAGTTTAACGTTGGAATCATCGGCATGGGCCGAATTGGGATGGTGCACTTCGAGGCGTGGCAGAGGCAGGAAGGCGCCCGCGTCGCCGCGGTGTGCGACCCGAGCGAAACAACACGGGCCGCGGCGGAGGCGCAGGGAATGACGGCGTTTTCCGATCCAGACGAGATGTTAGCTCAGGTCAAACTCGACGCGGTGAGCATCTGTGCTCCTCCTTCGCTGCACCAGCCGCTGGCAGAGGTGTGCTTCACGCACCGGGTGCCGGTCTTGTGCGAGAAGCCACTGGCTACCGAAGGAGACTCCGCCAGCAAGCTCGTGGAATCCGCCCATCGCCTGGCCGGCCGTTTCCAACTTGCCACCAAGTTCCGCCACGTGCCGGAACTCCAGATGGCCCGCTAGTTGATGGCCGACGGCGCCATCGGCGAGCCGCTCACGTTCCGCATCGAGTTTGCGGGCCCGGTTGACATGTCGCAGCGCTGGAACTCAGACCCTGCCGTTTCCGGCGGCGGCGTGCTGATCGATAACGGTTCGCACGCGCTCGACATCACGCGCTTTCTGTTTTCACCAGTCGATGCCGTGCTGGCTACCAGCCTCAAGCCCTTGCAGAAGTTGCGCGTGGAAGATACGGCCAGGATCCTTGCCACGACCGCGTGCGGCGTCACCGGCAAGATCATGTTGAGCTGGAGCATGAAACCGGCCGATCAGGACTACGTGACGATTCAGGGTCCCATGGGCCAGATCGCCATCGACTGGAAGAATCGTGGCTGCGCGTGGATGGCGCGGCGCGCCAAAAGCTCGGCCATGGTTACGACAAGCCGCGGCAGTCGGTGATCACAGTCGAGTTGGTAACGGTCTGGAGCGCGGCCGACTGGCGGAGGGTCCCCCAGCAGCGCCACCTGCTCGCCCGCTTCTTCATGCGACACCACGGCGCCCACCGCCTTGCGGCCTTCCCTCAGGGCGCTCACCTCGCAGTGGGATGAGCGCCGCATGCGTTCAAAATTGCAGCGGTACTCAACGACGCGAAAGTGCCCGTCGCTATTGTGCATCAATTCTGAAAAAATGCAATGATTTAAAGAGAAGCCCTACAGTCGGGGCGCGGCGGTGACCACCAGCGCCGATGCTTGCTCGGACGACGCACAGCGGTATGAGTGCGGCTCGGACGAATCGAAGAAGCAACTGTCGCCTTCGACCAGTAGATGCAAGTCATGGCTTGTCCAAATTTCCACACGTCCAGCCAACACATAAAGCAATTCCGATCCTTCATGCACGTGGGGCTCGGAGTGGCGCCGCCGCACCGGAAATTCAGCCACGTAGGCCTCGATGGACTTTTCCCGGGCTGAAAAGGCCAGGCACTGAAAGAAGTAACTGGGCTCGCCGGCATCCGGCGCATCCGGAAATCGCAGCCTTTCCTTGGCGCGCACCACAGAAAAGAGCCGCCCTTTTTCCTGTTCAGAGAAGAAAAAATCCAAGCCGACGTCAAACACCATCGCAATCCGCGTGAGCGTCGGCAGCGTGGGAATCAGCTTGCCGTTCTCCAATTGCGACAGCAGGGAAGGAGAGAGGCCGGTATGCTTGCCTAGGTCCACCAAAGAGATCTTCTTGCGCAGCCGCAGCCGCCGCAACTTCTCGCCCAGGCGGAACAGACCGATCGTGCGCTCAACCGCGCTACTGCTGCTGGACGTCTCGACCGCCTTGCCGTTCTCACTGGGGGGCGCTGTGGTGTCTTCCATGATTGAACTTCGTTATCCTCTCGCAGCAGAATTTGGGCGACACTAGTGGGATGCTCAGTAACGCTGAAGGGATCTGAAAAAAGCCACGAAAATTTTGCGCCTCCTTGAACGTGACGGCATCAGCTCTAACGTTGTGAGGATCGCGGTGGTCGGCGCCGGTATTTCCGGCATGGTTTGTGCTTCGGTGCTCAGCCGCTATCATGAGGTGGTGGTGCTGGAGGCAGATGTGCGGATTGGCGGCCACACGCACACCATAAAGGTGGATGAGGATCGGGGAGCGGGAGCCCTCGATGTCGATACGGGCTTCATTGTCTTCAATCACGCTTACTATCCGCGCTTCACTCGACTCCTTGAACTGCTAAATGTTGAGTCTCAGCCTGCGCCGATGAGCTTGAGCGTGCGTTGCGACCAAACCGGCCTGGAGTACGCTGGCGCTTCGCTCAACTCCCTGTTCGCCCAGAGGTTGAATCTGGCGCGCCCCGCCTTTTGGCGGCTCCTGCGCGACATTCTGCGATTTCAACAAGAGGGCGTTGCGGCGCTGCCCGCCCTGGACGACGAAACCACGGTGGCGGCGTTTGTGCTTGGCGGCGGCTACTCGGAAGAGTTCCTGCGCTACTTCATCGTGCCCATGGGGTCCGCCCTTTGGTCCTCGCCTGCCGGTGACTTCCTGCGCTTCCCCGTGCGCTTCATCATTGAGTTCTTCGCCAACCATGGCATGATGCAGATCCTCGGCCGCCCGTCCTGGCGAGTGATCCGCGGCGGCAGCGCGCGCTACATGGAAAAGCTGGTGGACTCGGTCCGCGGCATCCTGCGCACCGGTAAGCCGGTGAAAGCCATTGAGCGCGGCGCCGCAGGGGTGACGGTGAAACACTCGGGCGCCAGCGAAACTTTCGACCATGTGATCTTTGCCTGCCACAGCGACGAGGCGCTGGCCATCCTTGGCTCGGCCGCTACGCCCACCGAGCGCGAGATCTTGGGCCACTTCCCGTACCAGGCCAACGACACTGTCTTGCACACCGATGTGTCGGTGCTGCCCCGCAACCGCCGGGCCTGGGGCTGTTGGAACTATCATGTCGCGAGGGAACTGGAGCGATCGGCGGCGGTCACCTACAATATGAATCTGCTTCAGTCTCTGCATTCGGCGCGCGAAACCTATTGTGTTTCGCTCAACGAAACCGGGATCGACCCGGCGCGCATCATTCGGCGCATGACGTATCATCACCCGGTGTATCGCCCCGGGCGCAAGGCGATGCAGGCGCGGCATGGCGAACTGATTGGCGTTTATCGCACCTCGTATTGCGGCGCGTACTGGGGATTCGGGTTCCACGAAGATGGTGTGCGCAGCGCGCTGGCCGTGTGCCAGCATTTCGGCGCGGAGCTTGGCTGAGGCAATGCACAGTTGCTTGTACGAAGGCCGCCTCCGTCATCGCCGGTATGCGCCTACGGCGAACGTATTTGAGTATCCGATCTTCTACGTTTACCTCGATCTCGCTGAACTCGACGAGTTTTTCGAAGGGCGCTGGCTCTGGTCACACCGCCGGCCTGCTCCGGCGATGTTCCGCCGCGCCGATTTTCTGGGTGACCCCGCGGTGCCGCTCGATGAAGCAGTGCGCCGCCGGGTGGAGCAGGCCACCGGTTGCCGCCCCGCCGGCCCCGTGCGCCTGCTCACACACTTGCGCTACTTCGGCTCCGTCATGAACCCGGTGAGCTTCTATTATTGTTTCTCGCCCGCCGGCGGTGGCATAGAATGGATTGTGGCCGAGATCAACAACACGCCGTGGGACGAGCGTCACAGTTACGTGCTCGATGCTTCGCGCGGCTTGCGATTCGATTTCGCCAAAGACTTTCATGTTTCACCGTTCATGGCTATGCAACAGCGCTATGACTGGCGCTTCACCGTGCCCGGATCCGCGCTCGCCGTACACATGGAGAATTTTGAGGGGGCAGAACGCCTCTTCGATGCGACGCTCACCTTGCATCGCACGGAAGCCGATGGCGCCGCCCTTTGCCGTGTGTTGTGGCAGTACCCGCTGATGACCGTGCAAGTGGTGGCGCGCATCTACTGGCAGGCGCTCAAACTCTGGTGGAAAGGCGTGCCGTTTGTGCCGCATCCAACGCCGAAGGAGAAACCGATTGCTCACCGGCCGTCCTTACGCTGACGAACGCGCCATCAATCAGACCGCGCTCGCCTGCATCCCCTGGGCAGACCGGTTTCTACGCTCGAAGCTCCTCGAACAACTCGGTCGGCTCCATCACGGCCGTCTCACGTTGATTGAGAGCGGCGGCGCCAACGCACAAACGTTTGGGGCAGGGCACGGCGCGCATGCCACGATCACCGTGCGCGATGCGCGCTTCTATCGCGATGTCTCGCTCGGCGGCGCGCTCGGCGCTTCCGAGGCCTACCTGGATGGTTCGTGGGACTGCGACGATCTCACGGCCCTGTTCCGCATCATGCTGTGGAACGCGGATGTCATGGACGGCTTTGAAACGGGCCTCGCGCGCTTCGGCGCTCGCGTCGCGCGCGGCGTCATGCAGCGCCGCCGCAACACCGTGGAAGGCAGCCGCCGCAATATAGGCGATCACTACGATCTCGGCAACAACTTCTTCCGCCTCTTCCTCGACGAATCGCTCACCTACTCCGCCGCCTGGTTTGAGCGTCCCGAGACAACGTTGTTGGAAGCGTCGATCGAGAAGATCGATCGCCTTTGCCGCAAACTCGAACTCGGTCCTGACGATCATCTGGTGGAAATCGGCACGGGCTGGGGTGCGCTGGCCGTTCACGCTGCGTCGCGCTACGGCTGCCGCGTCACCACCACCACCATCTCGCGCCGACAATATGAGGTGGCGCGCGAACGCATTGAGGCTGCAGGCCTCGAGGGCGGGGTCACGCTGTTGCTTGAGGACTACCGCAACCTGCAGGGTGCCTATTCAAAACTCGTATCGGTGGAGATGATCGAAGCCGTGGGCCACGAGTACCTCCCCGAGTACTTCCGCCATTGCAACCGCCTGCTCGTACCCGGCGGCCGCCTGGCGCTGCAGGCGATTCTGATGGCAGAACACCGCTACGAGCAATATCTTCGTACGCCGGACTTCATCCAGCGCTACGTCTTTCCGGGCTCGCACATTCCCGCGTTGAGCGCCGTCATGAATGCCACCGCGCGGAATACGGATCTCACCATGGTCCACATGGAAGACCTCACGCCCCACTACGCGCGCACGCTCCGCGAGTGGCGCACGCGTTTCCTCGCCAATCTCGACGCCGTCCGCCGCCTCGGCTACCCCGAACGCTTCATCCGCTTGTGGGACTACTATCTTTGTTACTGCGAAGCGGGTTTCACCGAGCGCAATGTGCTGGACTTTCAGTTCGTGATGACGCGCGCGCCACAGCCGGTTGGGTGATCCGTGACACCACGAGCCGAGGCTTTCAACGCTGCTCATCTCCGTGCGGCCCCAAGTAATCCTGCCCATAGATGTTGGCCCGGAGATCACGATGCATCGTCTGATCATACGGCCGCATTTGCACGAAGAACACCGCTGCTAGTGCTTAGTTGCATAAAGTAATAAGAGTATTTCGCAGCTGGCTTCCCTTGACCTCACGTTTGGGCCAGTGAAAAGGCTTGGGGTGTTCATTGGTCTTTGCGACGAATGCTTCGATGGCCATGCGCAGTTGTTCTTTGCTGGCAAAACTGGCGCCGCGAAGAGCTTTGCGAGTCAGCAGCCCGAACCAAATCTCAATCTGATTGAGCCAACTGGCCGAGGTGGGCGTGAAGTGAAAATGCACCCGACCTTCGTACTTGGCGAGCCAGTCGTCGTTTCGCTTGTGAGTGCA
>VFZP01000405.1 GCA_016871115.1 Acidobacteriota bacterium
TGCGCATGGCCATCGAAGCATTCATCGCAAAGACCAATGAACACCCCAAGCCTTTTCACTGGCGCAAACGTGAGGTCAAGGGAAGCCAGCTGCGAAATACTCTTATTACTTTATGCAACTAAGCACTGGCGTCCACAAGTGGGAACCGCGCTTTGCGCGTTCCTTTTTTCACTGCCCATGTGACAGAATGGCACGGGCGCGGGTCTAGCGCGGCGTCTTGGGCGAAGACGACAACATGGCCAAGAACAGGCCAAAAATCAAGAATCCAGTGAGCAACACCGAGATCATCATGGCAACCGTCCTCCGACGCGACGTACTTTTCAGCGCCTGTACAAGTCCAGACGTTTCCGCGGGCAAAACGGATTCATCAAACCGAGGTAAATTTCCTAGGGCCTCGTCTGTGACCGTTCTATTTCTATACGCGCGATATGGCGGACGATCGGATCAATAAAAATCTCATCCGGCTCAGAAGGTAATCTTGGCGCCCAACTGGATGAGCCGCGGGGTGTTGGCCTGCCCACCGATCACACCGAACGTGGCCGGGTTGTTGATGTTCGCCGCCGGACCGCCGAACACTACCCGGTTCATCGCGTAGTAGAACTCGCCGCGCAGTTGCAGGGCGACGGACTCGGTGAACTTCACGTTCTTGAAGATCAAAAGTCTTCGTTGAGGAAGGCCGGGCCGCGCACGTGGGGCATGCGGGGCGGGGCGTTGCCGATGGTGAACAGCGCCGGCTGGCTGAAGGCCGAGAGGTTCAGGTAGCGGTCGCGCGCCGGATCGAACGAACCCATGGAAACGCTCGACCGCACGTCTGCGCTCACCCAGTTCGGCCGGTTCGCGCCGCCAAACAGCGGCAGCGCCGGACCGCCGCCTACGGCCGTGGCGGTGGCCGAGCGATACCTCTCAATCGCGTTCACCGCCCAGCCGCCGATCACCATATCCGCGGCGCGGCCGATGCCCGACCCGAGCTTCTTGCCGCGCCCGAACGGCAGATCGTAGCTCCATGAAGTGATGAACACATGCGTCTGGTCTGACGGCACGATGGCCTTTTCCAGCTTCCGGTTGAACGTGTCGATGCCGCGCGCGCCGCCCGCGCCGCCCACATCGCCAAAGATATCGCCGCCCGGGAAGCCGATGTTCTTGGCGAGCGTGTAGGAGCCCAGGAACGAAAGCCCGGAGGAGTGCCGCTTCTGTACGCGCATTTGGAACGAGTTATAGAAGTTGTAGCCGGTGGGCTGATAGACGTCGTCCACGTTGGTGAACTGCGGGAACGCCCGCAGCGCCTGCGGCACCGAGCCGGTGAAGCCGGGATACGGCAACGTGACTCCCGCCGCGGCGGCCTGCGGCGAGGTGATGCTGGCATTCAGCGTCTGGCCGAGCGCGAGATAACGCGGGTGAATTTGGTTGGGCACCGACGCACCGGTCCACGTACCGTTGGACTTTGTGCCCACATACGCCGCATCCAGGTTGATCCCGAACGGCAGTTCGCGCTGCAGCGCAAACGTCCAGCTTTGGGAGTTGGCCATGCGGTTGGCATGTTCGTTGATCATCGTCACGCTGCCGTTGTTGTTCAGCGCGGGGTTGAAAATCGGCGGCGCCTGCGGGTTGGCGTGAAAGCCGCGGTTGAGCGCGAATGCCGAGGTGATGCCGTTGTTCGTGCTGGTGTAGAACGGCTGCAGTCCGAAGCCCGAGCACCAGAACTGGCAACTATTCATACGGCCCACGGCGGTCTCTACGCGGAAGAGCCCGTAGCCGGTGCGGATGACCGTCTTGCGGTTCAGCGCGTAGGTGATGGCGAGGCGCGGCGAGAAGCCGTAGTTGTAGGCGGGGATGACGGTGCGGTCTCCGCGGCGGCCCGCGCCGTTGCCGAGGAAGACCAGCGCGCCCGGGCGGTTTCCGGCGGCCGGGTTGGGCCGCGATGGATCCATGTAGGAAATGATGCCGTCCTTCTCCTTCACATAGAGCGGCAGTTCGTAGCGCAGGCCGAGGCTGATGGTGAGGCGCTGGGTGAGCTTGAAAACGTCTTCGCCGTAGAAGGCGATCAATTGGTCGTTGTGCTGGCGCGTGGGCGCGGGCACGGCGGCGCTGGCCGAGAAGACTTCACCCAGCAGGAACGACGCAAACGGATTGCCGTGGCGGGCAAAGTCCACGCTATTCGGCTGCGAGGTGGAGAAGGAGTTGAAGTTGAACGAGCCGCTCTCGTTGCGCCGGTCCTGCACGGTCATGCGGCGGTAGCGGAAGGTGCCGCCAAACTTGAGTTGATGCCGGCCGCGCACCCACGACAGGTCATCGGCGATGCTCCAGTTCTGGAAGAACTGCGGATCGGTGCCGTTGTTGTTGGCGTTTCCGAGCTGCGCGTAGGGCGTGGGTCCGGCAAAGGCCAGTTGCGAAAACCCGCGCGCGTTTTCAGAAATGCCAGGAATACGCAGCACCTTGTTGCCTTCGCGCGGATCGAGCAGCCAGCGTGACCACGTGGGGCTCGTCGGCGTGTACCCAAAGCCAAGGCGGTTCAGCAGCGTGGGGCTGATGGCGTGCGTGTGATTGAGGCGCGTGCCGCTGGCGGTGGTGGGCGTAACGCGGAAGCCGGTGTTGAACTCGCCGGCCACCGCGCCGTTAATCGTCGTCTCGCCGCGCACGTTCCAATACGCGCCGAGATGCGCTGTTTGCTGATGAGCTGGTGGTCGATCTTCACACTCCAGTCGCTGTCGGTGCCGGGCTGGTTCTGGCGGCTCCGGTAGTTGTTGAAGAAGCCCGGCAGGTCTGGCACGGGAATCAGCGGCAGCGCGCGCTGCGCCACGCCGCTGAAGCGCGACTCGGGAATCTGGTTGCCGGCGAACGGCTGGCGTTCAAACGCGCCGCGGCCATCGGGCGCGGTGGTGGCGGGGTCGAAGATGGGGAACGGATAGTCAAAGAAATTGCCGCCGCGCTGAAGTTGCGTCGGCAGCGTGACGAATGCGCCTACCGGGACGCCGCCGCGGAGTTGGAAGCCGGAATAGGCAAAGAAGAAGAACGTCTTGTCGGTGCCGTTGTAGCCGGGCAGGCGCACCGGTCCGCCAAAGGTTCCGCCGTATTCGTTCTGGCGCAGCAGCGCCTTGCGGCTGCCGCCGAAAAACGTGCGCGAGTCCATCGCTTCGTTTCGGAAGAATTCAAACAGGCCGCCATGATACTTGTTGGTGCCCGAGCGCATGGTGAAGTTCATTACGCCCAGGCCGCCGCCGAACTCTGCCGGGTACAGAGTGTTCTGCACCTTGAACTCCTCCACCGCTTCATACGGCGGACTGGCCTCGGCGATGAAGCCAGGCGCGCCGATATTCTGCATGTCCACGCCGTCAATCAACACCTGCTGGCTGAAGCCGGGCGCGCCATTGATGGATTTGTTCCACTGCGTGCCGGTGACACCGGGCGTGAGGAACATGAAATTCTCAATCTGACGCCGCCCCGTGGCGCCAGTGGTGGCCGCGCCACCCATGGAGATAGGTAGGTCAAGAATGGCTTTGGTGGGCATGACGGTGCCGATTTCGGCGGACGTGGTTTGCAGTTGCACTTCGCTGCCGGATACGGTGATCGAGTCTGTGACTGAGCCGACTTCGAGAGCGAAGTCCGCCGCCGAGACCGTGGCCGTGCTCACCACCACCGACTCGCGCACCGTGGTGCGGAACCCCGTCTTTGAAACCGACACGCGATAGCGCCCCGGCGGCAGGCTGTTGACGAGATACGCGCCGTCCGAGCTGGTGGCGGCTTGAAACTCGGCGCCGGTGTCGACGTTGCGGAGCTGGATGGATACTTCTGGGATCGTCGCGCCCGAGTTATCGGTCACGCGGCCGGTAAGTCCACCGAGGCTTCCCTGGGCGACGAGTAAGTGGGCGGTCGCGGCGGCAATGAAAAGTGCGGCAAGAGCGGACTGGGCAAATCTCATGCCATGGAATCGTATACAGCAGCGCGGCGGAAAGCAAGCACGCTATTCGTGCGGCAATTCCGCCAACGCCGCCAGGGCCCGTTCGCGCAGCGGCTTGTTGCCAGACAGAGCCGCTGCTTCCAGATGCCGGCGCGCCTCGGCCTTCGGGCCGATAGACGCAAGCAACCGCCCCAGGCGGTAGTGAATCGCCGGGTTTTCCTCAGCCGCTCCCTGCGCGAGCGCCGCTTCGAATTCACGGCGCGCGCCAGCGGAATCTTCCTGCTTGAACCGCACCAGACCTAACGCCGAATGAGCGCGCGCACGCAGCCGGGCCACCGCAACGGCCCAGGCGTCCGCCGGGATGCGCGCCGGTGCGCGGGCTGTTTCGAGCAACAGCAGCGCGCGCGCAGCGGCGGCGCTGGCACGCTCCAGTTCGGGCGACCCGCCGTTGGCGAACAGATCGGCGAGGTCCACCAGAAGCGGCACGTAGTCTGGCGCGATGACGAGCCCGGCCGCAGCGGCGGCAATGGCGCGCCGCGCGTCGCCCCGGTCCCGCCACGCGCGGGCCTGCAACTCAAACACCGGCAGGCGGAGCGCGGACTGAGGGAAGGCGCGTTCAAAGGCGAGGCCCTTTTCAATCGCCGGCCCGTCCAGCACATCGAGATAGGCGTCATACTCGGCCGGTGTTTTCGCTTGCAGGTCTGGCAGGAACTGCGAATATAAAGGAAGGGTGCCGAGACTGAGCAGTGCGAGTAACAGGCTGAAGTACGCTGCGGTTGCTTGGCTGTGTTGCCGCGGGTTGGCCGCCGCCGAGCCGCCGGACCTCGCGCCGCTCCTGCCGCCAAGCGGCGGCGGGGGTGTGGCTGACGCACTGCGGTCCGGCGATGTGAAGCGCGCCGCGGTGTTTGCTGCCGCACTGCCGTCAGAAGACGCGCGCCGGTTGTGGCGCGGCACACTGGCGATTGTGGGGAACGACGCTGTCACGGCGATACGCACTCTGCGCCCGCTGGGCGACTCCAAGGCCCTGGGCGTTGCCTATTATCTCGCGCGCCAATACGTCCTGTTCCGCGAGCAGATGCACGCGGCCATCCGGCGCGAACCGAGTGACTTTGGCCCTTACTACCTTCTGGGCCGCCACTATGACTCCGAACTCGATGACTGCGCCGAAGCCGTGCGCTGGTTCCGCCTGGCGCTTGAGCGGAACCCGGCATATGGGCGTGCCCATGCGCATCTCGGCTACTGCCTCGAGCGCCAGGGCGATGCGGCGGGGGCCGAGCGGGCCTACCAGTCGTCAATCGGTCTCGCGCTGTCGCAAGCCGGCATGGCGCGGTTGCAGCAGAAGGCGGGCCGCGCGGCCGAAGCGCTCACCTGGGCGCAGAAAGCCGAAGGCGACCCCGCGGCTGACCGGTTGGCGGCGCGCCTGTACGAATCGTTGGGGCGGCCCGCCGAAGCCATTGCCGCGCTGGAGCGCCTGCGCCGCGCGGTGCCGCACGATGCCTCTGTCCTTTATCAGTTGCATCGCCTGCACCGAGCCGCGAAAGACGACGCACGCGCCAAGGCCGCGCTGGCCGAATATGAACGAGTGCGCGCGATCTACGGCGCGCAACCGGAGCGCTAGCCCGCATTCTACAGGGGTTTCGTCGCGAGACGCGTGAGAAGGCCGTGGATACGAGGTGCGCGCCGCTCAGAGGGCTCTGGTGCAAAATCTGGGTTGACACTGGCTTGATACCGTTTCGGTCCGCGGGTCTCGATCGAACCCGACTCCGATCACGCTGCCAACGCGGCTCGCCAGATCTCCGGCATCGTCGCCCCTGCCC
>VFZP01000406.1 GCA_016871115.1 Acidobacteriota bacterium
TGCGTCGCGCTGCGCGCTGGTGGGAGAGTGAGCACGGCCCCGCAGCGTGGATCGCACTTCTGGAGTGAGCTCGATGGTCGAGACAGGGCGCGCCATGGCTAAGTATGGCACAGTTCCGCCGTTATTTACAGGCAATTCGATTACAAAACACCAGCACTCTACGGCCAGTCCCTGGAGATCAAAGAGCGGATCGGCGACGCGAAAGGTAAGGCCACCGCACTCCACAACATGGCGCGGCTGAAGGCCCAACAGGGTGACGTAACGGGCGGGCTGGTGCTCTACAGCCAGTCTCTTGAGATCAAGGAACAGATCGGTGACGCACAAGGCAAGGCCGCCACACTGCACCAAATGGCGGGGCTGCGGGCGCGGCAGGGGGACGCTGGGGGAGCGCTGGCGCTCTACAGGCAGTCCATGGAGATCAAGGAGCGGATCGGCGACCCGCAAGGCAAGGCCGCCACAATGCACAACATGGCGGCGCTGGCGTATCAGCAAGGCGACCAGGCAGGGGCCGTGCGCTATGGCACGGAGGCGGCGGGCGCGCTGGCCCGGGTACGGGCGTGGCCGGGCCTGTTGACGGCGTTGAACAATCTCTCTGTCATTGACGCTGAGGAGGAGCGACGGCTGCACTGGCTGGCGCAGGCGGTGTGGCTGCCGGTGGCGCTGCGGTTGGCGACTCCACAAGCTTTGACGATTGTCTCCGAGTTGTTCCAAGCCTTGCCGTCGTCGCATCCCCGGGAATTGCGGCTGGCGGCGTTGGCGGGGCTGGAATTTGCGCAGCATGGGCCGGAGGAACTGCGGGTGAAGAACCTTGAGCGGGCGAACCAGTTGTTCGGGATCGCGGCGGGGAACCAGGGCATGACGCCGGAGGCTGCCGTGGCGTGGCTCCAGGAGCAGATGCGCGACCCGGGCCAACTGCGGCGCGAGACCCTCGCCGAGTTGGAAGCGCTGGTGGGGAAGGCGAACGAGGACTGGAGCTACAACCGGCAGGCGGTACTCGAATCGATGCGGGGCGGGAGCAAGGTGCGGGCGGCCACGGCCGACGGACGCGGTGGCGACGGGGCGGCGGAATGAAGCGATGACGCGCGTGTGACGCGACACTCCGGCGAATTGATTGATACGGAGCCAACTTACTTCCTGTTGCACCTGCTGCGCGCGGGGCCCGACTGAAGCCCGAGCGGCGTCTCGATGTTGACACCCGAGTGGCACGCCACCGTCTAAGACGCCGGTCATTTCAATCAGCAGGTCAGCTTGGCGGGCTACTTGGCGCTGCGCGCGCAGCGGAAGCCGAGGTTCGGAGTCTTGTGCACGGCGCGGACCCAGTTACGGAAGAACACGGTGCAGCGGGGCGCGGAGTCTGACCATGCGCCGCCTCGGATGACGCGGTGGGTGCCTTGCGCGGGTCCCCGCGGGTTGGGACCGGCGGACTCGGGCTTCGAGTAATACTCGCGCTCGAACCAATCGGCGGTCCACTCGCTGACGCCGCCGGCCATATCGAACAGGCCGAAGGCGTTCGCCGGAAATTTCGCCACCGGGCCCGGACCTGTCTCGACGCCGAAGCGCGCGTCCTTGGCCTCGAGTTTGTCCTCGCCGTGCGGGAAGCTGAAGTCGTCGACGCCGCCGCGCGCGGCGCGTTCCCACTCGGCTTCGGTGGGCAGGCGCTTGCCGGCCCACTCGCAGCATGTACGCGCGTCGTCCCAACCCACGTTGAACACGGGTAAGTCAGGCGGCACCGCTTCCTTCCAGTGATAGGGAGCGGGGTGTTTGGTGGCCTTCACAAACGCGGCGTATTGCGCGTTGGTCACCTCGGTTTTGTCGAGATAGAACGCGTCGAGAGTGACTTTGTGAACCGGCCGGTCATCGAGTAACACGATCGGCCGCATCTTAGTCTTGTCGTCTGGCGTGGCCTTGGAGCGCCCCATCAGGAATTCGCCAGCGGGAATGAGCGCCATGTCCGCCTGCAGCGCGAGGAAAAGAACCGCGAGCATCGGCAACTAGACGAACAGATCCATGATTTCATCGTCCATGGCAAACTCGGTGGCGCCCAAGATATCGACATACCGGTAGGCGCGTTTGCTAGGCGTGTTGGTGATCTCTTTGCACCAGTCAATGCCGAGGGCCGAGTAAATGGTGGCGTACAGGTTTTCGGTCTTGGGCGGGAAGCGCTTGTACTTCCAGCCGTTGTCGATGGTCTTGGTGCCGTCCGCGTCGGTCTTGCCGACGATGCGCCCGCCTTTGACCCCGCCGCCCGCGTACATCGACAGGTAGCAGGGATTGTAGTGGTGGCGGCCGGCGTTCCCGTTGAGCGCACCGGGCGTGCGGCCGAACTCGGTGGCCATCACGATGAGCGTCTCATCGAACAGCGTCTTGCCCGGATCGCGTGGCGAAGGCGCAGCGGCGAGATCGCGCATCAGGTTCGCCATGCCGCGGTCAAACTGGTTGCACAAGAGATAGTGGTTTGACTTGGCCGAGTGAGTGAAGATGCGCGCGTGATGGTCCCAGCCCGGGTGTGTGATGTGGATGTAGCGCGTGCCCGCATCGGCCTGGATCAGGTTGCGCGCGAGCAGGCAGCCGAGGCCCACTTCGTTGTCGCCGTAGCGGGTTTTCTCGTCCGCCAGCATGTTGAAGGCTTTGGGCCAGCGCGGGTCGCCGAGAATGCGGTAGGCGCTGTTCTGGAAGTCGCGGAAGGCCGACATGGTGCGGTCTCGCCCATCGCGCGCCGCGCCCGTCGCCTTGTCGAGTTGGGACAGCAGGCGATAGCGTTCTTCAAGGAGCTTGGCGGCTTCGCCGTCGACGTTGGTGTCGCCGAGCCCGCCTCGGAAGTTGATGTCGACGACGGAGTGGCGCGGATGCAGGAAGCCGGTGGAGAGCGCACCGCAGCCGGCGGTATCGAGGTTGCAGCCCACGTAGGTGGGGAAGGTGTCGGTCTCGCGGCGCTGCGATTCGAGTTCGTGCGCGATGACGGAGCCGACGGCGGGGATCTCATTCACGATCCCGGGGTTCAGCGGGCGGCCCGCTTGCGAGTAATACTGGCCGCGGAAGTGCACCACTTCATGGCTCCACATGGAGCGCACGATGGCCACGCTATCCATCTCTTTCGAGAGTTCGGGGAAGAGACGGTGCGAGAGATAGAGGTCGTTCTTGATCGGCCGCACGTCGAGGTCTTTCGGCGTACCGGCAGACTCTTTGAAGTCAAACGTATCGAGGTGGCTGATGGCGCCGGCGAGTTCGATCACGACGACATAGCGGGCTGAGCCGCGCGGGTTTGATTTACCGGCCGCGCGCAGTTGCGGCGTGAACAAGGCGTTCGAAGCAAACGCGCCGCCGAGGCCGTAGCCGCCGAGCCGCAACAGATCGCGGCGAGTGGGGAAGACGTCAAATAGTTTCTGGTCCACGACAGGTGCGTCCTTAATAGTTGAAGATGAACTCAGGGCTGTTGATGAGCGCCCACTGGAGATTTTCCGCCCCGCGGCGGCGGTCTTTGGCGAGCGCCGCCTGGGCCACGGCCGCTTCTTCGCGCGTGGGTTTGCGCGACAGGGTGGCGAGGTAGAGCGACTCGGCGATGGAGGCCTCGGTGACCGCGGGATCTTTCACCAACTGGTCTACGCGGCTGGAACCGAGGGCCAGCACGCGGTCCGTCACCACCTTCGATTGCATGAGCATCATCGCCTGGAGCGACGACGGCATAGGCTTTTTCGGCATGTCGTCGCGCGTGGATTGGCCGAAGATGCGCAGGAAGTTCTGCACGTCGCCCGACGCTTTTTTCGGCTCCGACATCTGGTGCACCATCGACACGTTGCGATTGCCGCTCTTGTAGCTGCCCGGGCGCGCGGTGGCGACGGCAATAGCGTCGTGCAGTTCCGGCGCCGAGAGCATGCGCACGTACTTGCGCGCGTAGTAGCGGGCATACGTCTCTTTCCACTCGCCGTCAAAGCGCGAGGAAAGCTGATAGGCGCTGGACTTCATCACGCGCTTGACGAAATTGCGGAAGCTGTAGTTGGACTGCTGGAAATCCTTGGCCATCGCATCGAGGAGTTCCGGGTTGGACGGCTGGATGGTCCAGCCGGCGGGGAGCTTCGAGTTGCGGTCATACCGCGCGAGGTCAAACTCGTCCACCGGTTCCACGATGCCGAAGCCCATCAACTCGCCCCACACGCGATTGGTGAAGGCGCGCGAGAACTGGATGTGCGAGGTGAGCATGCGGGCCAGTTCGTCGCGCGGATGCCGGCCGGGGCGCGCGGCTTCGCCGGTGAGGATGAAGCGCGGATCGCTGTTGCCGCCCGTGCGCGCGACGCGCAGGATGCTGAGCGACTTGGTGTCGTAGCCGGGCGAGTCGTCATCGATCGTGTATTCGGTGTTGGCCTGGCCGCCGTTCTCCCAGTTCATGATCTGGCGCGTTTTGCCGTAGAAGCCGGCCTGCTGGAAGAAGTTTTCGCGCGTTTTGCCGGTGAGGAAGAGGTTGACGTTTTCAAGGTGCCGCGCGCCGTCGTGGCAGGAGATGCACGACAGGTTCATGCCGAGGAAGACCTTGGAGTAGGTGACGGTGAATTCGTCGACGGTGTCGGGGTAGTTGACCAGATCCAGCGCGCCTTCTTCTTCGGGGTCGTCCTTGGCTTTGACGAAGTCGCGGGCGAAGTAGAGGCCGCCGGGGAAGGAGAAGCTGGTTTTGCCGCCGCCGTTCAGGAGTTCGGTGACCACCTGATTATAAGGACGGTCGAGCCGGATCCACTCGCGCATCCAGTAGTGGAAGAGATTGAGGCCGTGGCCCATGCGCTGGCCGGCGCGGAAGAGGTCTTCCCAGTAGTAGGTCCATTTGTCGATGAACTCGGGCGAGTCCACGAGGCGATCGATGAGCTTTTCGCGTTTGGCCGGATCGGTGGAGGCGGCGAAGGTGGTGAGGTCGGCGGTTTCCGGAATGCGGCCGGTGGTGTCGAGCCAGGCGCGGCGGGCGAACTCTTCGTCGGAGGCGAGCGGGGCGTGCGGTACGCCGTCCTTGGCCATGCGGCCGAAGATGTGTTCATCAATATAGTTGCGGCGGGCAACCTTGGCAGACGGCGAGGAACGGGGGCCGCGCTGGCTGGCGATTTCCGCGGTGGCGGCGGCGATGGCTTTGCTGGGCTCAGCGGCGGGCTGGAACAGCGGCTTGTGCGCGGCTTCGACCGGGTCTTGCGGCGGCGGCACCTGGGCGGGCAGCAGGAATGGAGCGGCGGCGGCGCAGATAAGGATAGCGACTGGGAGGTTGGCCCTCATGGCTGCTTGCATTTTAACAAAATATTTCAGATGGCAAAGCAGTACTCCATCCACATTTCGGCTCTTGCCGGGCGCAATCCGGCCGAAGAGCAGAGGGTGACGCCATTGAAAGTTCTGCTCGTCGAAGACAGCCCTGGCTATGCCTCGCTGGTTTTGCGGTGGATTGCCGAAGGGCCGGAGTCTGGCGCATTTACGCTGGTGTGGACCGATACACTCTCCGCGGCGCTCGCGCGCCTGGACGAGCGCGATATCGATGTGATGGCTCTGGTGCAA
The DNA here is from genome assembly GCA_016871115.1 of Acidobacteriota bacterium. Classification (GTDB taxonomy): domain Bacteria; phylum Acidobacteriota; class Terriglobia; order Bryobacterales; family Bryobacteraceae; genus VFZP01. The sequence continues at coordinate 5,521 of VFZP01000406.1, forward strand.
AATCTTGGTTGACACTTGTTTGATATCGTTTCAGCCCGCCGGTCGCGTATCGATCCCGACCCCGATCACGCGGCCAACGCGGCTCGCCAGATCTCCGGCATCGTCGCCGCTGCCCCACCAAGTTTGCCAAATTTGAACTGCCCTTTCTTGATCTTCTCCGCCAGTTCGATACCGCTAATTACAATGGT
>VFZP01000407.1 GCA_016871115.1 Acidobacteriota bacterium
GGTCTTTATCGATGCGCGGCTTGTAGTAGAAGCCGTCGAGAAAGCCTGTGGAGACAAGGTTGGTGAGGTTCTTATAGCCTTCCTGGTTCTCGCACAACAGTACAAGGTGGCGGGTGGCCACCTCCCGTACGCTTGCGCCGCAGCCGGTTCACGCAGCCGGCCGGAGGGCGCCAACTGCACGACCATCGTCTGGATGAGTCTCCGGTTGGCTATTCCTCGGCGGGTTGCTCTCCAGCATAGCCCGCTTCCGCTTTACCAGCCAGTATCATCGTGTCACAATGATCACTGTCCGTCGCGGCATTTGCAGCGGACGGCTACCTGTCCTCCCAGGCACTGTCTCCCATGTTTTGACGCAACCGATCTTGTTCTTGGTCTTATTCGAGCCTCCTAATACATCTGGCATGTCCTACTTAGCGCCGAAACATGATCCAAACAATTTGGCTTAGCTACTACTACTCAGCGGGCGAGGCGCACAAGCGGGGCGCGGGGCAGCATTGCGCGCGCGGCGTAAGGTCTATTCGCCGGGCGCCCTGCCTACCTTGGTCCAGTTTCCTGGCTCAAGTATTATTTATCGCTGCCGCCAACCTCGTCATCGCCCATATGGGTTATGACGCCAATTTGCGCGAACAGCCGGATCACCTCGCCCTGGCGCGACGTGCCGGTCTTGCGGAAAATCGCCGCCATCTGCGTTTTGGCGGTATTGCGGGAGATGCCGAGCACCTCCGCAGCACGGTCAAGCCCTCCGCACGCGAGGAGCATCGCCACCAAGCGCGACTCGGCCGGAGTCAATCCGTAGAGAGCGGCGGCGCGCTCCCATCCGCTGCCGGTCTTGACCGCCATGCCAACCGGCAGCAGCGCAATTACCACCAGTCCGGAATTGGCGGCGGAAAAAGGATGGTGCGCGGTGGCGTTGCCACGGACAGGCTCGGCAGCGGCTACTAATTCAGAAGCCGCACCGCGCCCCGGCAGGCGCGCGAGCACGGGATGCGGACTGGCCACCAGCGCATCCCACACCGGACGGTCCTGCGGATTCACCGCGGTCAAGCGCCCGCCACGTTCCACCGTCGGCACTGAGCGCGCGTCCAGCAACCGGCTCGCCGCCGCCGAGCGTTCGACGAGGCGGCCGTGGCGGTCTACCAGCAGCAGCGGCTGTTGGATGGCGTGGGCGGCGGCACGCAGGCCGGACACTTGTGCCCGTACGGCCCGCAGACTCAACGCCTTGCGCAGGTGCGGAAGCAGTCGTGTGGTGAGAGCCACCGCCGCGTCTGAGTGAATGCCGTCGCGCTCACTGCGGCCAAAGCAGATGTAAGTGAGGTCCGCGCCGTCCACCATGAGGCCCGCGCCGATGGAGTTCACCACGTGATTCTGCTTGCCCCAATCCGTGTAGAACTCGGTGCCGCGGAGCTTCGAAGTCGGCACAAGGTCAATCCCGCGCCAAGCCTCATGCGCGCCAGGTCCGGCCTCGTTGTAGCCCGGCTTCGGTAGCCACGGATTCACCGAAGCGAAGTATTGGAATTAGGGCGCGATGCTGGTGCGGTCAAAGCCATGATAGGCGCCGGCGGAATGGCTGGTGAGCAGGTTGTGCCGCACGATGGCGCCGTTGGCCGAAGCCGTCGCCGTGCACAACAGCTCCATGCACGGCTCCCACAGCGCCGGATTTTCGGCTGCGTCATAGATGGCGAGCAAGAGGCCATCAATGCTGTCTTCGTTCATGAGAAAACTCTTCGCATCCGATAATGGCGCGTGATGGTCCTCCTTGTGGCGGCGATTCTTGCCCATCCGTCTTGCTGGCCCAGGCGCTGGGGCAGCGGCTGAATCAACACCGCGTGACCTCCAAACGCAGTCCCGCGCCAGAGCCCGGCGCGGAGCGCGAACTAATCCCGTCGCTGGTGGAAGCCACACATCTTTATCGCCTCAACCCCGCGTCAGCCGCGCCGTCAGATCATTCTCCCCATGCACGTCCGTCAGCCGGAAGTCGCGGCCCTGGAATGGATACGTCAGCCGCTTGTGGTCCACGCCCAGCAGCCCCAGCAGCGTCGCGTGTACATCGTGCACCGTCATCTTGTCTTCGGCCGCGCGAAGTCCGATCTCATCGGTTGCCCCAATCGCCTTGCCGCCGCGAATGCCGCCGCCGGCCATCCACACGGAGAACCCGTACGGATTGTGGTCGCGCCCGTTGCGATTGCCGCCGCCGCCCTCCGCACCATCGGCGAATGGCGTGAGCCCAAAATCGCCGCCCCACAAAATCACCGTCGAATCCAGCATCCCGCGGCTCTTCAAATCCGTCAGCAGCCCCGCAATCGGCTTGTCCACCCTGCTCACCATGAACGCGTGGTTCTGCTCGCATTCGTTGTGCCCGTCCCAGCCCACCTCGGCGCCCTTCTTGCCGCCGGAGTAAAGCTGCACAAAGCGCACGCCGCGCTCCACCAGCCACCGCGCCATCAGACACTGCGAGCCGAACTCGGCGGTGTCGGCTTGGTCAAGCCCGTACAGCTTGCGCGTCGCCTCCGATTCGCGCGACAGATCCGCCACCTCGGGCGCCGACATCTGCATCTTGAACGCCAGCTGATACGACGCCATGCGCGCCGCAAGCTCGCTATCCTCGGCCCGCGGCGCGCGATGCTCTTCGTTCATTTCGCGCAGCGCCGCGAACATCTTCTCCTGCTCGGCGGCGCTCACGCCGTCGGGCCGGTTCACGTTCAAGATCAGCGGACCCTCGCTCCGCAACAGCGTGCCCTGGTACATCGCCGGCAGAAAGCCCGACCCGTACGCCGGCGCGCCGGCCTTGATCCCGCCATCCAGCATCACCACATACGCCGGCAGATTGCTGCTCTCGCTGCCGAGCCCGTACACCACCCACGAACCCACGCTCGGCCGGCCCACGCGCGGCCACCCGAGGTTCATGTAGTTCTGCCCGGTCACATGCGTGAAGCCGTCATGATGCACCGAACGGATCACGGCAAGATCATCGGCACGCGGCCACCTTTTCGAACAAGCCGGCAATCTCCAGCCCCGATTGTCCGCGCTTCTTGAACACCTGGCGCGATGCCATAATCGGCACCTTGTCCATCTTGGTGAACTGGAAGTCCACCTTGCCGAAGCTCGGCGGCACGGGCTTGCCATCCAGCGCGGCGAGCGCGGGCTTGGGGTCGAACGTGTCAAGGTGCGACGGCCCGCCGTGCATGAACAGATAGATCACCGCCTTGCCCTTGGCGTTGAAGTACGGCTGGCGCGGCGCGAAGCTCGATGCCGGAGCCGCCGCCGCGCGATCCTGCGCCAACAGCCACGACGCGGCCAGTCCGCCGAAGCCCAACGCTGATTTCTCCAGAAACTCCCGGCGCGAATGCGCGATCCAAGTTTTGTTGCACATGTTCATCAATCCACGTAGACAAATTCGTTGGTGTTGAACAATACCAGACACAGCCGCGCCAGCGCCGCTTCATCGGGAGCGGCGCCCAGAATCACGCGCGCTTGCTCACGGTCTCGCGCCGTGGGCGCGTGGGCCAGCCCCATGCGGAACGCTTGTTCCGTCCAATCGCCGCCCTTCTGGACGATCCCCGCCGCCATCCGCCGCGCCTGCGTGGTGGTGAACTGCCCGTTCATCAGCGTCAGCGCCTGCGGAGCCACATTGGTCGCATCGCGCCGCGCGCAACTGACCGAAGGATCGGGCGAGTCGAACGCCGTCATCATCGGCATCAAGAAGCTCCGCTTGACATACAGGTACACGCTGCGCCGGTCATGCTCGGCTTCATCCAGCGATTCAGGCCATTGGCTCCGCGCCCACATCGTCGTGTACTCTTCCTTGCTCAACCGCGGAATCACCGGCCGCCCGCCCATCTTCGTATTCAACGTGCCGCTGGCCGCCAGCACCGCATCGCGCAATGACTCCGCCTCCAGCCGCTTCCGGTTGCCGCGCCACAGATACATGTTGTTCGCATCGATCGCCACACTCCCCGCCACGCTCGCCGACGACGACCGCCGGTACGTCTCCGACGTCATGATGAGCCGGTGCAGCGACTTCACGCTCCAGCCCTTCGCCATGAACTCCGCCGCCAGCCAGTCGAGCAACTCACGGTGCGACGGTTCTTCGCCCTGCCGTCCAAAATCGTTCGGCGTGGCCACAATGCCGCGCCCGAAATGCCAGTGCCATACGCGATTGGCCATTACGCGCGCCGTCAACGGATGGTTCGGGCTCGTCAGCCACTCGGCCAGCTACCGCCGCCGCTGCACCGCATCCACCGCCGCCGCGCCACCGGAGAGCACCGCGGGCAGCGCCGGCGCGATCTTGTCACCCTTGCCCCGCCAATCGCCGCGCGACGTCAAATGCACTTCGTAGTTCTCATCCGCCGGACCCAGCACCGTGGCCGTCTGCATAACCGGGTTCGCCTTCAGCGCCGCTTTGCCTAACTGGCGCATCAACTCATCGCGCCGCTTCTTCTCCTCGGGTGTATAGGTCAAATCGAAGTTGCGGCCCTGTACGTTTTCCTGGAGCCCGGCTTCGGTCATCGCTGCTTCCACCCGCGCCGCCAGCACGCGCTGCTCGGCGGTACGCTTCGCTGCCGGCACGTCGAAGGCCGCCAGTTCCGTGGCGTTGAAGCGGGCGCGCACCCGGTCCACCGCGCGTTTGCGCACGCCTGCGTCGATCTTGCCGACGGCGCCTTTGATGTCCTCCACCTTCAGCCAGTTCGGATAGCCGCTCTGGAAGCCGTAGATATTGAACTTCGGAATCACGGGCACTTCGCGTTCATCGCTGGTGGCAAAAATCGTCATCATGCCTTGATAGTCGCGGCTGGTGAGCGGGTCGAACTTGTGGTCGTGGCAGCGTGAGCAGCCGAGCGTCAAACCCAAAAACGCCTCGCCCGTCGTGTCCACCACGTCCGAAAGCCACTCATAGCGCTGCTGCCCGCCGAACAGCGCGGCCTCGTGATAGACAGGCCCGATCGTGTACATGCCCGTGCTGATGCGCGCTTCGAGCCGCCGCTGTTTTTCTTCCGGTACTTTGAAGCCGCCTTCGAGGTCCAGGCTCCCGGGCCAGAGTTCGTCACCCGCCACCTGCTCCTTCACAAACACGTCGAACGGCTTGTCTTTGTGGAAGGACTAGATCACTTAGTCGCGGTAGCGCCACGCGTTCGGAAAGTAGATGTCGGTTTCAAACCCGCCCGTGTCGGCATAGCGAACGACGTCCAGCCAGTGCCGGCCCCAGCGTTCGGCATAGCGCGGCGATTCCAGCAGCCGGTCCACGAGTTTTGACCACGCATCGGGCGCGGGGTCTGTTTCAAAGCGCTCGATCTCGTCCACGGGCGCAGGCAGCCCGTGCAGATCGAAGTACGCGCGGCGAACCAGCGTGCGCTTGTCCGCCAGCGGGGCGGCGGTAAGCTTCTTCTCCGCCAGCTTCGCCGCAATGAACGCGTCCACCGGATGCGTAGCCGCGTTGTTGGGAACCGCAGCGCGCTCCACTTTGCGGAATGACCACCACGATGGCTGCGCCCCCGCCGCGCCACCGGCAGGCCAGGCAAAACCGCTCTCCACGAGCAAGACGGGCCATTCTTCTATCCTCGTCCATCCTGCCGATTTGCACCAGAGCCCTTGTAGTCGTGCGTCTTGGTCCGGATCTCGCCGACCCCCAGCGGCAGCCCGGGCTGCGTCCTCTCCAAGGCTTGACATTGGCTCTTCTCGTCACAGCA
>VFZP01000408.1 GCA_016871115.1 Acidobacteriota bacterium
AGGCGTTCGATCTCCCGCTGCAACCGCTCACTCTCCTGCCGTAGCCGCGCGTTCTCGCGCTCCAACTCTCCGCGACTTGGTCCGGGCTCCTCACGTTGCTTTTTGCTCTGCGCCACCTACCCTACGCCACATGCTTGCGCTCCATTTGTTCAGTGCCCGGTAAACAAATACTCTGGAAGAATGCCCCGTGCCGTCCGTCCGACGCGTTGCCGTCTCCGGAGCCGTAGTAGTAACCCCCCGCGCAGCCACGGCTTCAACCGCGCCGCACCTGCTGGTTGCCAACCGATCTCGGCCGCTCCCGCCGCGGCGCGATGACTCAGCCGCCCCCAACTGCGATTTCTGCGAGGCGCCCCACAGCAGCACATCCACGGCCCCGGCCTGCTTGAGCGGTACCTTGTGAAGTAGATGCCCGCCGTAGGTGCCGATTCGAATATCGCTGGTCAGGTCGGCGCGGCGCACCGTCACGGGCCGGTTATCCGTCTTGAGTATGTTTCGCCAGTCGTGATCATAAATACCGAACAGCCGCCAGTCGGAATTGCCTTGCGCTCGGTTCGCCGAAACATAAACGAAACCGGTGCGTAGCGGACCCCAGCCTTCCACCTGGAACACGCCCCGCGTCGGCAGCGCACCCAGCACGTGAACCGAGACCTTGCGATTCGAGATATAGCGAAAGCCATCGAAGCTTCGTTGGACATGCGTCCAGACGAAGGTGCCGATCAATCGCTGCGCAATGCGATCGCGCTTGAGTGCCGCCAGTGTTGCATCCTTGGGAACGACTTCCGTATCATCGTTGAACTCATAGCGGCCCACCTTGGTACTCTGCCGCTCGTCGCCGAACAGATTCTTCAAGCGCAGGTTGCCCTGCTTGACGAACACCATCGCGGCGTTGCGGCGTCTGTGATTCGCCGAATAGTAGTTGCCACCCAGGCCAAGCGGACCCACCGGCGCGGCCGGCGTCGCCTGGTCTGGCAATCCCAAAAGGATCGGCGCGCCGAACTTGAGTTGCCAGTCCAAGGGCTTGCGTACTTGCGAGAAGGAGAGGCGCGCGCATGTACCGGAGAAGACAGAGGCCTCGTCACCTTGGCCACTCGAGAACTAATCCCAGTTCTCCAGCCGCGTGCGGATCGAGCCTTGCACGGTCACCGGTCCGAGCTTCACGGGCTTCATCGCGGGCGCCTGTGCCGCCGCCTCGGCTGGCAGAAGGAACGCCACCAAGGTCAGCGCCGCCAACTGAATCGCCCGGCGCCGCTTGGCGGCCGGCTGGGAAAGCGCGTTCATGGCGCTGATACCCTCTGCGCAGCGTCGCTGTGCCATCACTGCACCCAACTGGAGATCTTCGAGGCTCCCGAGGTGGTCATGCCTTCTCACCGAGCACGCGGGTAACCAATTGGGATAGCGGTTATCCGAATATGTTCCGGTCCGAGTCTGGGGCAAATCCCCCGGGCGGCGGCTCACGGATGGATCTTTTGACGCCTGGGCACACAGCCCGAAGATGGGAGGAGCAATTCCGCGGATGAGCACCGGCGGACAGGACGATGCGAAAAACCCCCACCAGGAACAGCAGGCCAGCACCAAACTCGTTTAGTGCCCGGCCCACAGCCGCCGGGCCAGCAGATCCGGCAACTGGGCCGCGCGGATCTTCGTCTGCGCGCCCTTGATGTCGTAGGCAACGCGGCGATACATGATGCGGCGATCCTGCGGATAGTAGACGCACCAGGCGGCACGCGGATCGCTGTCGCGCGGCTGGCCCACCGAGCCCGGATTGATCAGGTAGTAGACCTCCGGATCGAGGATCAACTCTTCATGATCGAACTTGCGCGCCACGCCCTGGACGCGTTTCACCAGTCCGCTGTTCTGAAAAATGAAGCCGCCCTGCACATGCGTGTGGCCGAAGAAGGAAAGACGCGTATCGAGGTAGCCGGCCAGTTGGGCCACTTCGCCCGCCTGCATCAGGTACTCGTCTTCATCCACGGGCGAGCCGTGCAGGATTTGGAAGTCGGACACGCGAGCAGGCCCCTTTGGCAGCTTGCGAAGGTACTCCACGTTTTCTTCGCGCAGCACGCTCGCGGTCCACAAGGCCGATGTCTTCGCCACGGGGTTGAACCAATCGAGATTCTCGAGCCCCACGCAGGCTTTGTCGTGATTGCCGCGCACGACAAACGAAGCGGTGGAGCGGACCCAATCGGTGACCGCATTCGGATCGGCCCCGTAACCCACCAGGTCGCCGCAGCACACAATCTGGTCGAAGCCTTCTTTTTGCGCGGCCTCAAGCACGGCGTCGAGCGCTTCCCAGTTGGCGTGAATGTCACTCAGTATCAGGTAGCGCACAATGTCAGCAGTGAGACCTCAGGCGGCGCGCCGATACGCGACGGCAGACCCACGGTGCCCAATCCGCGGCTGACGTATATCTGGCGGCCCTCTTTCTCGTAATGTCCATACACATAGGGGGTGTAAAAGCGCGCCACATTTGCCCTCATTCCCAGCATCTCCACATTGATCTGCCCGCCGTGAGTGTGGCCGGCCACGGTCAGATCCCATCCTTGCGCAGCCGCCACGCCAAACACATCCGGGTTGTGCGAGAGCAACACGTTGAATTGGAGCGGCTGCAGAAGATGCGCCGCCGCCTTCAGATACGGACGGCCTTTCGGCTGATAATCTACGCCCGCTAGGTGGAGTGTAGCATTGCCGAAGCGCACCGCCGCGCGTTCGCCGCGTAGAATGCGTAGCCCCTGTTCGCTCGCGCGCAGAGTGGCATAGTCTTCGCATCGCGCCACAATTTCATGATTTCCCAAACAGCCCCAAACGCCGGCGCTCGCGCGTAAGCGGCGCAGCCGCTCCAGGCAATCGTCCAGCGGATCGCTATGGACGGAGATGAAGTCGCCGGTGACGAGCGTCAGATGGGGGTTGGCGGCATTCGCCAAGTCCACGGCGTAGTCCAGATCGCGGCGGGTAAAGAAGGCGCCGAAATGAATGTCGGTGATCTGGGCGAGGCGCAGGCCGTCGAGATCTTTCGGCAACCCTTTGACGCGGATCTTCTGCTCCACGGCGCGAAAACGGAAGCGCTCCACAAATGTTCCATAGCCGAGCGCCATGGCCGGTGCGCCCGTGGCAGCCAAGCGTCCGGCTTGCAACAGCAATTGCCGGCGGCCCGCCAAAGGCGGAACCATCGTACGAGGCGCCAGCCAGCGCCGCCAAGCGAGGTCAACCATCCAAGCCGCGCCGCTCACCACACCCCAACCGATACCCGCTGCCTTGAGCCACTCCACCGGCGGCGCGTAGCCGAACAGGCGGCTGGACCAGGGCAGCAACATCAACGCTGCGAAGCTGACCAGTCCCACGGCAGCCACCCCCGCCAGACGCAAAAGCCGAGGCGGAAACCCAGGGAACGCGGCCGCCAGACGGCGCACCCAAAGCCACTGCACCCACACGAGAAGCGGTGCGGCCAGCAACTCAAGAAAGTGACGCCGCAAAAAGTCCATGTTCAGTCCGGTCTCAACCCTATCGTCTTCCATTCTATCGGCAGGTTCCCCCGCCCGCCGCAGATTGGGCGCGCGGGCACCCGCGCTAAACTCAAAAGATGTCACTAGTTGTGGTTGGTTCGCTCGCCTACGATGCTGTGGAAACACCGCATGGCAAGGTGGAGCGCATGTTGGGTGGCGCGTGCACCTATATCGCGCTGTCGGCTTCCTATTTCGCGCCCGTGAGCATTGTCGGCGTAGTGGGCGAAGATTTCGCCGACGAGGATGTGGCGCTGCTGGGCAGCCGCGGTATCGATCTTGAAGGAATGGAACGTGCCCCGGGGAAGACGTTCTTCTGGTCGGGCGTCTACTCCGACGATATGAACGACCGCACGACGCGGCACACGGATCTGAACGTGTTTGTGGACTTCGATCCGAAGCTCCCGGCGTCCTACCGCACCAAGCCGTACCTGTTCCTGGGCAACATCCAGCCGGGCCTGCAGAAGAACGTGCGCGGGCAGATGAACGGCGTGTGCGTCACCGGCGGCGACACGATGAATCTGTGGATCAACGAATTCCGCGGCCAGTTGCTCGAGACCATCCGCGAGTGGGACTTCCTGCTGGTGAATGACTCCGAAGCGCGGCTTCTTTCGGGCCAAAGCAACCTGAAGCAGGCCGCGGCGGCCATCATGGCGATGGGCCCCAAGACCGTCATCATCAAGCGGGGCGAGTATGGCGCGCTGCTGTTCTTCAAAGACCGCAACGGCAAGACGCGCTGGTTCACCGCGCCCGGCTATCTGCTGGACCAGGTGTTTGACCCCACGGGCGCGGGCGACTGTTTCGCCGGCGGCTTCATGGGCTACCTCACCAGCCGGAACGTGGACCTCGCCGACCCCGCCGCCGATCATCGCGAACTCCACCGCGCCGTGATCTATGGCTCTGTGATGGGCAGCTTCTGCTGCGAAAAGTTTGGCGTGGAGCGTTTCCGGACTCTCACTCGTGCAGAAATTGACACGCGATTCCAAGAATTCCAAGACGCCACGGAATTCTAGTAAGCGCAAGCCGGCGCCGCCGCCGAAAGGCGGGAGGAAAACCGCGCGTCCGGGCGGCTGGCTGGGCTGGGCCGCGGCCCTGGTGATTTCGGCCTCCATCAGTGCGGCCGCGCTGTGGTGGTTTCACTCGCGCGGGTATCTTCTCTATTACGGCGATGCGCTCGCGCATCTCACCATTGCGCGGCGCCTGTTCGATTCGCGCACGCCGGGCTACGAACAGATCGGCACGGTCTGGCTGCCGCTGCCGCATTGGATCATGTCGTGGTTTGCGCGCCACAACGCCTGGTGGCTCTCCGGGCTCGCCGGCGCGATTCCCGCCGCCATCGCACAGGCGCTGGCTGGCCTGTTTCTGTTTGCGGCACTCCGGCACGCATTGGCTTCCACCACCGCGGCTCTGGTGGGTCTGCTGCTGTTTTTGCTGAACCCCAACGCGGCGTACCTCGGTGCGATTCCGATGACCGAGCCGTTTTTTGCGGCGGCGTTCTGGGCGCTGGCGTATTGTGTGGTGCGCGGTTCGGTGTGGGGCGCGGGCCTGGCGGTCTGCGCGGCCACGCTGACTCGTTATGACGGATGGTTTCTGATTCCGTTCGTGGCGGCGTACTTTGTATGGCGCGCGGGCCTGCGCGGGGCACTGGTGTTTTCGCTCATCGCGTCGGCCGGGCCGTTGTATTGGTTGGGACACAACTGGTTCTACTATTCGGATCCGCTGGAGTTCTATCACGGCACGTATTCGGCCAAGGCGATCTACCAGCGCGCGCTCGATCAGGGCATGGCGCGGTATCCGGGCGACCATGCGTGGTTCGCCGCGCTGGCGCAACTGCGCGAAGCCGTGCGGTTGACGGCAGGCACGCCGCTGGCGATTCTCGGACTGCTGGGCACGCTCGCGTTGCTATGGAAGCGCGCGTTTGCGCTAGCGGGGTTACTGCTCCTGCCGCCGCTGTTCTATTGGCTGAGCATCTACTTTTCCGGAACGCCGATCTTTGTGCCCACGCGCGAGCCGTACAGTTACTACAACACGCGCTACGCGCTGGCGGCATTGCCGTGGCTGGTGACGGGCGCCGCCGCGCTGGTGGCCGCCGCTCCGAAACGGCTGCGCATTCTGGCGGTGTTACTCGCGTTTGGCGGCGGGATGTCTACGTGGATTTCCTACCCGCGGGCCGAAGCGT
>VFZP01000409.1 GCA_016871115.1 Acidobacteriota bacterium
GCCGCCACTTTCTCATTCACGCCCATATACTGAGCTTGGTTCTCTCTTCCCGCGTCCGAAGTGGTCCCCTTCTGCTCCGCCCTGATGGGAAACTTTTGGTCCGCCTTGACAGCGGCACGAACTGACCCTTGTAGCATCGCGTAACGTCGCCGCGCTAGGGAGGAGCGACGCGCATCCAACGCATTGAATTCATGGGATGATGCGATTGTGTCTACACACAGGTGTGGGATTGGCTGAGTGCGAGGTGCGGCGCTGGCTAATGCGCGGCGATCACAGTCGTTTCCGCCGTTGGGGCGGGAAGGAGCGAATGCTCCTGGAGCGTCCGCAGGATTTCGTCTCGCTGGATGGGCTTGGACAGAAACCCCTGCATGCCGACCTGCGCACACATGGCGCGATGCTCATCAGAGTAGTTGGCCGCTAGTGCGATGATCGGCGTGAACCGGCGCGCCGGGAGTTGCTGAATGGCGCGGGCGGCGGAAAAGCCGTCCTTGCCGGGCATCTGCAAGTCCATGAAGATCAGGTCTACGGGTTCGGCGGCGGCGCGCTGAATGCCTTCCTCGCCGCTGCTGGCAAAGCTGACTTGGCACCCGGCGCGGTTGAGCACGTGTCGCACCACCTGCTGGGCAATGCGATTGTCTTCCACAACCAGAATGCGGGGCTTTTGTGAGCCGCCCTGGTGGGTGTGTTGCACCGCCGCAGCGGCCGGAATGCCCAGCGGTACTCGAACGGTGAAGATAGACCCGATACCAACCTCACTGGAGACGTGAATCTCCCCGCCCATCAGCCGTGCCAGCTTGTCTGACAGTGCCAATCCCAATCCCAGGCCCGAATAAGACCGTGCCAGCCCTGCGTCAAGCTGCCTGAAGGATTGGAAGATCACGCGAAGCTTTTCGGCCGGAATGCCAATGCCGGTGTCTGTCACACTCAACACCAGCCGGGTGGCGCCTTCGGAACGCTCCAACCGCGCCGCGAGTTTGATCTGGCCCTGGTTGGTGAACTTGATGGCATTGCGTAACAGATGATGCAGGATCTGCCGTAAGTATCGCTCGTCGCCAATCACGGTTTCCGGCAACGCGGGGCTGAAGTCCTGCACAATTTCCGGGCCCTTCGGTGCAGCGCGGCGCTCAGCTTCGGTAGCCACTGATGTCAATAACTGCGGAAGCGCGAATTCGGCATCCTGCGGCCGTGCATTGCCGGCGGAGAGAGCAGAGAAGTCCAGCAGCGTATTGAGAGCCTCAAGCGACTGCGATGCGCAATCCCGGATTGCTTCGAGATACTCGCGCTGATCAAAGTCCAGCCGCGTCTCCCCAAGCAAATCGGCCATGCCCAATACGCCGCTCAAAGGCGTGCACAGTTCATGATTGAGGCTTGCAAGGAAATGCCCCTTGAGCAGATCGAACTCTTCGGCCGGCCGGCCGGGGTGATCCAGCGTAGCGTCCGCCTGATGTCGCAACTGTACCGCAACTGCCGTGATGTCAATGCCCAATGCTATCCACCTGCAAAGTTCCTATCGGCCACGTCACGTTCAGGATTTAGGGTTTTTTGCGAAAGTGTTCAAAGTATTACAGAGAGCAAACGTTCATTGTGCGCGCGGACGGGGCCAGTCTGGCGACTCCACGCGCGCTCCAGACAGGATCTTCTCCATCCGCGCTACCTTCTGCGGGTGTTCGGTGGCCACATTGCGCTGCTCACGGAGGTCGTCCTTAAGGTTGTACAGCTCCAGAGGCACGCCAGGATTGATCCGTACGGCCTTCCACTCGCCTGCACGCACGGCCTGCGCAAAGCGGCGTTCGTGAAATTCCCAATACAAATAGTCGTGCTGGCGCTGGCGGGCCGCGCCCAGCAGCGTGGGTGCATAGGAGATGCCGTCCAACCGCGCGGGCGCAGCGACGCCGGCCACCTCGCATACGGTAGGCAGGAAATCCCAGAACGCGATGGGCTGCGCGGTTTCCGCGCCCGCCTTCACGCGGCCCGGCCAACGAGCGATGAACGGCACGCAGATGCCGCCCTCATGGAGATCGCGCTTGATGCCGCGCAACGGACCGTTGTCGTCAAAGAAATCCGGGTTGTGGCCGCCTTCGCGGTGCGGGCCGTTGTCGGAGGTGAACAGCACCAGCGTGTTCTGGTCCTGCCCGGTTTCGCGCAGCGTCTCCATGATTTGGCCGGCGGTGGCATCGAGCCGCGTCACCATCGCCGCGAAGCATTTGTCAGGCTCGGGCCAAGTTTCGGCGGTGTAGGGTCCGGTGGAGGGCACCTCCATGCCGTTCCCGGTGTCGCGGCCCAGTTCGTTGTTGGCATGCGGAATGGTGAAGGCAAACTTGGCAAAGAACGGCCGCGCGTCTTTCCTCTTCAAGAACGCCAGACCCCGTTCGGCTATGATGTCGTGCGCGTACTGGCGCGGCTTGCCGAGGTTATCAGACAACATGAAGATCGTGTCGTTGTCGATGAGCGCGTCCGGGTAATAGGTGTGCGCGTGGTTCTGGTTGAAGAACCCGAACCACTCGTCAAACCCTTTTCGCCGCGGGTGTCCGGTGCTGCCGATGTTGCCGAGCGACCACTTGCCGAACAGACCCGTCCGATAGCCCGCGCGCTTCAGCAACTCGGTGACGGTGATGTCTACAGGACGCAGCGGCAAATCGGGCAGCTTGTTGCCGCGCGTGCGGGCGTGGCCGGTGTGCAGGCCGCTCATCAGCGCGCAGCGTGATGGCGTACAGACGGTGGAACCGGCATAGGCATCCGTGAAGCGGAGGCCCTCGGCGGCGAGGCGGTCAAGGTGCGGCGTGCGGATGCGTTTCTGGCCGTAGCACCCGAGGTTCCCGTAACCGAGGTCGTCGGCAATGATCAAGAGGATGTTGGGGCGCGGCTTGGCGGCGGCGGCCGCGGCCGCTCGTGTCGCCGCCGCCCCAACTGCCGGCGTGCTCAGAATGTCGCGGCGAGTCATCAGGTATAGTCTACAGAACACCTCATGCTCGACAACGCGATCATCGGACTCTACTTTGCCATAGTCTTCGCGGTAGGCTTCTACTTTTCCCGCAAGGAACGCACGGCGCAGGACTACTTTCTCGCGGGCCGCGACGTGGGATGGTTCGCGATCGGCGCGTCGTTGTTTGCCACCAATATCTCCAGCGAGCACTTCATTGGCCTCGCCGGATCGGGCGCGTCCACGGGCTTGGCCGTGGGCGTATACGAATGGTCCGCCAGCTTTTGCCTCATGCTGCTGGCGTGGTTGTTTGTGCCGCACTACCTCCGCAGCGGCGTTTACACGATGCCCGAGTTTTTGGAGCGCCGCTTTTCGCCCGCCTGCCGAAGCTACCTCACCTGGATTTCGATCGTCGCCTACATTTTCACCAAGATTTCGGTGTCGCTGTTTGCCGGCGGCATTCTGATCCGCGAGGTGTTCGGGTGGGACTACTACACGACGGCGATTCTGCTGGTGATTGCCACGGGCGTCTACACGGTGGCGGGCGGCTTGGCCGCGGTCATCTACACGGACCTGGTGCAGGCGTTTATCCTCGTAGCCGGCGCGGTGATGCTGACCTGGCTCGGCCTGGACGAAGCGGGCGGCTTCGCGGGCTTACGCGCCAAGCTCCCGGCGGACTTCTTTCACATCGTCAAGCCGGCCAGCGACGGCGTGTATCCGTGGACCGGCACGATCTTCGGCACGATGATTCTCGGCATCTGGTATTGGTGCACAGATCAGGTGATTGTGCAGAAGACGCTTTCCGCACCCAACGTGGAGGAAGCGCGCAAAGGGGCCCTGTTTTGCGCGGCCCTCAAGATTCTGCCTGTGTTTATCCTTGTGCTGCCCGGGTTGATCGCGCGCGCGTTGTGGCCCGGCGAAGTGACGGGCGACAACGCTTATCCGATGCTGGTGCTGCGGCTGATGCCGGTGGGGCTGAAAGGCGTCATGGTGGCGGCGTTGCTCGCAGCGCTCATGTCGTCGCTCAGTTCGGTGTTCAACTCCTGCTCCACGCTGATCACCATGGACGTGTACAAAAAGCACCACCCGGAGGCGAGCGAAGCGCGGCTGGTGATGGTGGGCCGGTTGACCACGGTGGCGATTGTGGCATTGTCGATTGCCTGGATCCCGCTGATCAGGAACTTGAACAGCGAGGTGTATCAGTATCTGCAGAGCGTGCAGTCCTATGTAGGCGCGCCGATCACGGCGACGTTCCTCACCGGCATTCTGTGGCGCGGCGCGACATCGCGCGCGGCACTTGTGACACTGGTGACGGGCGGGGTGATCGGGGCGGCGCGTTTTGGCATGGACATTTTGCACAACGCGTTCAAGATGGACCTGGGTCCGCTGAATGATGTGGTGAAGTTTAGCTTTCTCAACTTCAGCGTGCTCGTGTTTCTGTTCTGTGTGGCGCTGATGGTGACGATCAGCAAGGCCGATCCGGAGCCGGCGCGTTCGCAGGAGTTGACGGTGGACTGGGCCGCCCCGATGCAAGCCTCACGCCCGGCGGTGGCGTTTACGGCGGTGCTGGCGGCGGCCGTGGCGGGGCTGTGGATTCACTTTGCGTGAGTGAGGCTAGCGGTTAACGAGCTCCCCAATTCCAACGCCGCTCAAAGGCGCGCGCCAGACGTTCCAACAGCCCGGGCACAGCTTTGCGCCACCGGTGCGCCTCGATCTTCTGCGCGCGGGAAGCGTTGCGCGTCTTCAGGATCTGGCGATAGTTGCGCCTCGCCTGTCCATACTCGCGCAGGTGAAAGAGGCAATGAGCCAGCATCAACCGCACCCCGCTGGAGAACTCGTTGCCCACGGAGCGGCGGGCGAGAATGCCTTGGAATTTCTGGCGAGCCTGCTGATAGCGCCGCTCGGTAAACAGCACCTGCCCTTCGGCAAACTCCTTCCACACGACGGCTTGCCCGCGAACGGCTTCGTGGGTGGAGCGGTTACCCACCAGATCCTGGTATGCATCGCGAGCGGTGGCGTACTGGCCGAGTTGCCCGTGACAGGCGCCGAGCCACATCAGTATGTCGCTGCGGAAGTCATCGTCGCCTAGGTGCAGCGTCAGGGCCTTGGCGAAGCTCGCGTGCGCGGAGGCAAAATCGGCCTCAGCGAAATGGCGTACACCGTCGGCGTGTACGAGATTCCGCCGTGCCGCCGCCAGTTGTTCACTGGAAGCACCAGCCGAGGCGATGACCTCGCGGTGGCAGCCCTGAGCTTCGTCGTGCAGGCCCTGGTGGTCCAGGCAAAGCCCGAGGCCCAGCAGACAATCGAGCTGCACCGCCTCCGGCACTCCCGCCGTACCGACTGCTCCGCGGAACGCCTCGGCGGCCATGGCAAAGTCGCCATGATCGTACAGCAGGTCGCCAGATAAGCGCAGGGCCTCCGCCAAGCCGGCTGCGGTCTCCAGATGCCGGGCGGCTTCCTTCAGGTCTTCCAGCCGTTCGCTACTGGCGCTTTCCACTCCGCGAGCCAGACTTCGCAAGTCCGCTACCCGCTCCTGTGCCAAGGTGGCCATGAGACGTGCGTGGCTCTCTCTTGCCGTCGGGAACTGCCCACACCTACTCGGTAGGGCGATCCCTGTACAGCCTTTCGTCGGAAAGCGTGCCGGCCACTAGCCTGACTTTCGCAGTTGGCGGGGTTGGCAGGAGGTAAGTCATTCAGAATCAGCAGACGGGTCTCAAAGGTCTCCACCACAAAAGCTGGAGCTGGGCG
>VFZP01000410.1 GCA_016871115.1 Acidobacteriota bacterium
GAGCGCGGCCTAGGCGCCACAGACATCCGCCACAACGCGGCGTTCAGCGCCATCTGGGATCTGCCGTGGCAGAAGCGCTCGCGGCTCCTGGGCGGCTGGAAACTCGCGGTGATCGGCCTTGCGCGCAACGGCGCGACGCTCAACGTAACACAGGCCACTAACACCGCGGGCAGCGACAACCTCTCCAATCAACGGCCGGACCGGGTGCTGGGCGTGTCGCCGTACGTAGCGAATCAGACGCCGGATCTGTGGCTGAATCCCGCTGCATTTGTGGCCGCGCCACGCGGGCGCTATGGCACGTCGGGACGCAATCCGGTCACCGGTCCGGACTTCGTACAATTGGATGGCTCGGCGATCAAAGACACGCGGATTGCCGAACGGGTGAACCTGCAGATCCGCGCCGAGTTCTTCAACTTCCCGAATCACCCGAACTTCGCCGCGCCCAACACCGTGGCCGGAACGCCTAACTACGGGCGCATCTTCAACACGTTTGGCCGGACAATCGGCGCGGGCACATCGCGGCAGATTCAGTTCGGGCTGCGGCTGGGCTGGTAGCTCAGCGGGCAAACACCCGGTAGGCGAGCAGTAACCAAGCCGCGATGAACGCCGCGCCACCGAGCGGCGTGATGGCGCCGAGCGTGAGGATGCGCGTGAGCGCGAGCGCGTAGAGGCTGCCGGAGAACAACAGGATGCCCGCGGCGAAGAGCCAGCACACCACACCGGTATCCTCACGCTGCCACGCGGCGACAATCAACATGCCCAGCGCGTGGACGAAGTGGTAGAAGACCGCCTTCTCCCAGATGCCCATGGCGTAGGCGTCGAGGCGATCTTTCAATCCATGTACGCCAAAGGCACCCAACGCGACTGCTACGGCCAACAGCACCGCAGCAAGCGAACGGAAGTTCATCAGACAGCAAACTCCTCGTTCCTAGAATAGGAGCTTCAGCATCAATTGAAACTGCCGCGCGTCGCTGGCGTTGAGAATCTGGCCAAACAGCGCCGGATTGGCCAGCGTAACGATGGGTGCATTCCAGTTGACGCGGTTTACGGCATTGAAAGCTTCGGCCCGGAACTCGGCGCGCACACGTTCGGTGACTGTGAAGTCTTTGTGCAGTCCGAGGCTGAAGTCAACGAAGTTCGCCTCGCGTTCGGTATTCCGTCCGAGCGTGCCGACAGTGCCGGGTGCTGGTTGCACCGCGGCGGGCGAGACGCCGGGCGCGAGCGAGAACCAGCGGGATCCGCGGCGCGTGCGGTCAATCGTCCCCGGCACGTTGCTGATGCGGTTGTTGATCGTACCGAAGGGATTCACCGTGTTCGACAACAGGCTGAAAGGAGTGCCGCTGCGCGCAAACAGCAGCCCCACCACCTGCCAGCCGCCGAGCCACTTGTTCTTTTCAAAGAACGGCAGTGAGTACACGGTGTAGGTGGTGAGCAGGTGCGGCTGGTTGGTGTCGCCCACTGCGCGATCAAGCCGCCAGTTGCGCTCGTCCACGGGGAGGAAGTTCGAGTCCGTAGCGATGTCGATGACCTTGGAGAACGTGTAGGCGCTGCGGAGCGAGAGCCGCCGGCCAAGGCTGGTGCGGAAATTCGTTTGAACGCTGTGATAGTTCGACGATGCGCCAGCGGTGAGATAGCTCACCACGCCGCGCGTGGGGTCAGGCCGCGGGGTACCGGGCGCGAGATTGTCGCCGAGATTGGGGCGCGTGGTGCGCGGCAGGTTGAGCCCGCGGTTGCCCACGTAGGCAACGCTCAGCACGCTCGCCGTGTTCCACAATTGGCGTTCGATGGTGAGGTTCCAGTTCTGCACGTAGGGATTGCGCAAGGCGCGGTCCACCACATACGCGTCGGAACTGGGGAACGCGCCGGCCAGCAGGTCAGGGAAACGCGGCGCCGGGCGCGTGAAGGTGGAAACCAGCGGCGGCGCAAAGCGCGACTGGGCGATGAAGTCCATCTGGAGCGGCGAGAAGAACAGGCCGTAGCCGCCGCGCACGATCGTGGTGTTGCGGCCCGCGATGTCCCAGGCGAAACCGACGCGTGGTGCGAGATTGTTCCCGTCTCTGGCATAGCGCTGGATGAGGCGATTGAACTTCTCGGCGGGCACGCCGTAGTATTCGTATCGCACGCCGAGGTTGAGCGTGAGCGACGGGCGGATGCGCCAATCGTCCTGCGCATACCAGCCCCATTCGGTGTTGCGCTGATCGATGCGGCTGTTGCCCGTGGCGCGGCTGTACACTGCAGGTTGACCGATGAGCAGTAACTGGATGGCGGGGAAGACCAGCGTGCCGTTGAAATTCCGGTCACTTACGCTGTTGGATTGAATGTTGCGCAAGATGCCACCGGTTTTGATGACGTGGCGGCCCGTAGAATAGGTGAAGTCATCCGATACCGTGTAGTTGTGGAAGCGCGTGCGCGTGGGCGGAATGAACGTGCCGAGCGCCTGCAGGCCGGTGACGATCACCGCGCCTACCTGACCGTTCACGGCCGGGTTGCCAAGCGAAGGGAAGAATGGCCTCACACGCGCATAGTAGGTGGAGTAGGTTGCGCGCACCTGATTGAAGAAGCGGTGGGAGAGCGAGGAATCGAGCGACAACACGCCCGACATGGACCGGTTTTCCTGATCGCCATAGCCGGCCGGCAGGCGTCCGTAGGTGGGGCTGATGGCGTTTACGCGGTTGACGCGGCCGCCCAGCCGGTGGCGTTCGTTGAACTGATAGTCGAGGCGCATAATGCCCGTGGTGGTGGTAGTGGGGCTGGGAACATTGGCGCTGTTCAGGTTCGTGCCGGGGATGTTGGGCAGCGGGTAGAGATCCAGCAGCGGGCGCACAGCGGGAACGGCGCGGGCTCGGTCAGCCTCGGTGAGCGTAACGATGGTGCTCGAAGTACGAAAATCGTTCCGCACGTTCACCTCATAGCCGGTAAAGAAGAACAGCTTGTCTTTGCGCAGCGGACCGCCCAGGGTAAAGCCCGGCATGTTCAGACGTAGGGGCGTCTTGACGGGGATAGTCGTGTTGCGCGCATTGAAGATGTCGTTCTGAAAGATGTGATAGAGCGAGCCGCGCCAGGCGTTGCCGCCTTGCTTCGTCACCAGATTCACCACGGCGCCTGATGCGCGGCCGAACTCGGCCTTGAAGTTCGACGTCTGCATTTCGAACGCCTCAACAGTTTCCATCGACACCGGCTGCTCGGTAACGCCGCGGCCCAGCAGGTTGCCCGACACGGGGTCATTATATTCAGCCTGATCCACCATCGTGTTGACGGCGCCGATCGGACGATTGCCATTCACGGTGAACGGCGCGTGGGCGGAGCGAGAGAAACCGACGCCCGGAGTCTGGTAGCTGAGCGCGCGGAAACTGCGGCCCTGCCCGCCTGTGAGCATGGGAATGTTTGCCACTTCAAACGGGTTGTAGCTGGAGCCGCGTACGCCGTTCGCCGCTAAGCGCTGGATCTCGGGCAACTCGCCCACGACGGTGATGCCCTCGGCCACACTGCCGAGTTCGAGCTTGATGGACCTGGCCACTTCCTGGCCGGAGACGAGTTCGAAATCTTCGAGGCGATAGGGCTTGAAGCCGTCGCGCTCCACCACCAGCGTATAAATGCCGGTGGGCAGCGCCTGAAAGCGGAACAACCCGGCGTCATTCGAGACCGAGGTCATCGTCAGCGGGCTGGCCTTGCTGGTGAGCTTGGCCGTGACGCCCGCCACGGCCTTGTCCGTAGGATCGAGCACCGTGCCCGTGAGAGAAGAAGTCACACCCTGCGCGAAAGCGAGCGAAGAACCCAGCAGAAGAAGAGCAATCTGTTTCATATACCAGTTCATATACCAGTCTTGTTGCGGAATCCAAAGCGGAAGAGGAGAACCATGGCAAAGACTGCGCCGATGGTCAAAGCTGAGTAGCGAACGATGGTTTGCGTTTGCGGTGAGCCCATTTCGCGCACCAGGCGCTGACCGGCTACGGCCATGCGTCCTGCGCCGCCCGCCGCCTTCTCCATCGCTTTTTGATAGTTGGCCGAGAGCTGAAAGCCGGTGACGTTGCCCGGCGCGTTGAGCTGTTCTTTGAGGTAGCCCTCAAAGGCCGTGTTGTCGTTGAGGCGCGACACGCCGGCCGGACCATGTTTCACCACCGACCGCGAGTACTCGTTGGCCAGCTTCGAGAGCACTTCCTTCGAGGGCTTCCAGTAGCCCTTGCGCGCGGTCTCCAGCATGATGGCCGTGAGTTCCTGATAGGCGTAAGGGTTCTTCGAGTCGAACCACTCGCGCAGGCCGACGTTGAGCGAGTCTTCCACATAGATGCGGTTGACTTCGTCCCACTGATAGCCTTGAATGGCGTCGGGCTTGGTCACCTGCCAGCCGAACATGTTCTTGGCCGTTTCGCGAATTTCCACCGCCCCTGCGAAGCCTTCTTTCTGCAGGCCCTCCACCCACTTCCGGTTGAAGTATTTGGTGCGCATGTCGTTGGCCAGTGCTTGCTGAGCGGTGAGCATGGCGGCGCGCTTGGCGTCGCGCACGTCGGTCACGTAGGTCTCAGGCGCGGTGCCGGTGGTGTCGCGGATGGCCATGGTCATGCCGCCGAGATATTCGAAGTAGTGATCGAGCGTGAGCGCGCTGGTGACGTTCGAGGAACGCGTGAGCGCCACCGAATCGGTGCCCTTGAGCTGCTGTTCATAGAGCTTGGGGACGAACTTGCCCCACTCGGCGCCGGCCGTGTAGACAGCGCCGGTTTTGATCAGGTAGTCCTCGGTGATGGGCTTCGAGTCGGTATAGTTGCCGGACTTCTCTACGCCATCGATGACGCCCGTGCCGTAGCCACCTGGGGCATTGGAGAACACGCGCGCGCCGGCGAGGAGCTTGGCGTCCTTGGCCGAAAGGCCCGCGTCCTTCAACTGCTGTTCGTTCTCTTCGTTGTGTTTGGCGATGTAGTTTTCACCGTCCCGCACGGCGGCCGCGATGCGCACAGCCTGATCGAGAAACTCCATGCGGTCCGGGAACGTGTCGCGGAAAAGCGACGCCGCTTGAATCACCACGTCGATGCGCGGGCGCTTCAACTCGCTCATGGGAATCACGTCCACGCCTTCCACGAGTCCGCGCTGATCCCATCGCGGCTTGAGGCCCATGAGGAAGAGCAACTGCGCGAGGTCCGCGCCATAGTGCCGGATGAGTTCGGTGTTCCAGAGCGTGAAGCCCACCTTGTTGGGGAAGCGGCCGAGGCGCTTCTGCTCTGCTTCGATGAGATCCTGCGCCAGCTTCTTGCCCAACTCCCAGGCCGCGCGCGTAGGCACTTCCTGCGGGTTGATGCCGTAGAGATTCTTGCCCGTGGGGAGCGAAGCCGGGTTGCGTACCGGGTCGCCGCCGCTCCCGGGCTTGATGTAGTGGCCTTCCAGGGCGCGCAGTGTTTCGGGAATCTCGTTGGCCGTGCCGGCAAATCCGGCTTTGAGAAACTGAATCCGTGCAGTGTCGTCGCCGCCGGGAATCGGTTTGGCTTCGGCGGTCTTCTGATACGTGGGGCCGGCCCACTGCGCTTTCTCGCGAAGCCCCTGGCCTACCGGTGCGATCTGGTGCGGATGGCCCGCCGGCGCGGCAGGCATTGCGGCAGGAGCCACCAACAGGGCTCGCGCGCGGCTGATCGCCTGCGGCTTGCCGCCGGATGACTTGACATATTCG
>VFZP01000411.1 GCA_016871115.1 Acidobacteriota bacterium
GAGGTAACGCGCGGTCCCTGGCAGTCGATCTTGAGAAGGCCGTTGCGAGAGAGCTGAAAGGGCTGGTTTTGTTTGTCACCCATTGGGTGCTGTCCTCCGCAGGGGCCTTCACTGCCTTCAAACTCTTGTGGATATTGATGCGGACGAGCATCTGAGAGACTCGCACGCGCGGCTCAAAACGGAAATCTGGGCTTAAGGGATGTGTTGAACCGTTATGGATTTGCGCTGATCGGCGGCCACTCCGAGCCAGCCACCCTCCCGAAAGGACCCAACCGACAGGCGTCCCTATTTGAACCTGAGCGATAATCGGAAGCCATGCCCCGCCGCCTTCTGCCCACTCTCCTCCTCGCCCTCCCGCTGCTCCTGCTTGCCGCCACGCCCGACGAAACCGCCATCCGCCAGGTGCTGGAACGTCAACAGGCCGCCTGGAACAAGGGCGACATCAAAGCCTTCATGGAGGGCTACGAGAATTCCCCAGACACCACGTTCGTGGGTGCCGCTGGCGTCACGCGCGGGTATCAGCCCGTACTCGAAAACTACCTCAAGCGCTATCCGTCACGCGACGCCATGGGCCAGCTTACGTTCTCCGCCATCGAAGTACACACGGTGTCGCCTGGTTCGGCCTGGGTGCTCGCCCGGTTCCACTTGAAGCGCAATGCGGCTGGCGGAGGCGACAAAAGCGGGAGTTACACGCTGGTCTTCAAGAAAACCGCCGCCGGATGGAAGGTTGTCCTGGATCATACCAACTAGCTGATCGGCCTACTCTCAGGCAGATTCCCCGCTAAAACTTAGCATATTAGTGCGTTCTCCAAAGCCCCAACTGCCGATTACACTGCTAGTGACTCTATCTGCGAGAGAGGAGTCTGGAGTGAAAGACCTGCGTGTCGCCGTCATCGGCCTGGGTAAGGCGGGACGGCTGCATTTTGAGACCCGGAGCCGGCAACCAGGCGTGCAGGCGGTGGCCGTGTGCGACCTTCGGGCAGACCAGGCGATTAGCGTCGCCGGGCCGGCCGTTCGTCATTTCCAGGACGCAGAGCAACTGCTGGAAGAGATAAAGCTCGACGCGATCAGCTTGTGTACGCCCACCTCGACGCATCACCCCATCGGCGAGATCGCGCTGTCGCAAGGCCTCAGCGTATTGTGCGAAATGCCGGCCACCCCCAATTTTCGCCTCACTGAAGAGTTGATCCGCGCCGCGCATCCCTCGGGCGCGCGGTTCCAGTTGGCCTCGCAGTTCCGCAATCTCGGCAAAGTACGTTTGGCAAAGGACCTCATGGACGAAGGCGCCATCGGCGAGATCATGCATTTCCAGATTGAACTTTCGCGCCAGGCCGACATGTCCACCCACTGGCTGGCCCAGCCCGCCATCTCCGGCGGCGGCGCGTTGATTGACCAGGGTTCGCATGCCTTTGACCTCGTGCGGTTTCTGTTCGGCGGCATCAAACATGTGGAATCCAGCCGCCTGCAACCGGTGCAAAAGCTGAAGGTGGAAGATCGGGCGATGTCATTTGTCACCGCAGGCCGGAATGTGCGCGGCCAAATCGTCACCAGTTGGAGCATGCGTCCGGCAAGCGACTTTTTCCTCACCGCGCACGGCGCCAAAGGCACGCTCGCGCTTGGCTGGAAGGCTTCTTTTGTCAAACGCAACGGAGAGGATCCCGTGCACATCTTCAACGAATGCGCCATGGATGAGGCCTACCGGCGCATGATGGGCGAGTTCCGCGAATACGTACAGCGCAAGTCCGATCCTTGGATGACCGAGGAAGATACGCTGGCGTTGTCCGGCACCGTAGACGCTCCGTATCGCTCGCTCACGTCGGGGCGGCCAGTCACGGTGGAGACGTTCGAGCGCAAGACTGCTGCCGCGTAAAGTTCTTTGCTCTGCTGCCAGGTGGCGGACAGTCTATACTGACACGGTGAGCGGGCGCAGGGTCGTCGTTACAGGCATCGGGGCCGTCAGCCCGAATGGAATCGGGCGCGAGGCCTTTTGGGCCGCAACGCGTTCAGGACAAAGCGGCGTGCGCCACATCACGCGGTTTGACACCTCTACCATGGCCGCGCAGATTGCCGGCGAGGTGCCTGACTTCGATGAACTCGCCTGGGTAAAGCCGAAAGACCGCCCGCACGTCTCGCGCGTAGTGCCGCTGGCGCGTTGCGCCACCGCCGAAGCGTTTGCCGATGCGGGGCTCGATCCGGCGGCGATGACGCTCGAACAGTTGCGCGAGATCGGCGTGCTGGTGGGCTCGGGCGGCGGCAGCCAGGAGTTCACCGAAGAGCAGTACCGCAAGTGGTACAACGGCGAGTGGCGCGATTGCAGCGTCTACACGATTCCCACTTCCACCATCGGCACGATGGCGAGCGAAGTTTCGATGCACTTCGGCCTGCGCGGCTTGTCGCACGTGGTGTCCACCGGCTGCACGTCTTCCACCGACGCCATCGGTTACGCCGCGCAGCACATCCGCACCGGGATGCTCGACATCGCGGTGGCAGGCGGGGCCGATGCGCCGCTGGCGCCGCTGATCCAACGCGGGTTTCTGGTCATGCGGATCATGTCCACGCGCTGGAACGAAGAGCCCCAACGCGCCTCACGGCCATTCTCGCGGGACCGCGACGGGTTTGTGATTGCCGAAGGCGCATGGTTCTTCATTCTCGAAGAACGCGAGCGCGCCCTGCAGCGCGGCGCGCGGATTTACGGCGAGATCGCCGGGTACGGGTCCACGTGCGAAGCGTTTCACCGCGTGCGGCTGGAGGAGTCCGGCGAGGAGCCGGCGCGAACCATTCAGATCGCGCTGCGGACGGCAGGGCTCGACACGGGCGCGGTGGACTACGTGAACTACCACGGCACGTCCACCGAGTTGAACGACCGCATTGAGACCAAAGCCATGCACATCGCTTTTGGAGACCGCGCAGCGAAGGTGCCGGGTTCGGCGATCAAGAGTCTGATCGGGCATCCGCAGGGCGCGTGCGGCGCGGCGGGCCTGGCGGCGACGCTGCTGGGTATGCGCGACGGCGTGGTACACGGCACGCGCAATCTCGAAGTGCCAGACCCGGAATGCGACCTGGATTATGTGAGCGAAGCGCCGGAGCGGAAACTGGCGGTAGAGACGGCGGTGTGTAACTGCATCGCGTTCGGGAGTAAGAACTCGGCGCTGGTGGTGCGGCGGCCGGACGCGCGGTAGTTGAAGAAAATGGCGGAAGCCAGTGGGAGTCGAACCCACCAGCGACACAGAGTGCCGCTCACTGGTTTTGAAGACCAGGCCCTGCACCGGCAAAAAATGGCTTCCACCTGCGAGGATAGCATCGAGGTCTAGTCGCGCCAGACGCTCTCGAACGGTTCGCCTTGCCGGATGCGCTGCAGCCGCTCGGCGAGTTCCGCCGGACCGCCAATGCGTACCAGCCAACGTCCCACCTCGGCCTTCGCGTACGCATAGTGACACGTGAGTTCGGCGTCGTTGCCGGCAAAGAACAGCGACGGCGATTCGAGCGCGCGCACTCCATCCGTCGACCCCGCTGCGCCGGGCGCGAGGCTGTACCGGGGACGGTGATCGAGTTGCATACCCAGCCCCTCGTCGAACCAGGTGGGCACTGTCATGTGGCGATGCCAGGCGCCCGCGCGCGCGTGCAAGTCAGCGTGCATCAACTCATGCGCTATGATGCCGACGGTGCGTCCCTGCGGACCGATCACCACACACGCCCGCGTGGCCACAAAATGCGTGCTGCCCACGGGGTGCGAACGCAGCCAGGGCGCGTGTCCGCCGCCTTCGCCAAGAAACGCCACAATCGGCTCGGCGGCGACGCCTCCAATAAACGCTCTCACCCAGTGAGCACCCTGCTCGCGCAGTTCCCGCACAGCGCCGCGCTCGTCCGCGCTCAGCGAGGGATCCACCAAGGTGCCGTCCGGCAGGCGTTCAAGGCCAGCGTGCTCGATCGTCAGGCAGGTGGTCATGCCCGGCATCGCTGCGGCCAGCGCCACCACTCCCGCCACCAGGCCCACCGCCACTGCTAAAACAAGCTTTTTCACGCGAAAACTCCTCTCACCGTCAGCGCGACCAGCGCCAGCGTCAGACCGATCATCAACACCACGGCCGTCCACGCCACCAGATTATAGGCCGCGTTATTGCGCCAATCGTGCATCACGCGCTCCTTGTTCACCAGTTGGATCATGAAGATCAACACAAACGGTAGCAGCACGCCGTTGATCACCTGGCTGAACAGGATCATTTTCACCAGCGGAAAGCCGGGAATCAGGATGACGCCGCCGCCAACGATAATCAGTCCGGTGAACAGCCAGTAGAAAATCGGCGCCTCTTTGAAGCTCCGGTTCACGCCGCTTTCAAAGCCCAGCCCTTCGCACACCGTGTAGGCGGTCGACAGCGGCAGAATGCAGGCCGCGAAGAACGAAGCGTTGAGCAGGCCCGCGCAGAAGAGCGTGAAGGCCCAGTCGCCGAACGGCTTCAGACCCTTGGCCGCATCGGTGGCATCGGCAATGTCCTGCGGCTTGACGCTCCAGATCGCACCCGCGCAGGCCACAATGATGAAGGACGCAATCGCGCTCATCACCACGCAGCCGACAATCACTTCGATGCGCGACTCGGCGTAGTCTTTGGCTGTCACGCCTTTTTCCACGATCGCCGCCTGCAGATAGAACTGCATCCAAGGCGCCACGGACGTGCCGACCATGCCGATGAGCATCTGCAGATAACCGGGTTCAAACAGCAGCACGGGCTTCACGCTATAGAGAGCCGCTTCCTTCCAATCGGGCTTCACCAGCACGCCCGAGACGATGTAGCAGACATAGAGCGCGCAGGCGAATAGAAACACCTTCTCAACGCTCGCGTACGTGCCCTTCACAATCAGCAGCCATACGGCGGCCACCGCCACCGGCACCGACAGATACCGGCTGACACCGAATAGCTCCAGCGAACTGGCCACACCCGCGAAGTTCGCCATCACGTTCATCAGGTTCGCGGCTACCAGCGCGGCCAACATCAGGAATGTGGTGCGCAGGCCAAACTCTTCGCGAATCAGATCGCTTAAGCCCTTTTCCGTCACCGCGCCCATCCGCGAGCACATCTCCTGCGTGACGATCAGCAGCAGCGTGATCGGCATCAGTGTCCACAGCGGCAGATAGCCGTAGCGCGCGCCGGCCTGCGAGTACGTGAAAATGCCGCCGGCGTCGTTGTCGACCACGGCGGTGATGAAGCCCGGCCCGATCACCGAGAAGAACACGAGGAGGTGATGGCGAATGGACCGGATCATCGGCCCTGCTCCCTGAGCAGCGAAATCACTTCATGCGCCATCACCGCGCCCAGGAGCATGCCTTCCTCGTCCACCACGGGCAGGCACAGCAGGTTGTACTTGTCGAATAGTTCGATCACCTGCGCTTCGTCCATGTCCGCGGTGCCTTGAATCAGCGTATCGAGTGACAGTTCAGAGAGCGGTGTGGTGAGTGGGCGCCCCAGCAAACGCGCCAGCGGAATAGCGCCGTCCAACCTTCCGGCTGAATCCACCACAAACAGCAGGTTCGACTCTTCCATGCTGTCTTCGTTGCGCAACAGCTCGAGTGCGTCGCCCACCGTCAGCCCCACCGGCACGGCGCTGTATTGCGTG
>VFZP01000412.1 GCA_016871115.1 Acidobacteriota bacterium
CACACCACCACAATCTCCGCGTCGAAATGGCGGCCAGCGAACAGCTCTTCAACCGGAACGAAGGAGGGCATTGCGTCATTTTCGCCCATCTCGGCAGGTTTGCACCAGAGCCGTTACGCCAGCATCTGCTTCACCACGTTGCCGTGCACGTCGGTCAGGCGGAAGTCGCGGCCCTGGAAGCGGAAGGTGAGCTTGGTGTGGTCAAAGCCCAGCGCGTGGAGGAGCGTGGCGTGCAGGTCATGCACGTGCACCTTCTCCTTGCTGACGTTGAAGCCGAGATCGTCGGTTTCGCCGAGCACCACGCCGGGCTTCATGCCGCCGCCGGCCATCCACATGGTAAAGGCGTTGGGGTGATGGTCACGGCCGTCATCCCCGCCTTGCACCATGGGCGTGCGGCCGAACTCGCCGCCCCACACCACCAGCGTTGAATCGAGCAGGCCGCGCTGTTTGAGATCTTTCACAAGCGCGGCGCAGGCCTGGTCCGTATCCTTGCAGTTCGCGGTGATGTCTTTCACCAGGTTCCCGTGCTGATCCCACGCTTCGTGATAAAGCTGCACGAAACGCACGCCGCGTTCGACGAGCCGGCGCGCCAGCAGGCAGTTGTTGGCGAATGACGGCTTGCCCGGCACGGCGCCGTAGGAGTCGAGCACACTCTGCGGTTCCTTCGATAGATCCATCAGTTCCGGCACGCTCGATTGCATCCGGAACGCCATCTCAAACGAGCTGATGCGCGTCGAAATTTCGGGGTCGCCCACCGTGTTCAGGCGCATGGTGTTGAGCTTCTGAATCGCGTCGAGCGATTCCCGCTGCGTCTGGTTGTCGACGCCCGGCGGGTTTGAGAGATACAGCACCGGATCGCCCGTACCGCGAAACTGCACGCCCTGGTAGAGCGTGGGCAGGAAGCCGGAGCCCCAGCACGAGTTGCCGCCGCTTGGGCCCTTCTTGCCGGAGCTGAACACAACGAACGCGGGCAGATCGCGCGACTCGCTGCCGAGCCCGTACGTCACCCACGCACCGAAGCTCGGGCGGCCGAAGATCTGCGCGCCGGTGTTCATCATCAACTGGCCCGGCGCGTGATTGAACGCGTCGGTAACACAGGATTTGACGATGGTGAGGTCATCCACAATGGCCGACGTGTGCGGCACCAGTTCGCTGGCCCAGGCGCCGGACTGGCCGTACTGCTTGAACTTGAACTTCGGCCCGAGGAGCCTGGAATTCGGGTTGATGAACGCCGCGCGGTAACCCTTCAGCAACTCAGGCGGCGGCAGGGTGCCCGAGAATTTTTCGAGTTTCGGCTTGTAGTCCCACATCTCAAGGTGGCTCGGCGCGCCGGCCATGAACAGGAAAATGACGGACTTCGCTTTGCCCTCGAAGTGGCCCTTTTTCACAGCCATGGGATCGGCAGCCGGAGCCGCGCCGGCCAGGTCCGCCAGCGCCGCGGCGCCGAGGCCTACACCGCATTGTTCGAGAAACCAGCGCCGGGACGTGTGCAGAGGATTCATCATGGCTGGGCTTACTCCTTGGTGATGGCTTCGTCGAGATTCAGCAGCACGCGCGAGACGGTGGTCCACGCGGCGAGTTGGCCGATGGTAGCGCGCGGCGGGAGCGGCAACCGTTCCCATGAGTTCGGCGCGGCCATTTCCCACGCCTTGTCTACACTCGCGCCGAAGCGCTGCGTTTGTTTTTCGAGCAGCGCCAGAAGTTCCGACTTTTCAGCCGCTGACGGTGCACGGGCCACCACGCGGCGGAAAGCGAAGTCGAGTTGCGCTGCCTCCGATGTCCCGCCCTCGGTGACGGTCTTGCGCGCCAGCGCGCGGGCGGCTTCCATGAACAGCGGTTCGTTGAGCGAGGTCAGCGCCTGGAGCGGCGTGTTCGAGCGCGTGCGCCGCACGCACGACGCGTCGCCGTTCGGCGTGTCGAAGTTCTGCAGCATCGGGTACGGCACGCTCCGGTAGCGGTGCGTGTAGAGCGCGCGGCGATAGCGGTCCTCGCCATGCTCTTCGTGCCATTGTTTGGGGCCGTAGCTGGTGGGCGGCTGGAACAGAAAGTCCGGCGCGGGCGGGTAGACGTTGGGTCCGCCGATGCGCGGGCTCAACAAGCCGCTCGCGGCGAGCGTGATGTCGCGCACGATCTCGCCTTCCACCCGCAGCCGCGCGCCGCGCGCGAGCATGCGGTTGTACGGATCCTTCGCCAGCGCCTCGGGCGTCACCGCGCTGCTTTGGCGGTATGTGTTGGACGTCACGATCAGGCGGTGGAGATGTTTGGCGCTCCACGGCGTCACGCCTTTCGCGGACGGCTCCATAAGTTCCACGGCCAGCCAGTCAAGCAGGTCCTGATGTGACGGCGCTTCGCTTTGCCGCCCAAAATCTTCAGACGTCGCCACGATGCCGGTGCCGAAGTAGCTCTGCCACACGCGATTGACAAATGCGCGCGCGGTGGTGGGAGCCTGGCGATCCGTCATCCAGCGCGCCAAGGTGAGGCGCGTCGCGCCGGCATCCGGCGGCAGTTGGTTCAGAAAAGCGGGCACGCCGGGCTTGACCGGGTTCGCGGGCTTGAGAAAATCCCCGCGTGTGAGCAGGCGCGTGGTGCGCATTTCGCCTTGCCGTTCGCTCAGAATCAACTGCGACGAGCCGGCGGGATGCTGCCGCCACAACTCTTCGATCCGCGCGTTCTCCTTGCTCCACTCGGGCACCGTGGTACGCCAGTAGCTGAACACGGCCTGCTGCTGCGCGGGCGTGCGGCGCGCCGCGTCGGCGGCAAGAATCGCGCGCACATTGGCCGGCAGCGGATCGGCTTCGGCGTTCTCCGCGCTCGTCACCGAAAGCCGGAAGCGGCCGAGGTTGTGGTTCATGTTGTCGTCGCTGTTCCAGCCGCCATGATTCTGCTGCAGGTAAATGGTGAGCGAGGAATCCGCGGCGTTTTCCACGGGCTTCGTCAGAGTAAACACAGCCTTGCGCGGTACGTTGGTGCGGCCGGGGCCCATGTCGATGCCCCACGCGGTGTCGGTATTGCCATCGATCGCGTAGTCCACCGGTCCGGTCACGCGCCGGCGTGTCGACTTGTCGTAGAACATCGGCTCCAGTTCGCGCTCCGCCGGATTCACGTCCGCCGTGGCGCGGGCAAATTTCACGGCCTCGGGTTTCGGCCCCTCGCCCACTTCCATCGCAAACTCGGTGAGCGCGCCGGTGCCCTTCACCGAGCGGCCGGGGCCGCCGAGCGGAAGGTTGGGGTCATTGATCAGTTCCAGCCTCACGGCGGTGATCCGCGGGAGCTTTGACTTCGCCAGCAGCTTCACACGATGCTTGGTGGGCGCGTAGCCTTGCGCCAGCATCGACGCATCGCCCATCGGCAGATACTTCTGCCCGCCCGTGCTGATATCTTCCGCGGCTATCTCAAGAGGCACCCAATCGGGCTGGTTCGCCTTCGCCTGCGCTTCCCAACGCGCCATCCGCTCCACCCAGTCCGGCGACTGCTGCTGCATCTCGCCTTCAATCTCCCGGATCTGGCGGAAGATGCCGGCACGCTGCCGCTGCTCGTCCGGCGTATAGACGGCAGCGTTCGCCTCGTTGGCGTTGTTGAGGAACGCGAAGAGCTTGTAGTAGTCCTCATGCAGGATCGGATCGTACTTGTGGGTGTGGCACTGCGCGCAGTTGATGGTGAGCCCCAACATGCTCTTGCCGATCGCGTCCATGCGATCGAACATCGACTCCATGCGGAATTGTTCCGGGTCAATCCCGCCCTCCTCGTTGATCATCGAGTTGCGCAGGAATCCGGTGGCGACCATCTGGTCTTGCGTGGCGTTGGGCAACAGGTCGCCAGCGAGTTGCTCGGTGATGAATTGGTTGTAGGGCAAGTCGCGATTGAAGGCGTTGATCACCCAATCGCGGAAAAACCACACTTGGCGCTGTTTGTCCTTTTCAAAGCCGTCGGAGTCGGCATAGCGCGCCGCGTCCAGCCAGTGCCGCGCCCAGCGTTCGCCGTAGTGCGGCGAGCGCAGCAGGCGGTCGACTTGCTTCTCGTAGGCGGTCGGGCTCTTATCGGCGAGGAATGCGGCCACGTCCGCGGGCGTGGGCGGCAGGCCGATGAGGTCGAGCGAGAGCCGCCGCAGCAACGTGGTTTTGTCAGCAGCGGAAGAGGGCTTCATCGCTTCTTTGTCGAGCCGAGCGAGCACAAACGCGTCGATCGGATTGCGCACCCAAGCTGGCTGCGACGCCTTGGGCACACCCGCCCGCTGCGGCGGCTGGAACGCCCAGTGCTTCTTCACTTCAGCCGAGGCTGCGCCCGCGGCTCGGTCCGGCCATACCGCGCCTTCGTCGATCCACTGCTTGATGACAGCGATCTGCTCAAGCCGAAGCGTCTTCATGCCCATGGGCATGCGTGCCTGTTCGCCCACGCCGGCCACCCGCAGATAGAGGCTGGACTCGGCGCTCTTGCCCGGCACAATAGTCTTGCCAGAGAGACCGCCGCGCAACGCCGCCGCGCGTGCATCCAGCCGCAGACTGGCCATCTGGCTCTTTTCGCCATGGCACCCGTAGCAAGATTTCTGGAGGATGGGCTGGACATCGCGAACGAAGTCCACGGGGGCGGCCGCAGCCGGAAACGCCACGGCTAAAGTGGCCGCAGGCAAGGCAAGTAACAGGAGTTTCATGCTGGGTGTACTCTCAGCCTACACCAAAGCTCACGCGCGCGAGTCTGGCCGGCGGGCCGTCACTTCAGGTGGTCGGCGGCCCACGCAAGGTGCTGTTCGGCGATGTGCTGCAGGAACTTCGGCCGCCGGGATCACCAGCCGCGTTCCACCGGCGTCCCGCTTTCGCCTCGACGGCAGGCGAAGAACATGCGAATATCGAAGTCTGAAAGGAGTCCTTATCCAAGATGTCTCTTGCCCAACAAGCTATCAGAGAAGTAGCCGCCGCACACGAGTTTTTCAATCGCTCGACGCGAGGCCTGACAGAGTCGCACTCGGCCTACGCGCCCGAGGCCGGCATGATGACCACCGCCGCGATGGTGGCCCACACCGCGCAAACCATCAAGTGGTTAGTCGAAGGAGCGTTCCGCCCGGAAGGCTTCGATATGGACTTTGAGGGCGCTGCTGCAAAAACGAACGCTTGCACGTCCCTCGCCGAGGCCCGGGCGTGGTTTGAGAAAGCAGTGGCCTCGACCAAGGAAGTGCTGGCCACCAAGTCCGATGCCGATCTGATGACGCCGCTGCCGGAAGGCCCGATCATGGGCGGGATGCCTCGCATGGCGATCATCGGCGCGATGACCGATCACACCGCGCATCACCGCGGCGCGCTGACGGTGTATGCGCGGATGAACAAGATCGTTCCGCCCATGCCTTACATGGAGATGTAGCTTACTCAGCGGCGAGCATCGCCCCGATAACGCCGCGCAGCGTGGCGGCCGGTACCGCACCCAGGTACGTGGCCGCCACACGACCCTCGCGGTCAATAATCAGTGTCGTGGGCAGCGAACGTAACCCGCCGAACGACTGATAGAGTACCTCGTTACCCAGCACCACGGAATAGCTCACGCGGTGTTTGGCTGGAACCGGGCCC
>VFZP01000413.1 GCA_016871115.1 Acidobacteriota bacterium
CTACCGCCGCCACCCGCTACCGCGCGCTGCTGCGCGACCGCCGCCTTGCAGGACTCGTCCTGGCGAACATGCTGGCGATGACCACCTACAGCCTCTGGAGCAACTGGACCACGCTGTTCTTCGTGCGAACCTACGGGCTCACGCAAGACCAGGCCAACTATCGCGTCGTGTGGATCCCGGCCATCTTCGCCGCGCTCGGCGGCCTCACCGGCGGCGCGCTGTCGATGTGGTTCCATCGCCGCGGCGCATCGCTCGTCGACGCACGTTTCCGCGTCAGTTTGATCGGCTCGTCGGCGTTGCTGCTCGGCGCCTTCACGCCGCACATGCCTTCGGCGATGCTCGCTTCACTTGCCATCTCGTGGACCTTCTTCTGGACCGTGGTCTACAGCGCCAACCTCTATGCCTTGCCCATCGACTACTTCGGCCCCGAACGCGCCGGCCAGGCCATCGCCGCGCTGACGATGGGTTTCGGCCTTCTGCAAACAGTGCTCTCGCCGTGGATCGGCCGCATGGTGCGCGAGAGCGGTTTTGAGACCGTGTGCGCCGTCATTGCCGTGATGCCGATTCTGTCCTACCAGGTGTTGCGGTGGACGAGGCGGCTGTGAGTCTGCGCGACACTTTGAAGCGCCTTTGGTTCGGGCTGCACAGTGTGGAGCCCGAGGCTGTTGTGGTGTCGTTTGCCACAGGCCCGGCTGAGCGCGCCGCCAGGATGCACGCCGAAGCGCGCGCGCTCATGCCAGAGCGCCGCCACTACCTCATTGCATTCGAACCCGGCGTGTCCACCCTAGGGCACTACGCGCGCCTCCGTCGGCAATTCCGCGGCCTGCGCATCGGCATGGCGCCGGTGTTGATCGGCACCGGGCCGGAGTACGTGACGCTCCGCCGCGCCGCCTGGCTGCTGGCGCCGCGCAAGATTCTTGCCTATAACGCGCGGCTCGAGCGCCACCATCTCTCTCTCGCTTCTCCTGTTGCGAGCCTCCTGTTTGCCCGCGGCACGCCGCTTGACAGCATCCATCTGCGCCCGTGGTTCTGGCCGGGCCCGCGGCGCGACCGCACGATCGTCCCGCCTGGACACCGGGTCGTGGAGGGGCGCCCGGCGTCGCCCGCCCGCGCTGCCTTTGCCGTGTTGACGCCCTTCTTCCCCTGGCCGCTGGCGCATGGCGGCGCGGTACGTCTCTACTACTTGTTGCGCGAAGCTGCGCGCGACTACGACATCGATCTCTACGCATTCTCCGAGCACGAAACCGACGCCGACCTCGATCGCCTCGCGCACTTCTGCCGCCGGCTGTACCTGGTGCCCAAGCCGCGTTACCGCGAGCCGGACTGGTCTACGCTGCGGCCGCCGCAAGTGGAAGAATACCGCTCGCCCACCATGACCGCACTGCTGGCGGCCAACACGAAGCCGCTCCAGGTGGAGTACACGCAACTGGCTTCCTACGGGGGCCGCATCCTGGTGGAGCACGACATCACAGAAGACCTGTACGCGCAGATCCATGCGCGCGAAAAATCGCTCGCCAGTTGGTGGAACCTCGCTCGCTGGCATCGCTTCGAACGCCACGCGCTGATAGCTGCCGAGGCTGTGGTGGTGATGTCTGAAAAAGACGCGCAACTGGCCGCGACCGCCGCCGCTGTTGTTATCCCGAACGGCGTGGACTTCGATCGCTTCACGCCTACGCCGGAGCCTGAAGCCACGCAAAGGCTATTGTTCATCGGCTCCTTCCGCCACTTCCCCAACGTCACCGCGCTACGTTTTTTGCTCGACGAAGTGTGGCCGCAGCTCGCCGGTGAGAACGCCGAACTCACCGTCGTTGCCGGTCCTGACCCGGAACTGCACTGGGGCGGGCCACTGCCGCGGCTGGACCGCGTGCGCATCCTCACCTACGTGGCCGACGTCAAGCCGCTCTACGATGCCGCGAATCTCGTGGTCGTTCCCACGCTCGTTTCCGCCGGCACCAACATCAAAGTGCTGGAGGCGATGGCGATGGAGCGAGCCGTGGTGTCTACGCCCAGCGGTTGCGCGGGTCTCGGCCTGACGCACGGCGAAAGCGTGTGGACCGCCGCGGACGCCGCAGCCTTTGCCGAGGGGATCCGCGTGCTGCTCCACAATCCGGCGCGTCGGCGCGCCATCGCGAAGGCTGCCCGCGCGCATGCCGAGCGGCACTTTTCGTGGCGTCAGCTCGGACAGCGCCAGCGCGAACTCTGGCGCCGTTTTGCGCCTCCGCCGCTCACTGTGCGCCCTGGCGCCGAAGCGGATCTCGGCTCGATTGAAGGCATCCAACGCTCCTGCTCCGAAGCGGCTCAATGGCCCGTGCGCGATTATCTCGACCATCGCCTCACCGTGGCTCAACTCCATGGCGGTGTGGTGGGCTTTGCCGTTACGCGCCGCACGGCGCCGGGCGAAAGCGAACTGCTCAATCTCGCGGTAGCCGTGCCTCACCGCGGACGCGGCATTGGCGAGCGGCTCGTCGAAGCTGCCTGCCTCTCGCCGGATGCCGGAGAGGTGTTCCTCGAAGTACGCGCCTCGAATCGCGCGGCCCGAAATCTTTACGAAAAGCTCGGGTTTGTGCAACTCGGTGAGCGCAAGGACTACTATGAAAATCCAATTGAAACGGGGATTGTTTTGGCGCGGAGAAAGTGATAGAGTGCGGTTGAGACGATTGGCTGTTCATGCTGATCGGCCTCAGAATTGTTTCATATTCGAAGACAGATCACCCACCGAGCCTAGAGCCACCTTGGCCAAACAAGACGACCCAGACTCGGCGTGGCGACCTTACCAATAGTAAGTAAGGAGGCATACGCTAAAAATGGAGTTCACCACCGAATCAGAACTCAAGGCGCATCTGATCCAGACCAGTCCCCACTTCCGCTCTCTGAGCGTCCAAATTGAGACGTACAAGAAGCTGATTGATGAGTTGGAATCCAAGGCCCACCTCACCGCGGACGATGAGATGGAGGAGCACCGGCTGAAAAAGCTGAAGCTCCAGGCGAAGGATGAGATGCGCCAAATGATGGCCCGCTACCAACCGGAGCCTGTCAGCTAGTATTCGTGGATCGTTTTGAAAATCAAAAGAGCCCGGCGCTGAACCCAGCGCCGGGCTTTTCCGCCTTTGGCGGGAACCTTTCCCTTGCCATCGGTGTCTAGGAGAGTAGAATTGAACGCGAGGCACTTGGTTGGCAGACTCCACCTTTAGCTTCGATCTCGCCGCCGCGGGCGCCTGGGATGGGTCCGCCGCCAGCGCCGATGCGCTGCTGGTGGAGAGGCTACGCGCCGGCGAGGACAGGGCCTACGAAGAACTCCTCACCCGGTTCCAGCAGCCGGTCTACAACATCGTTTACCGCTTGATTGCCGACAACGGCAACACCGCCGATGTGGTGCAGGAAGTCTTTCTGAACGTGTTCCGCTCGATCGGGGCTTTCCGCGCCGAGAGCTCTCTCAAAACATGGGTCTACCGCATTGCCGTGAACGGGGCGCACAACCACCGCCGCTGGTTTACCCGTCGCCGGGGGCTGGAAACCGGCCTCGAAGACGACCAAGGCGAAGGCATGACCTTCGAACAGACCCTGCCGGATCATGGGCCATCGCCGTTTGAACTCGCCTCAGACCAGGAGACCCGGGTGGCCATCGAGGCAGCGCTGCAAGGCGTGCGTCCGGCCTTCCGCGATGCGCTTGTCCTGCGCGAGATAGAAGGACTGTCGTATGAGGAGATCGCCGAAGTGCTTCAGGCGAATCTCAACACCGTGAAAACCAGAATTGTCCGTGGCCGCCAGGCTCTGCGCGAACAACTCGCCAAGCGGCTTGCGGGTAACGGAAATCAGCAACATCAGCCCAACTCGGCCCACCGGTCGAATGCCGCCTTGGGGGCGGCCTAAGCCATGAAGACTCCCGAATTGCAATCGTTGCCACGTCTGGCGCCTCCCGCCGAACTGCAGACCTGTTTGCGTGTCATGGCCTCGCGCGAGGCCCAGCGCCGCCGCCGTGTGGCCAGCCTGCGTGCTTATTTCGGTTATCTGACCGAAGAGGCGGGGCTGCTGTTCAACAATCTCGCCCGTCCGTACGCGGTGCCATGCGCCGGCGGCTTGCTCTCCACCATCGTGCTGTTCTCCCTGGTGGCGCCCAGTTTCGCGGTGAACCGCAACATCATGAACGACGTGCCCACCACCATCAGCACCCAGGCCACGCTGGAATTCAGCCTGACCTCGCTGGTTCTGCCGGTTTCCGATCAGTTTGACGAGATCATGGTGGATGTGGAAATCGATGAAGCCGGCCGCGTGGTGGGATACTCTGTGCCGCGCGGGCAAGCCTGGGCTGGCAATAAAGCGCTGCGCCTGAGCCTGGAAAACACGCTGCTCTATACCAAGTTCACACCGGCGACGATCTTCGGCCAGCCTGTGACGGGTAAGACTCGCATCACGATTCGTCGCAATTCCGTAGACGTGCAAGGCTAGGTCGCGTTACGCTGGCAGTTTGCCACAGAAGCTAGGCCAACACTTTCTCCGCGGTCCTGGTACCCTTGCGAAAATCGCTGAAGCGGCCTGCCCGGACCGCGCGCCGTTGGTGGTTGAAATCGGGGCGGGGGACGGCGCGCTCACCGAGCATCTCCTGGAACGCGCTGACCGCGTCATCGCGATTGAAGTTGACCCGGAACTGGTGAAGCGCCTGCTGTTGCGCTTTGCCGGCAATCCGCGCCTGAAGGTGGTGGCCTCAGACATCATGGCCACGGACCTCACGCAGTG
Organism: Acidobacteriota bacterium; assembly: GCA_016871115.1. GTDB lineage: Bacteria > Acidobacteriota > Terriglobia > Bryobacterales > Bryobacteraceae > VFZP01. Next base: position 4,735 of record VFZP01000413.1, read on the forward strand.
GGGCCGCGCCGTGGTGGCGGGCAATCTTCCTTACTACATCACGTCCCCGGTCGTGGAGCGTACGCTGGCCATGGGCAAGTACCTCGAACGGGCCGTGTTTCTGATCCAGAAGGAAGTGGCCGAGCGAATCACTGCCGTGCCAAGTACGCGCGACTATGGTTTTCTTTCCGTGGTCACGCAGTTGTCGGCCGAAACCAAACTGCTGTTCAAGGTGCCGCCCGGCGCCTTCTCGCCGCCGCCGAAAGTAGACTCGGCAGTCATCCGGCTGCTGCCTCGCCACAAGGAAGGCGAAGCGCCGTCGGATCCCACGCCGCTGCTGGCCTTCGTGGGTCTGTGCTTCCGGCACAAGCGCAAGACGCTGCGCAATAACCTGACGGGCATTTTTCCCGCTGCGCAGATTGCTGAGCTGCCGGAGTCCGGCAAGCGAGCCGAGCAGTTGAGTCTCGGCGAGTTCCGCGATTTGTATCGCCGCCTCACGGGGAGTTAATTCCTCCTCGCTGCGAGGAGCGGGCTATTTCTTCTTCTTTGGGGCCGGGGTCTGTTTGGCTGCGGCTTTCTTCACCGGTGCGGTGGCCTTCTTCTGAGCGGGCGGCGTTGCGGCTTTCCTTGCAGGCGCCGCTGGCTTCTTTGCCTTTGCTGCCACTGCTTTCTTCGCCGGCGCTGGAGCCGCTTTCTTCGCCGCCGGAGCCGTGGCTTTCTTCGCTGGTGTAGGAGCCGGCTTCGTAGCCACGGGAGCCGCAGCTCTCTTTACCGGTGCTGGAGCAGCTTTCTTGGCCACCGCCGGAGCCGGTGCC
>VFZP01000414.1 GCA_016871115.1 Acidobacteriota bacterium
CATCACCAAGTACAACCAGCAGTGGCTGGTTGGAAAATTGGGGTACCGCTCCCCAGCCCAAGCCCGCCGCGAGTACTTTCAAGCGATTGCAGCATGAACAAAGGTGTGTCCAAACAATCGGGTGCGGTACACGCGGAACTGTTCCATGATCTCCTCAATGGGTGATCCAGCTTCCAGGTTTTCGAAAATCGTCGCCACCGGCAACCGGGTGTTCTTGAACACCCGCGCTCCGCTAACGCGCCCCGGAATGCTTTCCACGGCAGGACATTGCGACCAATCAAGTGATGCTATTGCCATTGGGCACCTCTCTCTCCACAGTATCGGAAACTGGACGATCTGTCACGTGTTCACTCGTACAGAGCTCAGATCAAGCTGACGCGACAGGGTAGTCCCAGTCTGGGAAGTTGCGGCAAGAACGGGCTTGCGTCTGATCGTGTGCAGCCACGGACACTGCAACCAGTCAAGGGCGCTGCCTGGCTGGCGGCTAAACGCCGATTTACTGGCTCTTGGTGGCAGTCGCTTCGCTGTACCTCCACCCGCAGAACGTCGCCTTGATCGTGCTGATCGGCCGCGGCATGGGTCCTGCCCGCCGATGTTCCTGAGGGGAACGGCCGTGGTGGCGCTGCTCTGGCCGCTGGTGATCATAGCCGCACAGTTGGCCAAGGCCCCGAACCTGATCGTGCTGGGGGGGCGCTGTCCTGATGGCGCTGGTGTGGATCCCGTATGGCTCGGCTGCGGACGATCCGGTGGAGATCCAGCATGCGATGGGAAGAACCGTGGGCTGCCGCGCGGCGTATGCGTTCCGCTCGCGGCCTATGCGGAGACGGCGATCAGTATCGTAGCCCTAGCTCATGTCGACGCGCGTGCCGCTGGGGATGCCTGCCGCTACCTTCGGCGCGGCGGGCACCTTGGCCGACCGCGTTGCCTTCACGGGCGGCGGGGGTGGCGCCACATCCATCACAATCGCCGGGTTGTAGTGCAGCAGCCGGCCGCAATAATCGCAAGTGAGAATCTTTTCCAGCCGGCGCAATTCCTGGAACACCATCGGGCGAATTTCCAGGTTGCAGGCGGTGCACCGGCCGCTGCTTGCGTCTGAAATCGCCAAGCCCTTGTACTTTTTCGACAGCCGCTCAAACTGCGTAAGCAAAGGGTTGGGGATCGAGACCATCAGTTCCTTACGCTCGGCGAGGTTCGCGGCGAGCGCTGCCTGATCCGCCGCGGTGCGCTCGGTTGCTTCGGCCTTTTGCTTGTCCACCTGGGCCTTTTCTTCCGCCAGCGCAGCCTCGGCGGATTTGACATTGGCGGCCAGCGGCTCGGCGGCTTCCATCAGCGCCACCACGCGGTCTTCGTGCTTGGCGATTTCCTGCTCGCAATACTGGATTTCGTTCTGAAAGGCCTTGAACTGTTCGTTCGTTTTGGCCGAATTCATCTGATCCTTGAGCTTGGCGATCTTGGCCTGCTGGGTCTGGATGTCGAGGTCTTTTTGTTTCCGCTCAAGCCGATTGGCGCCGAGCAGCGCGCGGTCGGCTTCAAGTTTGCGCGCGTGCGACACGAGCGCTTTCTCAATTTCGAAAATCTGTTTCGGGAGCTGCGCGATTTCCAGGCGCAACTGGTGGGCTCGCAAATCGAGTCCCTGCATTCTGACTAGCGTTTCAAGATCGGCGAGCATCGGCTTACACAACTCTACCACGCAGACCCGGAACCCATCGTTGCAATGGCGCTAACAATCCGGATACCGCCAGCGGCAGTTCGGCCACATGCAACGCGCGGCATACGCAGTAGAACACCAGCGCGCCGGCGGGAATGCACACGGCGGTGCGCAGCGCGCTTGCTCCCAGACTGTTGCCCAACATGCGTTCAAGGCCTCTCACCAGCAGCGTGAGCGCCGCGCCCATGCCCAGCGCGGCCAGCAGTGCGCGGCCCGTGGTGGAGGCGAGTTCGCGCCCGTGCAGGTTGCCCACCCGTTGGCGCAGCAGCCACAACAGCCCCCCGAAACTGAAGGTGGCCACGACGGAGGCGGTGAGCGCAAGGCCCGCGTGGCCGAGTCTGGTGAAGCGCATCATCGCCCATGCCGCGGCGTAGTTCACGACAATCGAACCGAACGAAAGCAGCATCGGCGTGCGCGAATCCTTCAAGGCGTAGAAGGCCGGCGTCAACACTTTCACGCCCGCGTATCCCACCAGCCCGATCGCATACCAGCTCATCGCGTAAGCCGTTTGCTGCGTGTCGTAGGCCGTGAACTTTCCGTGCTGATAAACCACGCGCACCACATCTTTGCCCAGGGCGTAAAGGCCGATGGCGCTCGGCAGGCTCATTAGCAGCACCACGCCCAGTGAACGCGATAACGTGCGGCGGAATTCCTCAAGGTTCCCGGACGCCAGGCTCCGCGTGATCGAAGGCACCGTGGCCGAAGCCACCGCCACGCCAAACACGCCAATCGGCAGATGGATGAACCGGAACGCATAATTCAGCCAGTTCACCGGACCGTTCGAGCCCGCCTGCGGATCCATCACCATCGAAGCGAAATTGGTGTTCACCGCGAGATTGATATTCACTGCCGCGCTGCCCAGTATCGCCGGGCCCATCATGCGAAAAATCTGGCGCAGCCCGGGGTGCGCGGTGTCCCACGCGGGGCGGAACGCAAAGCCCTTCTGCAGCAGGCTCGGCACTTGCCACAACAGTTGCCCGGCGCCGCCCAGCAGCACGCCCCACGCCATGCCTTCAATCGGCATCAGTCCCAGTGACGGCCCCATCCAGAAGCCCAGCACCAGACCCGCGCCCACCGAGATGACGTTGAATAGCGACGAAGCGAGCGCCGGCACGCCAAACTGGTTGCACGCATTCAGAATGCCCATTGCCTGCGCGGCCAGTGCCACCAGCAGGAGAAACGGAAACATGATCCGCGTCAGATGCACCGCCAGTTCATGCTTGCCCGGCGTACGCCGGAAACCGGCGGCAAACAGGCCGACCAGTTCCGGCGCGAACCACCAGCCCAGAATGCAGATCAGGCCCACCAGCAGAATCACCGCCGTGGCCACAAGGTTCGCCAGCCGCGCCGCTTCCGCTTTGCCTTTTACCGTCAGGTATTCGGTGAACGTGGGCACAAAGGCCGACGACAACGCGCCTTCGGCAAAAAGGTCGCGCGTGAGGTTGGGGAGCATGAAGCCCAGCCGGTAGGCTTCCGCTTCGAGACCCGTGCCGAACTTCCACGCAATGACCTGTTCGCGGAGCAGGCCCGTGATGCGGCTGAACATCACGGCCACCGACATCATGCCGGCTGAGCGGGCGACGCCTTCGGACGGGGCTTCAGGCACGTCCATACTGTTCAAGGAAATGCGCCACGGTGCGGATGCCCGTGTAGTAGTTTTCCAGGCAGAATTTTTCGTTGGGCGAGTGCAGCGCATCGTCGGGCAGCCCGAGGCCCATCATCACCGTCGGAATGCCGAGGTGCTTGGCGAAGTCACCCACGATCGGCACTGAGCCGCCCGCGCGGATGAACACGGTGTCGCGCCCGAATACTTCCTTGAACGCGCGCGCCGCGACATCGATCGCCGGATGATCCGGGTTCACCACCACCGCCGGACCCGCGCCCAGCACCCGCACTTCCGTGCGAATGCCCTTCGGTGTATTCGCTGCCACCCACGCGCGGAACGCGGCCACTACTTTATCCGGATCCTGATCCGGCACCAGCCGCATGCTGACCTTGGCCACCGCCTTCGCCGGAATCACCGTCTTCGATCCCATGCCCGTGAAGCCGCCGCCGATGCCGTGCACTTCAAACGTCGGGCGAGACCACACGCGTTCCAGCACCATGCGGTCCGGTTCGCCCGTGAGGCATTCGCCGCCCACTTCGGTGCGCAGGAAACCCTGCTCATCGAACGGCAGCGCTTTCCAACTGGCGAGTTCGGCCGGCGCGGGTCCGGCCACATCGTCATAGATGCCGGGAATCTGAATGCGCCCGTCGGCGTCCTTCGCCTTAGCCAGCAATTCAATCAGCCCGTACACCGCGTTCGGCGCGGCGCCGCCGTAGCTGCCCGAGTGCAGATCCTGCCCGGGACCGTCGGCCGACACTTCCATATAGACCAGTCCGCGCAGGCCCACGCACAACGTCGGCAGGCCAGGCTCGTAGAGCGAAGTATCGGAGACCAGCGCCACGTCGGCTTTCAGCTTCTCCTTGTTCTCCAGTACGTACTTCGCAATCGACGCGCCGCCCACTTCCTCTTCGCCTTCGATCAGTACCTTGATGTTCAACGGGAAAGCTCCATGCACGGCGCGCAGCGCTTCGAGCGCCTTGATGTGCATGTACATCTGCCCCTTGTCGTCCACCGCGCCGCGCGCATAAATGTTGCCGTTGCGGATGGTGGGTTCAAAGGGGGGCGTGGTCCACAGCTCCAGCGGATCGGCCGGCTGCACGTCGTAATGGCCGTAGCACAGCACGGTGGGCTTGCCGGGCGAATGGAGCCAGTCCGCATAGATGAGCGGATGGCGGTCGGTGGGAATGATCTCCACGTTTTCAAGCCCCACTTCGCCCAGCCGCTTGGCGACGAGCTCCGCCGCGCGCCGCACGTCTTCCTTGTGCTCGGGTAGCGTGCTGACGCTGGGGATGCGGAGGAGTTCGAAAAGCTCTTCAAGGAGCCGGTCGCGGTGCTGGGAGACAAACGAGTCGACGGAGGTCATGAACTCTCATTATAGGAGCCTCGCGCGGCGGGGTCGGAACGATTCGGCCAGCGCTGTTACGATGAAGGGGCGTGGGCGAGCTGGTCTTCGAGGCAGTGCAGGAGGCAGACTGCGGCTGCTGCGCCCATTGTCTGACGGAGAGCATTTTTACGCAAGCCGACTCGTGGACCGAATTGCGACGGAACGTGATCGAAGCTGTGAATGCGTTTTATTTCGACAGGGCCGCACCCGCGACCGTTCGTCTCCACCTGGTCCGCGATGAGGTTGTTTCCATCGCGTGAAGCTGCCTCGTGTGACTTGTGAGGTTTGAAACGATCCCCTACAGTTTCAACTCCCACCCCGCGCGGAACGCCGGCTTCACCCACTTATTCGCCTCCGCGCTATTCGTAAACCGGCACAGCTTCGTATCCCACAGTAGCTTCCCTGGCACCCGCATCGCGATCGCGCCCAGCAACATCCACTCCGTGTACGGACCCGAAATCCGGAAATCCGACACCGAAGCCTCGCCGCCTTTGCACGCGCAAATCCAGTCGCGCATATGACCCGGCGAGCGGAGCAGCAGTTGCGGCGGCAGCTTGTACTCGGCCCAGCGCGCGGCGGGCAGCAGATGCACGCCTTCGCCGCGTTCCACCGTCGTCATCATGCCCTTGGTGCCCACAAACACCGCGCCGTTGCCGCTCAGCACTCCGGGTTGCCCCGCCATGCCGAACGTAGACGTGCGATACACCGGCACGCCAGGATCGCCTGCGCCCATCGGCGGCGCGTTCGGATCCCTGGGCCGCCGCGGGAACGCCGGCCGCTCTTCACGCACCCGGCGCCCCTTGTCCACCAGATTGCCCGA
>VFZP01000415.1 GCA_016871115.1 Acidobacteriota bacterium
GACTTCACCACGGGCGCAACCGGTTCGCCTGGTTCAACACCGGATGCTTCGTGAATCCCGCATTCGGCACGTGGGGCAATTCGCCGCTCGGCGTCTACGAGGACCCCGGCATCAACAACTGGAACCTGTCGGCGCAGAAGCGATTCCTGGTGAAGTTTCCCAACGAAACCGCGAACCTCGAGCTTCGAGCGGACTTCTTCAACGCCTTCAACCACACCCAGTATGGACCGGCGTCCAACAGCACTCTGCAGTCGGGCAACGTAAACTCGGGGCGCATCACATCAACGCGGGCGCCGCGCCAGCTTCAGTTCTCGCTGACCTACGCCTTCTGAACGCCGGCGGCCACCGCGTCGAGCGTCACGATCTCGGCGCGGCCTTTCGCTCGCTCAACCAGCGAACAGATGAGCTCGAACGTCTTCATCTGACGGTCCACGACACCGATACACGACGGGTGCGCCAGCAGGTCGAAAACCGCACCGTTCTCGATGGCCCAGTCCACACCATAGCGAACGGCATCGAGAAATCGCTCGAGCGGCCACTTGCCGTTCCGGAATGCGTTGATGTCGCTCACCGGGCTCATCGGAACCTCAACCAGGCCCGATTCGCGATAGCGGTAAGGCTGCGCGGCCATCAGCGCGGCAGGCATGTAGCGAGCCGGCTCCGCCACATCCACTGGATGCCGGGGATATTTGCTGCTCACCCAGGTAAACCCGTGACCGAGCAGCATTCTCTGCACGTCAACGCGGCCCGCCAATCCATCCGTGAAGCCTCCTGGCGTGCGGAACCCGTTCGGCGAAATCTTGAGGCGGGTGCGCATCGCTTCCGTGCATTGCCGGACGTTCTCGCTGATCGCCTCGGGCGGCGCGGCTCCCCGCAACAGCCAAGGCGCGCGCTTGAACCGGAACTGAATATCCTCGGCGCGAGTGGCAAGCACGTTGACATGATCGTAGGTGTGATTGCCGACGGCATGGCCCGTGCGAATGATCTCCTCCAGCCAGCCCACGTCCTCTTGTTCGAGCACTCGCCCCACCGCAAAGTAGTGCACGCGGCCGCCCCGCGACACCACCAGCCGGGCCACCGCGGCGGCGTAGTTCTTAGAGTCCTCATCAAGATTGCCCTTCTCGTAGTCCCAGTGCGTGGTTTCCCACGTGGGAAAGTTCCGGCTCATTTCGAGATCGAGCGAGATCGCAATGCGGGCTTTCTTCTCCGGCTGGCGTGTCTGCGCCATCAGGCCTAGCAGGAGACCGCGGCGGGTAGTCATGCCAGCATCTTGTGTATCACGTTGCCGGCCACGTCGGTGAGCCGGAAGTCGCGGCCCTGATGACGCCAGGTGAGGCGCTTATGGTCGATCCCCAGGCAGTGGAGCACGGTAGCGTGAAGATCGTGTACGTGAACGCGGTCTTCCACCACCTTCATGCCGAGATCGTCGGTGCGGCCTACCACTGAGCCCGGTCTTACTCCGCCGCCGGCAAGCCAAATCGTGAATGCGTCCGGATGGTGGTCGCGGCCGAGCGCGCTTTGCTCGCCCGGACTCAGCGTCTGCGCGAGCGGTGTACGGCCGAACTCTCCGCCCCACACCACTAGCGTCTCGTCCAGGAGTCCGCGCTGCTTCAAGTCATCCAGTAGCGCGGCGCACGGCAGGTCCGTTGTCTCGCAGTTCTTCTGGTGGCCGCTGACGAGGCTCCCGTGGTCATCCCAACTGGCGTGCGAAAGGAGGACAAAGCGCACGCCGCGCTCGACCATCCTTCGCGCGAGCAGGCAGTTTGTGCCGAACTGCCGCGTGGGTTCCCGGTCCGCGCCGTATGAGCTGAGCGTGGCGGCAGACTCCTTACTCAGGTCGAGCAACTCCGGCGCGGCTGACTGCATCCGGAATGCCAGCTCATACGCCGCGATGCGCGCGTTGATCTCCGAGTCTCCGAGTTCGGCCAGACGCTGCTCATTCAACCCGCGAATCAGGTCGAGACGCGCACGCTGTTCCGCCGTATCTACTCCGGCGGGCCGGTTGAGATATGCGATTGGTTCGCCCCCGCTGGCAAACGGGACGCCCTGGAATTCCGAAGGCAGAAACCCGCTGGCAAACAACCCCGTGGAACTTGATCCGCCCCGCGGACCGGACTGCAGGACGACAAAGCCGGGCAGGCTCTCTGACTCCGAGCCCAAACCATACAGCAGCCACGACCCCATCGAAGGCCTTCCCACGAGCGGACTGCCGCAGTGCAATAGCAACTGGCCGGGATGGTGATTGAATTGTTCGCTGAACATCCCGCGCACCACGCACAACTCGTCGGCGCGCCGCGCAAGCTGGGGCAGCCAGTCCGACACCTCGATGCCCGACTGCCCATGCCGCTGGAACGGCCGCCGGCTGGCCCAGACTTTCGCGGTCGGCTTGATAAACGCAAAGCGTAACCCTTCTCGAAGCGAAGGTGGCAGCGGTTGTCCGTCGAGCCTCGTCAATTCAGGTTTGGGATCGAACAGATCCACCTGGCTCGGGCCGCCCTCCATAAAGAGGAAGATCACGTTCTTCGCGCGCGGCGTGTGATGAGGGCTTCGCGTAGCCGCCCTTCCATCCCGTGCGAGCATGTGCCAAAGCGCGATTCCTGGCAGCCCGTGCGCCCATCGATTCAGAAAACTTCGCCGGTTCATCATCGCTCGCCTTCAATCCCGCACGATGAACTCATCGAGGTTCAGCAGCGCGGCCGCCGCGCCGGTCCAGTTCCCCCGGGACCGGTAGTAGCGCTCGACAAGTGCGGCCTCCGGCGGAGAAGGCGGGCGAGCGAAGCAAAGCTCAAAGGCATAGCGCACTTGCTCCCCAAAGCCGCCCGGACGGTCGCGTTCGATGCGTGCCGCGAGCGCGCCGGCAGCTTCGGCAAACTCGGGCGCATTCAGAAGGTTCAACGCCTGCAACGGGGTAACGGAGCGAGTCCGGCGGCTGCAGGTTGTCATCGCAGCTGGGGCGTCGAAATTCACCAGCATCGGGTGGGGCACAGAGCGCTGGAAGAAAGTGTAGAGACCGCGACGGTACCGATCCGCCGCCGGGCTCTCTTCCCACTTCATGCGATATGCCACTTTGAGCGTACCGAGGGGCATCGGGGGCCTGACGCTGGGACCTCCCACCGCTGTCTGCAGGAGCCCGCTCGCCTGGAGTGCCGCGTCGCGAACGAGTTCGGCGGGCAGCCGGAATCGCTGTTGCCGGGCCAGCATCCGGTTGTCAGGATCGTCAATGCCGGTGCGCGGGCGCGAAGCCTGCCGATACGCACGGGACGTAACAATCCGGCGGATGAGGCCCTTCATGTCCCAGCCGGATTCGCGAAAGCTCGCCGCGAGCCAATCCAGCAGTTCCGGGTGCGATGGTGGATCGCCGCGCTCGCCGAAGTCTTCCGGCGTAGCAACCAGCCCGCGGCCAAATAATTCCTGCCAGAACCGGTTGACGGCTACGCGCGCTGTCAGGGGATGTTCCGCCGACATCAGCCAGCGGGCGAGTGCAAGGCGGTCCGCGGGCAGGCCGGATGGAACAAGTGGAGGCAACGCTCGGGGAGTGCCGGGCAGGACGGCGATGCCGGGGCTGCGGAAATCGCCACGCAAGAACAGGCGAGTCTCCCTGCGCGTAGCGCTCTCCCGCATCGCCGGAATCTCGCTCGGGCCCGGGTAGCGCGCATTCAGGTCTTCGAGCTTTTTGAAGTTGTCTCCGAACTTCACGCCCTTCGCCTCTGGCCACGAAGCCAGCGGACCGGGGTCTTTCAGAAACACGCGCGTCAGATCGTGAGCCTGCCTTGCGGTTCGCTGCGCCGGCGCGGTCTTCAGGATCGCGTGGCCGTGATCCTGGTAAACAGCCAGGTAATCCAGCACCTGGGTCCACTCAAGCCTCGCCGCGGGGTCGGCCATCGCTTTCAGCACTTCGGCCTCCCACTTGGGCTGCAAATCGGCCACCCGGCCTCCCGCAAGAATCTCACCGTACTGCCGCTCGTACTCGGGCTTTGACCGCTCGATCCGCTCCATTTCCCCGGCCAACGGGCCGGCGGCATTCACCTCCTCGGTTGAGTTAAAGAAGGCGTAGAGCCGGTAGAAATCAAGCTGCGAGATCGGGTCGTACTTATGGTCATGGCAACGGGCGCACTCAAACGTCAGGCCCATCCAGACACTGGCAGTGGTGATGGCGCGGTCCGTCACCTGTTCGGTGCGAAGCTGCTCGACATCGATACCACCCTCGCGCGAGGTGAGTGTTTGGCGATGAAACCCCGTCGCGGCAAGCTGCTCGCTGGACGCGCCCGGCAGCATATCGCCGGCAATCTGCTCGACCGTGAACCTGTCAAACGGCACATTGCGATTGAACGCGCCGATCACCCAGTCGCGATACCGCCAGGCATGACGCCGAACCTGGTCCTGCTCATAGCCGTCGCTGTCCGCGTAGCGGGCAAGATCGAGCCACATGCGCGCCCACTTCTCGCCGAAGTGCGGCGACTTGAGCAAACGGTCTACGGTCTGCTCGTAGCTCTCCGTCCTGGCAAGTTCGGCCGGCGAAGGCAGCAGACCCGTGAGATCGAGATACACACGCCGAAGCAACGTGTGCCGCGCAGCCTCTGGCGACATCCGCCACCCGTTCGCCGCAAGTTTGCTCTCCACAAACGCATCGATCGGGTTCCGCGGCTGCGGCGTCACACCAGGCACGGGCGGCTTGCGGATCGGCCGCAACGACCAGTGTGAATATGCGGCAGGCGGCTGCTCGCCGCTCTCGGCCACGGAGTCCGGCCACGCCGCACCGCCATCGATCCAACGCCGCAGCGTCTCTACTTCAACAGCCGGCAAGCGGGCCTTGCCCGGCGGCATTGCAATCGCTTCCTTCCCGGCCACGAGCCGGAACAACCTACTCGATGCGCTATCGCCGGGCTTGATGACCGTGCCCGAATAGCCGCCCTTCAGCGCATCTTCCCGGCGGTCCAAGCGCAACCCGCTCTGGGGCCGGTCGGCGCCATGACATCCGATGCACTTGCCGCGAAGAATCGACTGCACCTCTCGTACGAAATCAACGCTCTGGGCCAGGGAGAACCGCGCCGGCGCCAGGATGATTGCGGCAACAATGAGGCGAATCTGCATCGCCCCTCATCATACATTTCGCCGCTGGTTCGCAGCGGTGGCCACTCTATCCTGCTCAATACTCCCAAGGCATCACTGCTTCCACTCGAGCCACCGATCCAGAAATGGAAACGCATCCGCGCCGTCGATCCGGTGGGGCCCTTCAAAGCGCGCGCACACGCCCTTGCCGGCCAGCCCCAAGTTTCGCCAAACGGAGAGCGCCCGCTCAATTTCAGCGTCCGCAAGCGCCCGTGGCTCCACAATCACGCCGTCGGTGGAGCCCATCTCCACCATGAACGCCCGCGGCGCGATCAACGAGGCGAGGTCGGAATGATTAAACCGGTTGAGCATTCCAAAGTGGTATTGGTCGA
>VFZP01000416.1 GCA_016871115.1 Acidobacteriota bacterium
GTACGGCGGGCTGCACGGCGCCGGGCGCGCCGCCCAGTGTCATCACGCGCGCCGCGCCGCGAGCCAGCGCTTCGCGCAACGATGCTTCTACGCCGCGGAAAAACTTCGACGTGCCGCACCGCACCAGATTCGCCGTATTCGAGATCCACAGGCCCGCCATCTGCACCGACGGCGCGGCGGGCTCCGCGCCCAACGTGCCTTCGGCTGCCAGGCGCCTCGCTTCGGCGCGGCGGATCTTCAGATTCGAGGTGCGCGGCAAGGTGCCCGGCTTGATCAGCCGGATCGAATCTGCCTTTTCACCCGTGACGTCTTCCACCGTCTGCGCAATCGCGCGCACCACGCGGCCCTGCTCGCTTTGGTCTGCCGTGCACTCGGCCAGCACAATCAGCTTCTCGGTGCCCGCCGTACGCTCCACGGTGCTCACCACCGCGACGCCGTGCATTCTCACGCCGTGGAGTTGCTCGACCGCCGCTTCGATCGGCTCCACCGGCAACTGACGGCCGTTGCGTACGATCACATCCTTCTGCCGGCCGACGAAGTAGAACTCGCCCGCGGCTTGAAACGCCACGTCGCCTGTGTCGATCCAGCCGTCTTTGTTGGTGATCGCCGCGGTGGCTTCCGCATTGTTCCAATAGCCGCGGAATTGCGACGGGCCACGGAACTGGAGCTTACCCGTCTCGCCATCCCGCGCCACGCGGCCGAACTCGTCAATTACGCGCACATCATGACCCGGCAGCGAGCGGCCCACGGAGAACACACCGTCGTGCTCCAGCGGACCGCGGCCCACTGGCGACAGGCATAACCCCACGGAGCTCTCTGAAAGCCCATAGCCCGGCGTCATCGCTTCGCGGCGGAATCCGTAAGGGCCAAAGCGCCGCGTGAACTCGTCCACCGTCTCCGCCACCACCGCTTCGCCGGCGTTGATCGCCGCGCGCCAGCAGGAAAGATCGAGGCCTTCGAGCGTCCACACCGGCACCTTGCGCGCCGCCAGTTCGTAGGCGAAGTTGGGCGCGGCCGATAGCGTGGCGCGCGAATCGTGAATCGCCCACAGCCAGCTCTCGGGCCGCTCCATAAACTCCTGCGGCGGCAGCAGCGTCAGTGGTGTGGCGTGATACAGGCTGAACAACCAGCAGCCCACCAACCCCAAATCGCTGGCCAGCGGCAGCCAACTGACAACCGCGTCACCCGGGCGCACGGCGAGCGCTTCGCCAATCGCGCGTATGTTCGCCAGCAGCGCCGCATGCGTGAGAGTCACACCGCGCGGACTGCCCGTCGTGCCGGACGTGTATTGCACCAGCGCCACCTGCGACGGCTCCGGGAACCGCGCCGATGTGCGCGAACCTTGCACGTGGAGTTCTTCCACCGTGGTGATGTCGATCAGGCTGGGCAGATTGATGCGCAGGAGCCGCGCGATCGAGCGCGCCTCGGGGAACGAGATCAAAAATCGGATGCCTGCGTTCTGCAGGATGTGGATCTGCTTGTCGACGTACTCGGCGATGCGCGATCGATCGGCGGGTGGGTATAGCGGCACCGCGATGCCGCCGGCCAGCATCACGCCGAAGAACGCATCGAAGAAATCAGCGCCGGTAGGCAGCAGAATCGCCACCGGGTCATTGCGCACGAGGCCCAGCGAGATCAGCCCGCGCGCCACTTGCGAGGCCGACGTCAACAGTTGATCGCAAGTAATGCCGCGTCCGTCGCCTTCGCGAATCAAGTGCACATGCACACGGCCGTGCGCGAGGCGCGCGTGCCACTCCAGCACCTCGGTGATTGTCTGCGCGTTGACCGGCAGCGCCAAGGGCCCAGTGGACGCCGGCGAAATCCGGTACACCGATTTGGCCGCGCTCTGCTCGCTGCCCTCTTGAATCGCCTTGGCCCACGCCGTTGCGGTATCGGCCTGTTCGGCGATCTCTTCGGGAACTTGAATCTCCAGGCGCGTCTCGCAACGCACCACCAGTTCCACCAGATCGAGACTCGACAAGCCGAGATCGTTCTGAAAACTCGACTTGACGGTGATGGTCTTCGCCGCGCGGTCTTTGCCCTGCTCCACCAACAACTCGCGCACGATCTCGACGATCTGCAGGTCGAGCGGACGTGCTGCGGTAGCAGGCGCGAGGTTTTGGTTTTCGACTGTCTCCGGCATCGCGGCCATCCTATATCTTGAAGGACCAACCCTTCGTGGTCTCGGCTTCCACCCACTTCTGAATGCCCTTCACTTCGTTCTCAGACCAGTAGCGCTGCCAGTCGATCTTCTCCGGCGTCCAGGGGAGCTTGGCGCGATCTTCGGTGCGCAGCAGCGCGTTAGCCTGGCGGATATTTTCGCTTTCGAAGATGAAGCGGTTGTCGTGAATGAACGGGCGGTACAGCTCAAGCGCCTGTTCGCGAATGGTCACCTGCAGGCCCAACATGCGCAGCATCGACGCTGCGCGCCCAAACGCGGCCTTGCCCGGGAGCCCCGTGCGCTGGGTGAAGTTGCGCAGCCCCGCCGCCGCCGATTGCGCCATGTGCAAGCGGTCCAGCAGCTTTTGCCCACGCCGCCGCGCCTTCTCCGGCGTCAGCAGCCGCACGCCCGGCATCAACGCGCGCGGACGCTTCTTCAGCTTGCAGTAGTCGTCGAACATCCAGTCCACGATGCGGCCGAGCGGCACCGGGTTCCGGTCCGCCGTGCCCAGGTGGTACACGGAATGCGCTTTGCCTTCCAGCAACAACGCACCGGCAGTGAGAATCGCCGTGGCTACCTGGTCGACGGGCACTACTTCCATCGGCGCGTCGGCGCGCAGCGGCCAGTGGCGCAATCCGCTCATCGCCATCATGATCAGCGGCGCGGCGGTGCGGCCGCCTTCCACCCAACCAGGGAAGGGAAACTCCAGCGCCGCTTCCACGATGGCCGGACGCACGATCGTATAGTCGAGGTCCGGCTCAGCGGCGATGAGTTGCTCGCCGATCGATTTCGAATATGTGTAGGTGTTGACCCAGCCCCACTGCGCCGCGCGCTGCACACCGAGATCCGCCAGCTTCTGCCGCGTTTCCTTGTTCACGTCGCGTCCGCGAGCAGCCGCAGCCTTGGCGGCTTCGTACACTTCGGCAATGCGGGCGCGCATGAAGGCCACTTCGTCGCGCGCGCGGAATGAATCGTCGGCCGGGCCCTTGCGGTTGGGATAGAAGCCCGGGATCGGTTCGTCTTCCTCCACCAGCCCGTCGCTCTTGCCGCACACAAAACAGGTGGAGACGTGTACGAGCTTCGCGCCCAGCGCCTTGGCCAGCGCAATCACGTTCTCGGCGCCGTCTACGTTCGATTTGAACGACTCGTCCACGGGCGGCGTGAACTCTACGAGGCCAGCCACGTTGATGATCAGCGGCACACGGCCGCGCAACTCCGCGATGGTCTCGGGCTGGAACCCGCACAGTGGCTCGGCGAGATCTCCGGTGTGCATCGTCACGCGGTCGCGAATCACGGCCGGATCGAGCTTCTCCACCATGGGCTTGAGCGAGGGCGACGTGAGGACGTCACGTTCGAAGCGTTCGCGCGGCGAGTAGCCACGCTTGGCGCGCATCAATATATGTAGGCGCTTGAAGTCAGAGAAGCGTTCCAGCAGCAACCCGAGCGTGACCTTGCCGACAAAGCCGTTCGCCCCGGTGATGAGGATTTCGTTGGATCGATAAATGGCCGTAGCGTCGACGGTCATAAGAAGTGTTCAGCGAAAGATCGCCGGTCGAACGGCGTCGCTTTAGGGTAGCGGGTCGGCGTAGCGCACGTCAAAGCCCTGCGCGACGGAGTTCGGGCAGGCGGTGATAGGGTCTCGCGAGAGGAGCTTGGCAGGGAGCAAGAATTTCTTACGCGTTTGAGATCTCTCGCGGGTTTTAGGAGATCTCGCTCCTGAGGTTACCGAACCGGTTGCAGGCCGGCCGCGCCGAGGGGCCGACTAACCAAGCCACCGCAGATGTTTCAAAGAAGCAGAAGTATTTTTTAGCCAAAGTGGAATTAGGTGTCTGAGCTTTCCTGTCAAGAGCTTAGTCCCGTGAATTTCACCATGCCGGACTGTTTTTTCCACTTGATTTCCACCGAGGCCGGCAGGGTCGGCTGGCGTTTGGCCGCGGCGGATTGGAGGTACGTGGCTTCGTGATAAGGCACCTGGTTCTTCCAGCAGCGGAAGAGGATAAGCATCTATTTGAAGACCGGCGAGCAAACGGCTGTGTGGTGCCCCTTGCCGGCCTTGCGCTGCTGATCGTAATGTTCACGCGCCCAGGCACAGCGAGCCATCGAGTGTTGTGCCCATTCGTGAAAGGTCTGGCGCAAAAAGAGGGGGCAGGCTCTGCGGTATTGGACCACACACTTCTTGCCACTGCGGATCACGACGGGAGCAATACCACTAAGGCACTGGATGTCGTAGGCCGCGTCGTAGCGCTCGCGGCGACTGCCGAGCGCGGCAATCAGGCGCGGTGCTAGCGCCTTACCCACTCCAGGAAAGGACTTCATCAATGAGTAATCGGGTGGGCGGTGGCCAATTCGTCGATGCGGTCTTCGTAGGCCTGGATCGCCTTCAGCAGGTTTTCGAGGACTCCCACCCAAGCCAGCACCGCCATGCGGTAAGACCCCACAACGGCTGTATCCTGGGTGGCGGGAATTGCCTTGATCATCGCCTCGATGCGTTGTCCGAGCACTTCTTCCCCTATCCGACTGTTCTGGGCGTCGTAGAACGTTCGAATCGTGTGCGGACGGGCTCGCTGCAATTCGGCTAGGGTGGGCCAACGCCGCAGAAAGGCCACGGCCAAGGAAGAGCCCAGCTGTCCCACCCAGTTCAAGGCCTGTGGAAAATACATTTTCAGGTGAGCTGTCAACCTGTTGGTGCAAGCGGTCTCCTCATCAACTAACTTCCAACGCTCCTCCACTAGAAACTGCAGGGTACGGGCTTGCTCGGTCTCCGGCTGTACCGGCCTCAACTTGTCGCGATGGCGGATCAAGATCTCCAGTATCAGTTGGGTGTCGACCGGATCGTGCTTGGCGCCCGACGGATGAAAGCTCTTGCGATAGTTCGCCAGCGTACCGCTGTGAACCGGATAAATGACCAGATGCTGAAATTTGGTGAGAGCGAAGACCAGTGGCCCTTTAGACTGTTCAGATTGTTCCAGCGCCACGGCGACTGGCTGGCCGCCGAACCGTCTCTCCAAGTCCATGGCCCACGACTCAATGGCTTCCGGCGTGTGTGCCAGCGTCCCCGTTTCCCTTTTCCCATCCAGAGAGGCCTGGATCGCCCAAGTGTGCTCTTGGTCCGCCCAATCAATCGCTACAAAGGCGGCATACTGCGATTCTGTCACAATGCTACTCCCAGATGAAATCTGACCGTATTTGTTTACCGGGTTGAGCGGCGTAGCAACTGCTGAACGTCGCCGACCAGCGGATAGACAAAGATGTCCTTGACCGGCTCCTTGCGAAGA
>VFZP01000417.1 GCA_016871115.1 Acidobacteriota bacterium
TCGTCCCCTCAACCTTGGATTCCCCCCCCCCACCCCCTTGCCATTGGCGTTAATTTTTAGTTGACTTGATTATAAAGCTGTTTTCAGCGAAGGCAGCCTTTCGTGTCTCGGGCCTCGTCGCTTGAGTTGGTTTTTTGGGAAAGGGTCGTCCCAGCGTACAAGGCGTTAGTCTCACTGTTCATTTGCCTTTGGCCGGGGCACGCCCGTCCGTGCGGGCGCCTACTAGTGCTCGTTGAGAAACTGAAACAAGATCCAGGCGGCCACCGCTGCCTGGCGGGAAAGGGCATATGAATAACAAAATATCCGCTCTCGGAGCATCTCTATTGCTCGCGGCCTCCACGATGTGGGGTCAATCGCTCACCTCGCTCAACGGTCTGGTCACCGATCCTACCGGCGCGGCCATTCCGGCGGCCAAGATCACCACGACCGAGGTCAACACGGGCATCACCCGCGAAACGGAGTCAGACGGCATCGGCCGCTACCAGTTCCAGGCACTCAATCCGGGCCTCTACAAGTTGACCGGCAAGAAAGACGGCTTTTCCGACGTCTCGGTGCAGAATCTGCGGCTACTGGTGAATACGCCGGCCACGGTGAACATCGCGTTTGAGAAAGTGGGCGCCGTGGCGCAAACGGTGGAAGTCACCGCCTCGGGCGTGCAGCTCAACACCGTCGACGCTTCGCTCGGCAATTCCTTCGGCACCAAGCCGATTATGCAACTGCCGTTTGAAGGCCGCAACGTCGCCAAGATCCTTTCGCTGCAAGCCGGCGTATCCTGGGTGGGCGATACCGATAGTGTGAACGGCGGCGTCAGCGCAGCCATTGACCGTGGCGGCGTGGTGAACGGCGGCCGGAGCGATCAAAGCAACCTCACGCTGGACGGCGTGGACAACAACAACCAGCAGTCGCGCGCGGCCTTCAGCGGCGTCTTGCGCGTTACGCTCGATTCGGTGCAGGAATTCCGCGTTACCACCACCAACGCCCAGGCCGACGCCTCGCGCGGCTCCGGCGCCCAGATGAGCATGGTCACCAAGAGCGGCACCAACACGCTGCATGGCTCGGCTTATCATTACCTGCGCAACAGGGCCCTCAACGCGAATACCTTTTTCAATAACATCACTGGCCTGAATACCCCGAAGTTGAACCGCAACATCTTCGGCGCCAGCCTCGGCGGACCGGTCAAGAAGAATAAGTTGTTCCTGTTCGGTAACTACGAAGGCCGCCGCGATGTGCGTGAAGACAATTTGCTGCGCACGGTCCCCACGGACAGTATCCGCAACGGCATCGCTTCGTATGTTTCGCGCGCGGGCAGTGTGGTGCAGGTGCCGGCCGGCGAACTCGCCTCGCGCCTTGGCTACGCCCCGGGCGCCAATCAGGCGGCACTGGAGTTTCTGCGCTCCTATCCGGCGGCCAATGACTTTACGGCGGGCGATGGTTTGAACAGCGCCGGCTTCCGTTTCAACGCGCCGAAGAAGGATAAGTTCGACACCTACATCGCCAAACTGGATTGGGTGGTGAACTCGAAACACAATGCCTTTGTGCGCGGCCAGTTGCAGGACGACGTGGAAAACGGCGTTCCGCAGTTCCCCGGCGCTGCTCCCAACTTCCAGGGTCTGACCAATAGCAAGGGTCTGGCCTTCGGTCTGAACTCGGTGTGGAGCAATTCGCTGGTTTCCAGCACGCGGTACGGTATCACCCGCCAGTCGTTTGAAAGCGCTGGTATCGGCCAGTATGCGCTGGTGCGGTTCGGCCGCTTCTACGACGACCGCTTCGGCCTGACCCGCTCGTCGCGGCTAATAACGCCGACGCATAACCTGACCCATGACTTCACGTGGACCAAGGGCGCGCACACCTTTCAGTTTGGCGGCAGCTACCGCCAGTACACGATTAACCGGCTGAACTACGGCAACAGCTACTTTGCGGCCTCCAGCAACTCATCGTGGATGACCGGCTCGGGCGCGATTCTGAGCGCGCCGTGGGTGGGTACGGATGCCGATCCGGCCAACGTGCGGATCGCCCCCGGCAGCCGCACGCAATTCAACGACGCGGTGGCCACCATCTTCGGGCTCGTCACGCAGGTGACCTCGAATTACAACTACCTGCCGGGCGCCAACGGCCAGGTGACGGCTCTCGCCCCTGGCGTGGGCGCGCCGCGCAAGTTTCGCGGGCAGGAGTCGGAGATCTTCGCGCAGGACTCCTGGCGCATCGGCCGTGGCATCACTTTCACAGCGGGCGTGCGGTATCACTACTGGCCCGCGGTCTACGAGGCGCAGGGCGCGCAGACCAGCCCCAACATTCCGTTGAGCGAGTGGTTTGACCGCCGCGTGGCCAACGCCAACGCCGGATTGGCCGGTCAATCTGGGTTACCGCCGATCGCCTACAATCTGGCGAGTTCGAGCGCGGGCCGGCCGCTCTACGACAACATGAAGATGTGGTCCCCCCGCCTGGCCTTGGCCATCTCGCCGCAGTCCGATACCGCTCTGGCCAAGATCTTCTTCGGCGGCCCGAATAAAGGTGTGCTTCGGCTTGGCTGGGGTCTTTACTACGACTCATTTGGGCCCGGCCTGCTGCGCGGCTACGATGCATCGGCCCTGGGTCTGACCACCAGTATCAACAACTCGTCGGGCCGTTTGACTTTGGCCGAAGCGCCGCGTTTCACCGGCGCCTTCAATATCCCCCAGGCGCTGGTATCGGCACCGCCGCCGGCCAGCTTTCCGGTGACGCAGCCCAACAACTTCGCCATCACCAACAGCCTGGATGACAAGCTGCCCGCGCCGTACGTGATGCGTTATAACGTGTCGCTCCAGCGGGAGATCAAAGATGGCTGGAACATGAACATCGCCTATGTGGCCAGTGCGGGCCGTCGCACGATGACGTCAGAGGACATGGCCACGCCGCTCAACATCCGCGATCCGCAATCGGGCGCCACCTGGTTTGAGGCCTCACGCCAATTGCTCGCCGCGATGGGCCTCGACAGCCGCAACCAGCTTTCGTTCAATCCGGCCAACCTCCGGAATATCCGGCCCATCCCCTACTTCGAAAATCTATTTGCGCCGCTGGCCGGCAATGGCCTCACTGCCACACAGCAAGTGGCCGCTCAGTTCGTGGACTTCCATCCGGATGCCACAGGCGTGTTAGAGAACATCGACCGCTTTGGCGACCCCAACTTCTCGCGGCTCGGGCGGTTTGCTTTCTACAGCCCGCAATACTCCTTCCTGCGCGCTATCCGCAGCGTGGGCTTCTCCAGCTACAACTCGATGCAGGTGGGCATGCGTAAGCAGTTCAAGAATGCTGACCAGATCGATTTCAACTGGACCTGGTCCCACTCCATCGATCTCGGTTCCACCACCGAAAACAACGCCGACGCCGGCCGCGGCATCATCATCAATCCATACCAACGCCGCCTGATGCGGGGCTCGTCGGATTTCGACCAGCGGCACAACGTCAACCTCAACTACGTGTACAACCTGCCCCTGGGCCAGGGCGCGCGCTACTTGAGTAACCTCGGTTCGGTGGCCAACCACATCCTGGGCGGCTGGCAAGTCTCTGGTCTGGCGCGGTGGACCACGGGTCTGCCGGCCTCGGTGGGCCACAATCGCACTTGGCCCACCAACTACAACTGGTCCGGTTGGGCCACCACTGTGGGCGTGGTGAACGACGGCACCAACAAGAACGCCCAATCGCCTGTGCAGATTGCCAATGCCGCCAACGAAGCTCGCAACTCCGGTCCGAACATCTTTCAGGATCCGCGGGTCGCGCAGCAGTCGTTTGGCTTTACGCTGCCCGGCGGCATCGGTGACCGGAATCACGTACGGGGCGACGGCATCTTCAACATCGACATGTCGCTGGCGAAGAACTTTAAAATGCCGCTTGAAAATCACACGTTGCAGTTCCGCTGGGAGGTCTTCAACCTTACCAACACCGTCCGCTTCGATCCGCTCAACGCCAATATCGGCCTGAGCCAGTTGAGCAACTTTGGTAAGTACACCGGTACGCTGCAGCCTTCGCGGGTGATGCAGGTGTCGCTGCGCTACGACTTCTAAGCCGCGTGCTCAGCCAATAGAATCGAGGGCGGAGGCTACGGCCTCCGCCCTTTTGACTTTTCAGCCATGTCTCACTTCCTCTCCGTCCCCGACGCCTATGACCGGTGGGCTGCTTCCTATGACGGCTACGACAACCCGATGGTGTTCATGGCCACGCACGCGGTTCCTGCCAGCCTCGCGGCCGTGGCGCACGGCGCGGGGGTGTTTGAATTCGGCTGCGGCACCGGGCGCAACTTGGCCGCGCTCACGGCATTGGGTGCGCACGAGGCGGAGGGCTGCGACTTTTCGGGAGGCATGCTTCACCATGCGGGCAGCCACCGCACGTTCCGCCACGACATGACGCAGCCGCTCACGCACCCCGTGACGCCTGCGGACGTAGTGCTGTTCTGCCTGACGCTCGAACACGCTGAGCAACTCGACGTGCCGCTCGCCAGCGCCGCGCGAATTCTCGCGCCCGGCGGCCGCGTCGCCATCTTCGAGATTCATCCGTTCCTGTCGCAGCGCGGCGCGGCGGCGCACTTTGTGGAGCCGGACGGCACGGAGATCCGCATGCCCGCCTATCCGCACTCGTTCAGCACGTTTCTGAACGCCTTTGCGCGGGCGGGCCTACACGTGGAGTCCTGCCGCAAATGGCGCCCGTGCGACGTCGCCGACGCGCCCGTCCCCGCCAAGGTTCTCAAGCGCGGCGCCCAGATGCCGCTGCTGGTGGAGTTCATACTGAAGAAGCATGAGTAGCGCCGCTGCCGGAGAGCTCGTCACCATCGTGGACCGCGACAACAATGTCACCGGCTCCGCCACACGCCGCCAGATGCGCGCCGAGCGGCTCCCCCACCGTTGTAGCTACATCCTGGTGTTCAATTCCGCGGGCCAGTTGCTGGTGCAAAAGCGTACGGAGACCAAGGATATCTACCCCGGCTATTGGGACCCAGCCGCCGGCGGCGTGATGCAGTTCAGTGAGACGTACGAAGAGAATGCCGAACGGGAAGTGGCTGAGGAGATGGGCATCCACGGCGTGGCGCTGACGCCGCTTTTCGACATGTGGTTTGAAGACGAGCGCTCCGCCGTGTGGGGCCGCGCATTCACCTGCGTGTGGGACGGCGCGGTGACGCCGCAGGTGGAAGAGGTGCAGTTCGTGGAGGCGATGACGCCCGCCGATGTGCTGCGGCGCGCCGAAGCCGGCGAGCAATTCACGCCGGACGGCCTCGAAATCGTGCGGCGATATCTGGCGCGCACCTCGTGATTTTCCTGGGGTGCGCGTGGAGTCGCTGGGCATATAATCCTAAGTCCGGCAGATGGAATCGGCCAGACGAGTTCGAGAGGCGGTCTGGTCGAACGGGAAGCGCCCGAAATCCTGGAAGATCCGTCGCAGGATCGA
>VFZP01000418.1 GCA_016871115.1 Acidobacteriota bacterium
GGGCGATGATGCAGATGCACCAAGTAAGTGCGCCTCGTGAGGTAACCCCGGGCAGGTCCTGTAAGCCCCTACATCATGTCCGCGTGTGCCTGCCTCGCATACGTCCTCAAGCTACAAACTGACATTCGCCACGGGCTGCTAGGCTTCCATCACTTCCATTCTGACAAGTTGCGTCAGCATTTCCTCGATTTTTGCTTCGCTGTGTCCTGCCGCCTCCGCGAGTTGGGCGCGCGTACGCGTACCATCCACGAGCGGCAGCAACTGGCGCAGCACTTCCTTACCAGTGCCGGATAGCGTCAGTGCATCGCAGGCGAGCGTCGAGACAAAACCCTGATCGGCCTGGGCACGCGCCAACGCACTGGCCCGGGGACGCTCACCGGGCGTGCGGATGCAGGCCGGGGCGTGCCGGTACGCGCGGATGATACCGGCATTGACGGCGCTGTAGAGGGTAATCGCCAGCCGTTCGGCCTCCTCCCCGCCGCCACCCAACGCCATCAGGTCTTCGCCGGCGAGGCAATGCGGCCACACTTCAGCCAAGCGCGCAAACACACGTTGGGAGGTGGCATCGGGCAGCGAAATTTCGCCTGTTCCCAACGCTCTCCACGTTTGTTCACCCGGCTCGCCGCCAGGACCGCCGTACTTGGTTGGGCCGGCAAAGTGCAGCCCCGCAGCCATGGGAGCGGCCGCCTTCCAGCCCCGGCGGCTGCCCTGGCGGCAGATCACGGCGCTGCGAAAACCGCGGCCGTGGAAAAAGTCAATGTATTGCTCACGCGCGATGCGGTCTGGCATCCGCGCAAACAACGCTTGGACCTTCGGCGGCAGGCCAGCAATCGGGTCGGCGAATCCGGCGTCGTCCACATAGTCCAAACCATACTGGGCTAGCAGCGAGGCAAACTCGTGGAAGTAGTAGTGGTGGTTCTCCGGGCTCATCTCGTCGAACAGGATTTGCTCCCGCGGCTGGCGCGCGAATCGCTCCGCCGCTTTTTGTAGGGCCGTGTGATAGACGGACTCGGGCATCGGCGGCTCAGTCAATAGTTGGAGAAGTCGATAAGCCTGTTCGATCCGGCCTTGGTCGCTGGTTTGCGCCCGGGTGTGGACCAGCAGCATTTCGCGGAGCATCAGACGGATGTGGCCGCCCGGCAGCGCGTTAAAGCTCAGGTATCCTATGCCGTTGGGCGCGAGGCGGTCGCGGCAGATCGCGAGAATCCCATCGCGGACGAAATCCGGCACCCAGGAAAACAGGCCGTGCGCGACGACATAGTCGAATTGGCCGTCGGCTTCGCCAACCTCCATCACGTCGCTGGCGCGGAGGTGCACGTTGGTGAGTCCCAGCCGCTCCACCCATTCCTGGCCGCGGCGTATGTCCGGCTCGCACAGATCGATGCCGTAGAACTGGCTTTGCGGGAGTGCGTAGCCGAACGCCATCAGACTCCAGCCCGCGCCGCATCCGAGTTCCAGCACACGGCTGGCGTTGGGCGGCGGAGCCTCGATGCCGTGCATCCAGGCCTTGGTGGCAAGGTGATCCGGATACATCTCGTCAGAGAGATAGATGGGGTAGGGAATGTTGTCGTAAGCGGACATGGGCTAATCGCTTTCAAGCAGGTGGAGGCGGCACCAGGTATGCAACTGCCGCTGAACTTCCGCGCCCGGATCGGCTAGTGCCTTCTGCCACGATTTAGCGGTATCTTCGTCGGGCGCCTCACGCTGCTTTAGGATTCGCGTCAGTTCGGCGGCCAGTTGGTCTTGCGAACGCGTGCCATCGGCGAGCGGCAGCAGGAGCCGGGCCACGCGGCGGTCAATCTGCACGGACAAGCAGAGGAGGTTCGCCTGAAACCCCTCCGCCGCCTGGGAACGCGCCAGAGCGCTGACCCGCGGCCGCTCACTCGCCTTGCTCGCATGGCGATGCGGATGAGCCAGCAGATCCACGGCCCCAGCTACCGCGCACTGGAGCAGGATTTGCGCCAACCGCTCGGCGGGTTCATCTTCGGCTTGGGCGGCAAGCTCCGCAAAGGGTACGGCCCGAGGATAGGCAGAATTCAGATACTCGAACGCGCGTGCGACGCCGGCATAGGGCACTGGCACCCTCATTGCTAACGGAGTCTCAAACCGGCGAAGGTGCGGAGGATCGGTTTCGAGCCGCTCCACCTCGCGAAATAGCCCGCACGTGTACAAACCGGTGATCGGTTCCCACCGGCGCGTGTGATCCACCGGCTTTTCGGCACGGCAAAAGAGGTCCTGGCGAAAGCTGGAGCCGGTGAGGTAGTCAAGATACTGTTCGCGGGCGGTGGCGTCGCCCGCGCTGTACTTGTCCAATTGTTCCTGGAGGGCCGAAGGCATGGCCGCGAGTGAATGGTCAGGGGCGACGGGACCGGCAAAAGCCAACCCGTGGCTTTGCGCGAGTGCGGTGAAGTCAGATACGAAATACTGACGGTTGATGTCTCCCAACTCGTCGTAGAGCAAGGATGCAAAGCGGCGTTGTTGGCGCTGCTCCTCCACAAAAGCGTGGAAGGGCTTGGGAAAAGGCGCCTGGGCCATGAAGTCCATCAGCTCGTGCGAAGCGCGGACTTTCTCCCGCTGGTCTGAGATCGGCGCGGTATGCCGCAGCAGCATCGCACGAAGCATGTCGCGCTGAAAGCCGCCCGGGTAGGCGTTGTAGCTGAGGTAGGCGATGCCGTTGGGCTTCAGGCAGGCGCGCAATAAGCCCAGAACCCGGTCGCGCACTACGCCGGGCACCCAGGAGACAAGACCGTGCGCAAAGATGTAGTCAAACTCACCGAGCGAGGCGGCGTCGAGTTCCATCACATCGCCTTGCCGTAGTTCGCAATTGCGCAGGCCAAGCGACTGGATTTTCTCCTGTCCGATCTCAATCGGGCGCGCGGCAAGATCCACGCCCACAAAATGGCTGCCAGGCATGGCGTAGGCAAACGCAATGAGGCTGGTGCCGTCGCCGCAGCCGAGTTCCAGCATGCGGCAGCGATCCGGAGGCGCGGCAGCGATACCCCGCAACCGGGCGGCGGCCGCCAACCGGTCCGGTGAAGCGGCGGCGGTCAGGAAAGGTGGATACAGGATTTCGTTGTATGCTCCGAGATGCTGCGCCATGGCCTGTGCCCTGTACAATAGCAGGCTTGAGAAGGAGTCTTCCAATGGATCGCCGCTTGTTTCTGTCCGCCACCGCCGCTGCCGTCAGCGCTGCCGCCGCCGGAAAACCCCGGTTGCGCACGGCCATTTGCGCCTACTCGTTCCGCGAGTTGCTCGCCAAGAAGCAGATGAGTTATGACGACTTGGTGCGTTGGGCCGTGGATACGCGCGTCGACGGGCTCGATCTCACCGTCTACTGGTTTCCCTCGACGGCCGACAGTTTCCTGCTGCCGCTTCGCGCGCTGGCTTACCGCAACGGCGTTGAGATCTATTCGATCTCGGTGCGCAGCGACATGTGCCGGCCCACGCCGGAGCAGCGCACGAGCGAACTTGAGGGCGTGAAGAAGTGGGTGGACGTGGCGGCGCGCCTGGGCGCAGGGCACATCCGGGTGTTCGGCGGTGTGGTGCCGAAGGGGGAGAGCGAGGATACGGCCGCCGGCTGGGTGGTGGACGTGCTGGGCAAGGCGGCCGAGTACGCCGGATCGCACGGTGTCATTCTTGGCCTCGAAAACCACGGCGGCATCACCGCGCAGGCTAGCCGCATCGTGGAGATCGTGAAGAAGGTGAACTCGCCGTGGGTGGCCGTGAATCTCGATACGGGCAACTTCAACAAAAACGCGTACGAGCAGATCGCGCAGATCCTGCCGTACTCGGTGAACGTGCAGTTCAAGACCGCCATCAGGGGCGACGGCTCGGGCAAAGAGATGCCGTCCGATTGGGACCGGCTTACCAAGATGCTCGCCGAGTCGGGCTATCGCGGCTACATGGCGCTGGAGTACGAAGAAAAAACCGATCCGCGCACGTCGATGCCGCCGCTGCTGGACCGGCTCAATGCTCTGGCGAAGAAGTACTCGGCGTAGCCTTACTTGTTGACCGTGGCCGTGCCGGTGCGCGTGCGCGACTTGCCCTGCCGGTTGGTCTGCGTTTGCCTGGCGGTGACGGTGTTGCCGTCGCGCGTCACGTCCGTGGTGGACTGCACGGTCTTGCCCTTGTCGTTGGTGGCCGTCGTGTTGTAGGTGCGGCCCGCTTCCGTCTTATCCACTGTGCGCCGGTAGGTGCCGCTGCCGCCGTTGCCCGTGGTGTAGGTGCCCTCGTTCACTCGGCCCGTCTCAGTTTTCGAGACCGTGCCTTCGGTGTTGATGCTGCGGCCCTTAAAGCCCGTCGACTCGCCTTCATATGACGCGGTGCCTTCGCCCGTCTTCTTCATGCGCGTGCGGCGCGTGTCCTTTTCGCCTTGCGCGTTCGTAGCCGTGCTTTCGCTGGTGTGCTCACCGTTACCGCGCGTCGTGTCTTTCTTCCAGGTGCCGGAGCCCCCGTTCGATCCGCTCCAGGCGCCGTTCTTCGAACGCGCCTTGGGCTCGCGGGCGGATACGGCGGTGGTGAAGCCCAGCGCCAGCATGAGGCAGAGTAGAATGCTTGTCCGTTTCATGACTGTATGAACCCAGTTCGGACAAAAAGTCGCGGGGCTTTACAACTTCACGCTTCGCGGTGGTAGATGCGTCCCACAGCATCGAGCTTCTCATTACTCAAGTACCCGTAGCGATTGATCCACAAGCCGTGCCGCGAGGACTGCCAAGCCACTTGCAGGCGCCGGGCGAAATCGGTAAGGGGTCCATAGCCGTGCGCTAGGGTGTACACCGGAACCGAGGGGCCGGCCGAAAACTGCGCTTCCACGATCTTGCGCCCCATGGCGGCGTCGCCCGCCGGATGCGGTTCATCAGGCTCCGGGTAACGCCAATCGCGCAGGGCAGGGAAGGCGGGCGCGTCGGACATGTCGAGCCAGGCGGGGAGTGAGCGCATCAGCAGCGCTTCGTCGAGTTTGCGGGGTGAGCGCGGAGAATCGCGTCGCCGTAGAAGCGCAGCATCACGGGCCAGTGCATGGTGTAGAGCTTCACGCTGAAGCCCGAAACGTGTTTCGCGCACTGCGCAAAGTCCATACCGGAGGCGAGCGTCCAGGGTGGCGGGAAGGCGTTGGGCAGCAGGCCCATCTTGGCCGCGCCCGCTTCGTTCATGGCACGCCGGAAACCAGCGAGCAACTCTTCCACCAGCGTGGCTTTGAAGCGGAGCCAATCGAGCAGTGCGGTGTTGCGCGAGAGCGCGCGCAGCAGGCGGTGTCGCCCGGCGTCGCGTGAAACCCACGGCGCGAGGTCCGCGTTGGTGAGGCCGCCGTGCAGCTTTTGATAGAGCGCTCCGGCCGCGCTCCTCCAGTGCCTCGTAGATCTCCGGCTTGGCGAAGGCGGCGTCTGCACGAAACACGACCTCCTTGGCGGCT
>VFZP01000419.1 GCA_016871115.1 Acidobacteriota bacterium
ACATCGTCGCCCCTGCCCCGCCTAGTTTGCCAAATTTGAATTGCCCCTTCTTGATCTTCTCCGCCAGTTCGATCCCGCCGATCACCGCTTTCGCCGTCTGGAAGCTCTTGAGCCCCAACATCGGCCGTAACCGCTGTTTGATTCTCCGATGGTCTTGCTCTATCAAGTTGTTCAGGTGCTTGCTACTGCGCACTCGCACTCGCTTCGGCAACTCGCCATCCTCCTTGAGATCGGCCACGGCTCGGTGCGACGCCGCATACGCGTCCAGCGTCACCTTGGCCAGCACCCGTTGCCCCTTTATCGCTTTGCGCCGAAACGCCTTAGCCGCATTGACATCCCGCCGCCGGCTCAAATAGAAGTCCACCGTCTTGCCCGCTTTGTCGACCGCCCGGTAAAGGTACATCCATTTACCGCGTACCTTCACGTAGATCTCATCCATCCGCCACGAGTCACCCACCGGCCGGGCGTACCGCTTCCAGCGCTTCTCGAACTCCGGCATGTAGTGCTGCACCCAGCGCAGAATCGTCGTGTGCGCAAGGTTGATGCCACGTTCGCTCATCATGCTGACCAAATCCCGGTAGCTCAACTTGAAGCTTAAATACCAGCGGACGCACAACACCACAATCTCCGCGTCGAAATGGCGGCCAGCAAACAGCTCTTCAACCGGAACGAAGGAGGGCATTACCTCATGTTCTCTCATCTCGGCCGGTTTGCACCAGAGCCTCGTCTTGAGCTCCACCCGCCCCGCGGCGTGCGGCAAATTCGTCACACCGGTCGTGGGCGGCAGCCATGGGCTGAATGAATAACCCTTTCACCAAGCGAAACAGTCCTCTTTTGACCACAACTCGCCCGCCCGTACCAATCAGCTAGGCCGGTTCGACCAAATTTGGTAGCTTTAAGGTTTGCCAATGAAACGAACAAGCTGCGTTGTGTTTTGGACATGCTTGGCTGTGGGCGCCTCGGGTGCCGCCGAACCGAGCCGCGATTGGACCGGATTCCGCGGCAAAGGGGACTCGCACGCGGCGGGCAAACTGCCCCTGTCGTGGTCAGACCGGCACAACGTCGCCTGGAAAACCACCACACCCGGGTTCGGACAATCCACGCCGGTGGTGCGCGGTGAGCGCATCTTCCTCACGGCCGTGGAGGGAGCGAAGAAAGACAAGCTACTCGTGCTTTCGCTCGACGTGCGTACGGGCAAGGAGATCTGGCGCAAGACGTTCAACTCGTCCCGGCCGCAGGAAGCGGGCGAACGCGTGGCCCGCGCCGCGTCCACGCCCGCGCTGGATGGCGACATGCTGTACGCGCTCTTTGATAGCGGCGATCTGCTGGCGCTCGATCTTGATGGCGCGGTGAAATGGAAAAAGAACTTCAACACCGAGTACGGCGCCATCAACAACGGCCATGACTTTGGCAGTTCGCTGCGCCAGTCGGCCGATACGCTGTTTGCCTTCGTGAATCACGTGGGGCCGTCGTATCTGGTGGCGATTGCGAAGAAAGACGGCGCCACGCTTTGGAAAGTGGACCTGCCGTCCGAGGGCGGCTGGAACACGCCGGTGCTGGCGGAGGCAAACGGCAAGCCGGTGCTGTTGGTGCAGCGGCAGGGCGGCGTGTCGGCATATGAGCCCTCGACGGGCAAACTGCTGTGGGAAGACTTGCGGCAGTTCTCGCGCGAGAGTGCGATTCCGTCGATGTCGGTATCGCGTGGGATTGCCGTGGTGCCGTCGCTGGCGAAAGGCGGCACGTGGGCCTTCAAGCTGGATGCGCCGAAGCAACCGTTGTGGAATGCCAAGGCCGCGACGAATGCCTTCAGTTCTCCGCTCCTCACCGACAAGCGGGCATACTTGGTGAATTCGGTGGGCGCGCTATTCGCCGTGGACCTCGAGACCGGGCGCGACTTGTGGTCGACGCGTTTGCCGTCCACCACGTGGGCGTCGGCGCTGTGGTCCGGCGACCGTGTGTACTTCTTCACCGGCGATGGCGCGACGTTAATCCTCCGCGATAGCGACGCAATGGAGAAGCTGGGCGAGAACTACATTGACGCGAAGTCACTCGTCTACGCCACGACGCCGCTCGATGGGGCATTGCTGCTGCGCACCGGCAACACACTGTGGAAGGTGGCCGACCTCGGCGAGAAGGACCCGAACCCCGAACTATCGCGCCGCGCGCCCGCGCCGGCTGCGGCCAAGGAGGAACCGCCGCTGTCGGCCGCGCCGGCAGGCAAGCCCGGCGAGGTACGCACGAATGCGGCCGACGGATTGAAGCTTGCCTGGATTCCGCCGGGGCGCTTCCGCATGGGCTGCTCCGGCGGTGACGCGGAATGCGAGAAGGACGAATCGCCGGCGCATGAAGTGACGCTCTCGCGCGGCTTCTGGCTGAACACCACCGAGGTGACCGTGGGCGCTTACAAGAAGTTCGCCGCGGCCACCACGCGCGCGCTGCCAACGCTGGCGCCGACGTGGACCGACGACGCGCAGCCGATGGTGCGCGTGGCCCATGCCGACGCCCGCACCTATTGCCGCTGGGCGGGTGGCCGGTTGCCGACCGAGGCCGAGTGGGAGTACGCCGCGCGCGCCGGGTCGGAGGGGAAGACCCACGGGCCCGTGGATGAAGTGGCGTGGTTTGCCAACAACAGCGGCAACCGCGTGATCGACGCGGCCAAGATTGCGCTGGAACGGCGAGCCGAGTACATGCCCACGCTACGCGAGAACGCCAACCGCGCGCGGCCGGTGGGCAGCAAGAAGCCGAACGCGTTCGGGCTGTTCGACATGCTGGGTAATGCCGTGGAATGGACCGCGGACTGGCATGACCTGTATCCCGCCGTCGCGGTGACCGACCCCAAGGGCGGCGCGGAGGGCGAGCGCCGCGTGGGCCGGGGCGGCTTCTATTCCCTGCCCTCGGTGAGCGTCTCCACGCGCATGAAGCTGGCCGCCGATGTGACCAACGACTTCACGGGGTTTCGATGCGCGCAGTAGCTTGGCTTGTCTTCCTGACGGCCAGCGTGACGTTGGCGCAGAGCCAGGGCCGTTTGGGCGGCGTGGTGCTGGATGCCAAGGACGCCGTGGTGCCGGGTGCGGAGGTGGTGGCGGAAGGCAGCGCGACGGGCTTGCACCGGACGGTGCGGGCCGACCGACTCGGCCGCTACTCCGTGCCGGACCTGCCGATTGGCGCCTACAAGTTGATTGTGTCGGCACCGGGCTTTGCCAAGACGGAGCTTTACGGCATCACTCTCGCGGTGGCGGCGACGGTGAGCCTGGATGTACGGCTGCAAGTGGCCGGTACCAGCGAGCGCATTGAGGTGCGCGCCGAAGCGCCTGCCGTGTCTCCCCAGCAAGCAGCGGGCGTGCTGGTGGGCGCAAAGTTTTTGGCCGGATTGCCCATCAACGGGCGTGACTATGCGCGATTCTCACTGCTATCGCCTGGTGCAGTGGCCCGGTCCTCGACGCTGTCCGATCTTTCATTCAACGGCCTGCACCCACAGCACAACAACTTCACCATCGATGGCGTGGATGCCTCGCGCGCCGACCAGCCGACGATGGCCGACGGCTTTAGCCGCGGCGCGCGCCTGCTTACGGGCTCGCTGGACACCATGGCCGAGTTCCGCGTGCAGACGGCCAACTACCGCGCCGAGTACGGGCGCGCGGCGGGCACGGTGATCACGATCGCCACGCGAGGCGGATCGAATGATTTCCACGGCGGCTTGTTTGAGTTCTTGCGCAACTCGCGCGTGGATGCGCGGAACTTCTTCAATATCGCCAGTCAGCAAAA
This sequence comes from Acidobacteriota bacterium, assembly GCA_016871115.1. Classification (GTDB taxonomy): domain Bacteria; phylum Acidobacteriota; class Terriglobia; order Bryobacterales; family Bryobacteraceae; genus VFZP01. The sequence continues at coordinate 3,766 of VFZP01000419.1, forward strand.
GGACCCGTTCACGTACAACAACTTCGGCGGTAACCTGGGCGGGCCGGTTCTGCGTAACCGCACATTCTTTTTCGCGAACGCGGAACTGTCGCGGCAGCGGCAGGGCGTGCGCGGGACAGGCACGGTGCCTTCTGCGGCGATGCGTGAACAGACGCTGCGCACCTCACCCGGCCTCGCGTTTCTGCTGGAGAACTATCCGCAGGGCACGGTGCCGACGGCCAACCCGTTGGTGGACTCCTATTCGCGATTTCAAAGCCTGGGCATTGACGAGAACACAGGCAGCGCGCGGCTGGATCACCAGCTCTCTGAGCGCAACCGTTTCTTCGGCCGCCTGAACATGAACAACTCGCTGGTGGACGGCCCGCTGTTTTCGATTTTGCCTTCGGCGCTCGGAACCACCGACTTTCAATACGTGCCTTCGAAGAGCCGCAACGCGGTGCTGAATTTCCAGCGCACGATCTCCTCGCAAACGCTGATGGAGTTGACCGCGGGGATGCAGCGCACCATGACCGAGGGATCGTCCGACACGCCGTACCCGCAGGTGAACATCACTGGACTGACCGTAGTGCCGGGGTCGCGGCGGTTCAATCTCTCCAACTCCACCGTGTTCCAATACGGCGGCACGGTGTCGCACGTGCGCGGCGGGCACACACTCAAGGCGGGCCTGACTCTGTGGCGCACGCGAGTGAATTCCTGGACCACATCGTTTGTGTCGCTCGCCTACGTTTCGCTCGCCGACTTCATCGCCAACCGGATGACGCAAGCCACGCTCACCGCGGGCACCTTCGGCAACGGCATACGCCAGACGCACTACGGCACGTTCGTGCAGGACACCTGGCAACTTCGCCCGCGCCTCACGCTCGACCTCGGCCTGCGCTACGACTACGCCACGCCGAACTACGACCCGCAAAATCGGCTGCGCTCCTTCGATACGCGTACGCTGACGCTGGGAGAACCCGGGGCACCGTGGTACCGGCAGGATCGCAACAACTTCGCGCCGCGCCTGGCGCTAGCCTGGCAGGCTGCATCATGCCTCGCCGTGCGCACCGCATATGGGCTCTTCTATCAACAGCAGGCGCCGGGAGCCGGCAACGCCCTCGCGCAGAACACGCTGGCCGGCAACGCGCTCCTGTCTCGCGCCACGATCCCGGTTTTGTCGTGGCCCCTCGATCCGTTCGTTGCGCAAGGCGTTGCCCCGGCTCCCGTAGCCAACGGGTTTCACTGGGACAAGCCCGATGTGTACGCACAGCAATGGAACTTCACCGTGCTGTCTGAGCTTTGGGGCGGCTTCGGCCTGGAGGCTGCCTACGTTGGCAACCGCGGCATCAACCTGCGGCGGCAATTCAACATCAACTGGATCGACCCACTGACCGGCCGCCGCCTGCTGCCGCAGCTTTCGCGCGTGAATATCGATCACGCCAACGGGCAGTCAACCTATCATGCGCTGCAACTGTCCGTGCGGCGGCGCTTCGGCACGCAGTTGCACACCACCTTCAGCTACACATACGGCAAGGCGATCGATAACGTGCCGGACAGCGGCATAGGCGGTACAGAGCCGCAGGACCTACGCTGCTTTGCC
>VFZP01000420.1 GCA_016871115.1 Acidobacteriota bacterium
GCTGCTGGATATCGTGATGCCCCAGATGAGTGGCGTCGAGGTGACCCAGCAGGTTGTGCAGAACTGGCCCAACGTACGTGTGCTGGTTCTGTCGATGCACAAAGATTCGATCTATGTGCGCGAGGTGCTGCGCGCCGGCGCCAAGGGCTACGTGCTGAAGGAGTCGGTCGACGAGGAACTGCTCCGCGCCGTCCGCACGGTCGCCGGCGGCGAAGCCTACATTGCCCCGGGCGTGTCCAATGTCGTGCTGACGGATTACCAGCGCTTCGTGGGCAGCCCCACCGATCTGCTGACGGCACGCGAATTGGACGTGTTCCGGCTGCTGGCCGAGGGCAAGCAGGCCAAGGATATTTCCGCTGAACTCAACATCAGCGTGTACACCGTCGACACCCATCGCAATCGCATCCTGCGCAAACTCCAGTTGCGCAGCAGCACGGAACTGGTACGATTCGTGATCCGCCATGGGATCACGTCAGGCTAGTATCCGCCTACGCCTCGTCGGCGCTCCCGATCTCATACTTCTCCAGAATTTCGTCCCAATACCCCCGGGCCTTGAGGATCACCTCGGCCGCTTCGCGCAACGCACCCGCGCCGCCCGCCGCTCTCGTCACATAGTGCGCCGACTGCTTCACTTCGTTCCGCGCATTTGCCACAGCCACGGCCCAACCCACGCGGCGGAAGATCACCACGTCCGTCAGATCGTCGCCGATGTAGCCCACTTCTTCGGGCTTCAAGCCCGAATCGCGCAGGATCTCTTCGAGCAGCGGAATCTTCTCGATATGCCCCTGGTAGCAGTACGTCATGTGGCCCTGCTTGGCGCGCAACTCCACGGCCGGCGACTTGCGTCCGCTGATGATCCCCGTCTTGATGCCTTTCCAGTGCAGCCACGTGAGCGCGATACCATCCTGGCAATCGAAGCCCTTGGTCTCCACCCAGTCCGGCCCCTGGGGATTCGGCAGGAAGAAGATCTTGCCGTCAGTCAGCACGCCATCGCAATCCATCAGCAGCAGCTTGATCGGGCGGACGCGGTCGTAGCTGGATTCCATCGGTTCTCCGTACAATGAAGGTGGTGGCGCGGCAAGCAGTGGAGGCTCAAGTAGCCGAAACCATCCTTCGTTATAACATGCTGCCTGAGCGCGGCCAGCGCATTGGCGTGGCCGTTTCAGGCGGAGCGGATTCGGTGTGCCTGCTCCATGTGCTGCACGCGATGGGCGCCTGGGAACTGGTGGTGCTGCACCTCAATCACGGCTTACGCGGCGAAGAGTCAGACGGCGACGAGGCGGCAGTCCACGCGCTGGCCGCTGCGCTCAGCCTCGAATGTATTGTGGAGCGGGCCGACGGGCTTGCGCCGCCGAACCTGGAAGACAAAGCCCGCCGCGCACGCTATGAGTTCTTCGCGCGCACGGGCCTGGCCCGCGTCGCTACCGGCCAGACGCGCGACGATCAGGCCGAGACCGTGATGCTGCGGCTGCTGCGCGGGGCGGGTCCGGCAGGGCTCGCCGGCATTTTGCCCGTCACCGATGAAGGGATTGTGCGCCCGCTGCTTGATTGCTCCCGTGCCGGCGTCCGCCTCTGGCTCGCCCTGCGCGGCATCGCCTGGCGCGAAGACTCATCCAACGCCGACCTCGCGTTTGACCGTAACCGCCTGCGCCTCGAACTCCTCCCGCAACTCGCCCGCGACTGGAACCCCGCCGTCACCACTGCGCTCGCCCACATCGCTGAACTCGCCAACTCCGACGAGCGCTACTGGCGCGAGTGGACCGCAGCCGAGTTGGCCAGCCCATCCTACGGACGCCTCCCAAATGGCGGTTGGCTGGCCGACGCCGCGCGGCTCCGCTCTCTGCATCCCGCCCAACATGGCCGGGTCTGGCGTGCCCTCGCCGCGCCGGTTCCGTTGCGATTCGATGACATCGTACGGCTCCAGCGTCTCGCCGCCGCCGGCCGGGGCAGCGGCCAGGTGCGGCTCGCCGGGGGATTGCTGGTCACCCGGTCGCTTGACCGCCTCTACCTCCGGCGGGCAGCACCGCTCCCGGAGCCGTTCCAGATCGACGTTCCCTGGAACGATTTCGTGGCTGTTCCGGGTGGCGGGCGGCTAAAAGTCCAGAACCGCTATACTATGGATGCTGGGAATAGTACTCAATCGTGGGTCCTGCGAAGCTGGCAGCCAGGTGATGCTTATCAGCCCAAGGGGTACGGTCGGGTATGGAAGCTGAAAGATTTGTTCCAACTGCACCGTGTGCCCTCTTGGGAGCGGCCCGGTTGGCCGATTATGGAATTTGGTGGGCAGATTGTGTGGGCTCGCCGTTTCGGTCTGGCAGCCGCCGTTGGCGGCGATGGATGGATGGTGGTTGAGGAAATGCCGTAACCGGTGAATCATTTTCCTTGCCGCGTTCGTCAAAAGCGATAGGTGGGCTGTTCGTTCGGCCTGCTGCGCCCGGTTGCGAAGAGAGGTCTATGAATTCGAACGTCAAGACAGCGATATTTTGGGTGGTCCTGATTTGTGTGGTTGTGCTGCTCTGGGTAGTGGTCAAGGCCGGCAACACGAAGAAGGAGGAGGAGCTTTCGCTCACCAAGTTCATCGCCGAGGTGCAAGCCAACCGGGTTTCCGAGGTCGCCATCGACGGCAACGAAGTTCGCGGTACGTTCCGCGAGGATGCCACCAAGGTCCTGCGCACCAATATTCCGCTGAACTATCCGCACCTGTACGAGATTCTCCAGGAGCGTGGCGTCAACGTGAAGATCAGGCCCGTCACCAGCGGCAACTGGGTTTCGTTGGTGGTCAACGCGATTCCGTTCGTATTGCTGCTCGGCTTCTGGCTCTTCATGATGCGGCAGATGCAGAGCGGCGGGAACAAAGCCCTGAGCTTCGGCAAGAGCCGTGCGCGGCTCCATTCCTCGCAGCAGAAAAAGGTCACGTTTAAAGACGTGGCCGGCGTGGACGAGGCCAAGGAAGAACTGCAGGAGATCATCGAATTCCTGCGTGAGCCGCAGAAGTTTCAGAAGCTCGGAGGGCGTATTCCGAAAGGCGTGTTGTTGATCGGCTCGCCCGGTACCGGTAAGACGCTTTTGGCGCGCGCCATTGCTGGCGAGGCGAACGTGCCGTTCTTTTCCATCTCGGGTTCTGACTTCGTGGAAATGTTCGTGGGCGTCGGCGCCAGCCGCGTGCGAGACCTGTTTGAGCAGGGCAAAAAGAACGCGCCTTGCATCATCTTTATCGACGAAATCGACGCCGTCGGCCGCCACCGTGGCGCGGGCTTGGGCGGCGGCCACGATGAACGCGAGCAGACGCTGAACCAACTGCTGGTGGAGATGGACGGCTTTGAGTCGAACGAAGGCGTGATTCTGGTGGCGGCAACCAACCGCCCTGACGTTCTCGATCCGGCGCTGCTGCGCCCCGGCCGTTTTGACCGCCGTGTGGTGGTGGGTCGCCCGGACGTGCGTGGCCGCGAGCAGATCCTCAAGGTTCACACGCGCAAGGTGCCGTTGTCGGACGACGTTGACTTGTCGGTGCTGGCCCGTGGGACACCGGGCTTTGCCGGCGCGGATCTGGCGAACCTGGTGAACGAAGCGGCGCTGATCGCGGCGCGGCAGAATCGCAAGGTCGCCACGATGCACGACTTTGAGCACGCCAAAGACAAGGTGATGATGGGCGCTGAGCGCAAGTCCATGATGCTGACGGACGCTGAGAAGAAGATCACGGCGTATCACGAAGCAGGCCATGCTCTGATCGCGGCGCGGATTCCCGAGGCAGACCCGTTGCATAAAGTAACGATCATCCCGCGCGGTATGGCGCTGGGCTTGACGATGCAGTTGCCGCTCGATGACAAGCACTCGTATTCGAAGGACTACCTGCGCGGCCAGATTTGCATCCTGATGGGTGGCCGCCTCGCCGAAGAGATCTTCCTCGGCCAGATCACCACGGGCGCGGGCAACGATATTGAACGCGCTACGGACCTTGCCCGCAAGATGGTTTGCGAGTGGGGAATGAGTGATCTCGGTCCGTTGAGCTTCGGCAAGAAGGAAGAGCAGATCTTCCTCGGCCGCGAGATTGCTCAGCACCGCGACTATTCCGAAGAAACCGCACTCAAGATCGACGAGCAGGTGCGCGGCATGATCGACACGCAACTTCAGCGTGCCCGCGTTGTCATAGAAGAACATCGCGACGCGATGGTGCGCATTGCCGAAGCGCTGCTGGAACGTGAATCGCTCGATGGCGATGAAGTGCATGCTCTCATCGAAGGCCGTGAGTTGAAGCCTTTCCGCCCCGCCAAGGGCGATTCCGGCAACGCCAAGCCGGTGACACCGGAAGCCCAACGGCCCGAAGGGGGCCTACGCGTTCCCCCGGGTCTGATCGATGGGGAGCGTCCGCAGCCCGCGTGATCGTTCCTTCGTTTCCTGTCTATCTGTTCGATATCGACGGCACGCTCCTAGATTCGGCGCCTGACATCACAGCCGCTGTGCGTGCTGTGTTAGAGCCCACGCGCCAGGCCGGCGCGCCGGTGGAGTTTTTACGGACCTACATCGGGCGTCACCTGCTGGACCTGTTTGAGCACCTGTTGCCCGAGCGTACGCGCGAACAGCATGAACAGATGATTCTGGACTACCGGACTGTCTACTGGGCGCGCGGCCACAAGGATACGCGTCTGTATCCGGGTGTTGCCGAGGCTGTCGCCGCGCTGGGCGGGCGCAAGTCCACCGCTACCACCAAGGGCACCCCCACTGCGGGTCACGTGCTGGAACTCTTCGGCCTCCGCCCGCACTTTGAGCACGTGCAGGGCACCGACGGCTTCCCCAGCAAACCCGAACCCGACGTGATCCACCGCGCCATCGCAGCGCTCGGTGCGCGTCCGGAGGACTGCCTCATGATCGGCGACTCCGGCCCCGACATGGATGCCGGCCGCCGCGCGGGCGTCAAGACGTGTGCCGTGCGTTGGGGCTACGGCAACCATGAAGAAATGGCGAGCCACCAGCCAGAATACTGGATTGACGAGCCCGCGCAGCTACTTCCGCCGCGCCTTTGATGCCTCTCCAGAAACTCCCCTGTAACCGATTGATTCGATTAAGCGGCAGGCTGGATGCGGAAACCAAGCTGGGCAGCTTTCCGTTGCAGCGAAGCCAGTTCGCGTTGCCGGCGCTTTTCCTCAAACTCGGCAGCGCCGCGGTCCACCCACTGTTGTCCATAGCGGATAGTGCGAAAGATCAGACAAGCCAATTGCCGGGCCATCGCCTTGGTAGCAATCCCCGCGCGGCGGGTCATACGCAAATAACGGCACCGCGCTCCCAGATAACTCTGACTCTTCAGCAACGCCGTGGCTGCCAGCCG
>VFZP01000421.1 GCA_016871115.1 Acidobacteriota bacterium
GCGCGTGACCGGGACGCTGGGGGGGGAGCAATCCACGTCAGGTGCAACAGGGGCTGAAGCTGGTGTTTTGAAGAGCCGGTCCGGTCAGTGACGCGCATCGCGTCCAACTGACCGGACCTTTGCGCGGGAGCGGACTACGCCGCGGCCAGGGCGCCGTGGTCGTCGCAATGGCCGCCATGCGGGTGGTGGAGATGCCCGTTGACCAGATAGTCAACATGATCGCCGTGCGGAACCGCTTCGTGGCCGCAGCCGGCACCGTGCTGGTGAGCGGCATCGTGCCCCGCGCAGGCGTGATTCGGCGTGCAGGCCACGGGATTAGCCGCACTCACTTCGATGGCGTGCTCATCTACGTGATCCCCGTGCGGTTGATGCAGGTGGCCGTCGTGCAGGTAGTCCACATGATCGCCGTGCTGGACGGCCACATGGCCGCACCCGGCCCCATGGACGTGGGTATGGCCTTCGTGGATCTTATGTTCGGTTGACATAGCTGACTTACTCCTTGGTGGATTTCTTCTTTACGGCTTTGGGCCGCGCGGGAACTTCGCTGGCGTGGGCCAGCGCGTTAAAAACCAGTTCGGTGACGTGGGCGTCGGCCAGCGCGTAGTTGATGTGCTTGCCCGCGCGCCGCCGTACCACGATATTCTCGGCGCGCAGCACGCGCAGCCGCTGGGAAACAGTGGAAAGGCTTTCCTCGCTTGCGCCGGCCAGTTCGGTGACGCAGGCTTCCCCCTGCGAAAGCGCCACCACGATCCGCAACCTGGACTCTTCTCCCAGGGCGCGAAACAGGCGCGCGGCGCGATCGAGGGCTTCTTCACTCACCAGGCGCGCACGCCGCCCTTTCGGGTGATCGTGACCGGCGCACTCGGGAACTTTCATAAAACAATTGAACAACTGTTCATGTATAGAATAACGAACGGACGAAACCCTGTCAATCGAAATCCGACACGACATCCGCTCACGGCAATACCCGGTCCGTCCATCGGAAGAAGTCGTTCGGTGAGCGGATCTGTATCGCCCAGGTCGCGATGCAGACAGTGCGCTGTAGTACGCTGTGAGGATCGTGAATCGGCTCGAGTTGCGTATTCATGGCCTGGACTGCGCAGAGGAACTGGCCCTATTGCGCCGGGAACTGGGGGACCGCGCGGGCGTTGGCGAGCTGCTGTTCGATGTCGTGAAGGCGAAGATGACGATCACCCACGACCCGGCCATCTTTCCCCAGGCAGCCATCGAAACGGCCGTTCACCACGCCGGCCTGCGGGCCGAACCATGGTCCGCCGCACCTGAAGGAGCCCTGCCATTTTGGCGGAGGCATTCCCGGGAGCTGTTGACCATGCTCAGCGGAGCGTCATTGGCCATCGCCAGCATCATTGATTTGGTTCAGTCAAAGCGGAGCCTGGTGGAATGGCTGGCGGCTGATGCCGAGTCGCCCGCGAGTGCAATGACTTTCTACGGCGCGGCGGTCCTGTTCGGCTACGGTCCGTCATTGCCAAAGCTCGCCGGCTCGTTGCGAGCCAGGCGCGCCGATCTGTCGTTCCTGATGGCCGTCTCGCTGGTGGGAGCGGCCGTCCTCAAAGAGTGGTCCGAAGCTGGCACGCTCGCCTTTCTGTTCTCATTGGCCGGCCTGCTGGAAACCTGGAGCCTGCATAAGGCGCAGGCCTCGGTCGCTTCGCTGCTGAACCTCTCACCGGTGGAAGCCACGGTGCTGCATCATGACCATGAACACCGCGTACCGGTTGAGCGGGTGAAGCTCGGCGAGATTCTGCGGGTCCGCCCGGGTGAGCGGATTCCGTGCGACGGAGTGGTGGTCGGCGGCGCATCGGCAGTGGACCAGGCCATCATCACCGGCGAGGCTGCGGCGGTGGAGAAGCATCCTGGCGATAAAGTCTACGCAGGGACATTAAACGAGTTAGGCAGCCTCGAAATCCGCACCACCAGTGTGGCCTCGGACACGGCCCTGGCGCGGATCGTTCGTATGGTGGAAGGCGCTCAACATCGCCGAGCACCGAGCGAGCAGTTCGTCGAGCGGTTTGCGCGCTACTACACGCCGGCGATCCTAGCCCTGGCGATGGCCGTCGCGTTCCTGCCGCCGCTGGTGGCAGGCGCGAGTGCGGCCAAGTGGTTTTATCAGGGTATGGTGGTGCTGCTGATCTCGTGCCCCTGTGCACTGGTGGTCTCCACTCCGGTCACCATCGTCTCGGCTCTTTCGTCGGCTGCCCGAAGAGGCGTTCTCGTCAAGGGCGGCGCGTTTCTCGAAGAGGCGGCTCAACTGCGCGCGATCGCGTTCGATAAAACCGGGGTCCTGACCAAGGGCCAGCCGAAAGTGACCAATTTCCATGCCGTCGATGGCAGACCCGCCGAGGAGATCCTGGAGAGTCTCGCGGGCCTGGAACTGCGTAGCGAGCACCCGCTCGGCGAGGCGATTGTGGAGTATGCGCGTGAGCGCGGCGTCGAACCCCGCAGGGTGGAACGCTTTTACGCCCGCTGCGGCCGCGGCGCCGAAGCGGAGATTGGCGCCGAGACGTTTTGGGCGGGCAATTGGCGGTTCTGCGAAGAGAAGCACCTGGATCGCGCGGGTCTGGCCCGCCACCAGATCCAATCGCTGGAGGATGCCAGCCACACGGCGATCCTTTGCGGCACCAATCGCGAGGTGTGGGCCGTGGTCGGGCTGAGCGATCCGTTGCGCGAAGGGGTGCGCGAAGCGGTTGACGAACTGAGATCGCTGGGGGTGACCGAAATGGCGATCCTCACCGGCGACAACCAGCGAACCGCGGCGAGCGTGGGGAAAGAATTAGGGATCGCCGACGTCCGCGCCGAGATGCTCCCAGAGCAAAAACTCGCCGCCATCGAAGAACTGCGCCTCCGGCCCGGGGCGGTGGCGATGGTGGGCGATGGGATCAACGACGCGCAAGCGATGGCGGCTGCCTCGATCGGCGTCGCCCTCGCGGGCCGGTCCACGGACCTGGCGCTTGAAACGGCAGACGTAGTGCTCTCTTCGGGCGACCTGCGCCGGCTGCCCTTCCTTCTCCGTCACGCGCGGCGGACGGCGCAGGTCATTCGCCAGAATGTATGGATTGCCATTGGATTGAAGGTGGCCTTTCTGGCCTTGGCGATGGCGGGGGCCGCCACTTTGTGGATGGCGATCGCGGCGGACATGGGTGCGACGATGCTGGTCACGATCAACGGACTCCGCCTTTTGCAACCCAATGGGCCACGGTAGCCCAGTCCGGTGGCGACTCCCGAGCGCCGCCCTCCCCTCGCATGATCGCCCATGCCCGACCTGCCATACGTCACGATGTGGAACCGGCGCAGTTTGCCGCTTGGTTGTGGACGGGTGTGGTGTTCAGGCTCGCCTCGGCCGTCCTATCAGTTGAGCCAGCGCCGCTTCGAGATAGACACTATCAGACTCTAAGGCGCCTTTGCTGGCCGGTGCCGTTACCGTCGCCAGTCTCGGATGCGCTTCCCTGCCGAGTGCATGTTTTGGACGTCGGGTTTCACGACCGGCTCGATCTCCACTCATCTTCGTGGAGATCGGCTTGTCCGCCATGGCTTGAGATGAGTTGAGGAAGGCTCGAAATAGTCATGTCTGAAGTGAACGCGTGCGCTGGGCAATTTTGGGCAATGCCGTACGGCAGACATGGCGAAATAGGCACTTCCGGCAACGAAGAATCAGCAACTTGCAGACGCCGAACCCGGCCGGAAGCAACGAATCTCACCCTCACCGCCAGAATAACTTCAACCGAGCTAGAAATGGCGCGTTCCGGTCTTGCTGCCGGCCGCTTCATTCGATCATTCGCGCGGGACGTCTTTTCTCCATAGCCGTTTGCGCATCGAGGGGAACAGAGCCAGAGCGTTATCGCGTAGAATCTGACGGCCGATGCGTAGGGCATCGGCTTCCTTGATGCGGCGCTGGTCCACCTTCTCGGCGAGAACCTCGGCCAGGCACTCCCGAGTGAAGATGGTTCCACCGTACAAGCCTTCCGCCAGCAGGGCGTCGCCGCCCCACATGATCTTGGTGGAGGGAACCATTTCAAGCCACTCGTGCAGTGCCCGTTTTGCCATCGAGAAGCTGAGGGTGGGCAGCCACACCGAGTCGATCCAGACATTGCCCGGGTTCCGCATAGCGATGGCGCCGGTCTCGCCCGTCCAGGGAAATCCGCCGTGGAAGAGGACAAACTTCGTTCGAGGATTCGCTTCGATCAGATCAAGCAGCAGCATGGGATTGGAGCCTTGCAATCGCCCGTGTCCGGTGTGGATCTGAAAAGGAAGATCGTACCTGGCCGCCAACTCGCACAACTTCCAGAAGACGAAGTCCTCGAAGGCCTTGATTTGTTGCGCGTTCAGTTCCTGCCGGCGTCGGCCGAACGTGGCGGCAACGCTGGCGGCTTGCACATTGTCGAACTGCAGGGTGCGGCGGTAGGCGCCGGAGTACTTCAAACAGACGATGCCTGCTTGCGCGGCATCCTGGAAAAGCCGGTCCAGTACGGCGACGTAGTCGTCGAGAGTGCGCAACGGCAGTCCGCGCTTGGCGGCGAACGAATAGGGGCTGTGCAGCGGATCGGGTGTTTCGTCCGGATGGAACGCGAGCAAGAGCGGATTGACCCGCAGGGCGAGAACGGCAAAGTCGTAGGGTGGATTGAAGTCGAAGCGGATGCGCGGGTCGAACAGCATCAGTTCGATGTTGGCCTTCTCCACCACGCGGCGGATCCAGGCGGGGGTCTTGTAGTTCTCAAAGATCCGGCGGTCGAGATCGCGGGCTTGGGCTGGGGTGATGGTCTCGAAATCCACGCCGTAGAGGTCCTTGAAGGCGGAAAGTTGATAGCGATAGAAGCTGGCAGCCTTGGCGTCGGCGAAGTCGTTGCGCGCGACGGACCACCACTGGTCGAAGTCCTGGCCGTCCGTCCACGGTGTGAGCTTATGCACAGCCGAGTAGTAGCTATGCTTCCAGACGGAGAAGAGGTTGACCCCTAGTCCGCGCGCGGTCTGAATTCTCCCCGGCAGTTCCGAGAAAGGCTGAATATGCTCATGGGTGTCGATCGCCGGGATCGCATCGAGCCGGGCCTTGATTCTGGCGTAGGTGCTAGTTTGTTGCGGGTGAATCGCCGTCCCGGTCACGAGCAGGAAGACCGGGAGGTTCCAGCAAGAACGCATCGGCCCATTATCGCCTGTTCGGACGATGCTACGATGCGACCATGTACACAGCCTTGTGGGTAGCCAGAACTGAATCTGCAAGCGCGGAGCAACGTTTCGTAACGTGGAACTCGTGGCGCGTGGTTCCGCTGGTGCGGAGCGGGTGGAC
>VFZP01000422.1 GCA_016871115.1 Acidobacteriota bacterium
CTGGTGCCGGGAGGCCATGCGCTCCCGAATCGGGCCGATGAAGAAAATGGTGCGGACGTTGCGCGCGCATCGCGAACTTTTGCTCAACCACTTCAAGGCCAAGAAAGAGTTCTCCAGTGGCGTGGTGGAGGGCTTGAACAACAAAGCCAAAGTCGCCGCGAGAAAATCCTACGGCTTTCGGACCTTCCGCGTCCACGAACTCGCGCTACATCACACACTTGGCAAGCTGCCCGAACCGCCACTTACCCACGAATTCTTCTGACGAACCTTATCGAAAGACCAGACCATTGGTTTGGTGTTCGGGCTGAACCCACCTTCCCGAACCGTGGCATTGCGCTGCAGGGCAAGACGTATTTTCTTGACCGAGGGCAGAAGCCGCGATAACTCGCGCCCGGGTATTAGTTAGTTAGTCAGCCTTCCGGCGTGACCCTACCGACACCATGGCCGCCGCGAGACCCTCGGCGGTGTGCGGGTCGGCTTCGGCGTCTACGGTGAGCCCGTGTTTGCGCATCGTCTCCGACGTGGCGGGGCCGATGGAGGCGAGACGAACGCCATCAAGCTGCGCGCGGTCGATCACGGTGAGCAGGTTCTTCACGGTGGAGGAACTCGTGAAGGCGATCCAGTGCGGCTTGTGCGCCGCGAAGACTTGCGCGGCCTGCGCGGGCGCATCTTCGGGGATGCGGTTGCGGTAAACCTCCACCACATCCACTTGCGCGCCGCGGGCGCGGAGCGTCTCAGGCACCACGTCGCGGCCCTCGGCGCCGCGCGCGAGCAGCACGCGCCGGCCCTGCATTTCAAAGTTCTCGAATGCCTCGGCGAGGCCCTCGGCGTCGAAGCGCTCGGGGACCAGATCGAGCCGCACGAGGCCGTTGAAGCTTGCATACCGCGCCGTCTCCGGGCCGATCGCCGCGACGCGCGCCGGCCAGCGGCGGATGTCCACGCCGAGCGCGGTCACGCGGCGCGTGAACCACTTCACGCCGTTCACGCTGGTGAAGATCAGCCAGTCATAGCGCGAGAGGCGGAGCAGCGCCTCGTCGAGCGCGGTGGTGTCGTCCGGCTCGCCGATGGAGATCATGGGTAACAGCACGGGCTCGGCGCCCGCTTCGCGCAGGAGGGCGGTGAGCGAGTCCGCTTGGTCTGCGGCGCGCGTGATGACGACGCGCTGTCCGGCAAGCGGGCGTTCGCGCGTGAGCCAATGGAGCTGCTCGCGGAGTGACACGACTGCGCCGATCACGATCGTCGCGGGCGGCTTCATCCCTGCCTCTGCCACGCGCGCGGCGAGTTCGCCCAGCGGCGCGGCGATCACCTGCTGATCCGGCCGCGTGGCCCAGCGCACTGCCATCGCGGGCGTAGACGCGTCGCGGCCCGCGGCCATGAGGCGCTGTGCGACGTCGGCCAGCGTGGTGAGGCCCATGTAGACCACAATGGTGCCCGCCGCGGCGACCGCACTCCAGTCGATGCGTGCCGGCTCATGCCCGGTGACGAAGGTGACGGTGGAGGTGAGGTCTCGGTGCGTGAGCGGCACGCCCGTGTAGGCCGCGATGCCGAGCGGCGCGGTGACGCCGGGGATCACTTCAAAGCGCACGCCCGCAGCCGCGAGCGCCTCGGCTTCTTCGCCGCCGCGGCCGAATAGAAACGGGTCGCCGCCCTTGAGGCGCACCACGGTTTGGCCGGCACGCGCGCGGGCGATCATCAACGCGATGATCGCCGATTGCGGCATCGAGTGATCGGCGCGCTTCTTGCCGACGTAGATGTGCTCGGCGGTAGCGGGGAGTTCGGCGCCCGCCAGGTGATCGAAGAGAATCAAGTCGGCCGACAGCAGCGCGCGGCGGCCTTTGAGAGTGATGAGGTCCGGATCGCCGGGCCCCGCGCCGACGAGGAAGACGCGGCCGGGGCGGGGTTCAAGCGTAGGCACTTAGGTCACGGTAGCAGAGTTGGGCTGAGGGCCAAAGCGCGCCCGAGGGCTTTCACTACCTTGCGCCGCTTGGGCTCTTCGAGGAGATACATCGGGAGCTCCGTATACCAGCGCTGCGCCTCCCAATGATTCATACTCGCGGCTTCCGGCTCGATGTCGGTGTGGCGCGTCTTCTGCACGTAGTAGGCGAGGCAACCCTCAATCTGGCGCGTTGAGATGAAGCGGAAGGTGAACGGGGCGACCGTGACGAACATGATTTTGCGCGTCAACAGGCCGGTCGCCTCCGGGCGCAGTTCGTGGTCGCGGCGATACTCGTACGGGATTGGCTGATCGCGGTATGGCTCAATCCAGATGCGCGCCACGACTGCTCTCTACTGCTTGCCGATCCGGAACGCCGCCATCTCCTCGGTATTCCGCACAAGCAGCACGCCGCCTGCGATCGCCGGATTGTTCCAGGTCTTCCCGCTGATCGCGTCGAACCTCGCCACCTCCTGATGCCCGGACGGCGAGGCCTTCACCAGCGCCAGTTCGCCGCGCTCGGAGAGAACGACGAGATGCCCGGAGGCAAGCAGCAACTGCCCGAAGCCGTAGCGCCCGCCCTTCCACATCTGTTGACCTGTCTCGGCATTCACGCAGGCAAGGATTCCTTCGTCGAGGCCATAAAGGTGGCCCTGGTGCAGCACCGAGTCATTGAATTTGTTCTTCATGCGCTTGTTCTGCCACACCACGCGCGCCTTGAACTTGTCGCCTTCCGGCGTCAACTCCACCAACGCCGCGCCGTGATCGTATCCGGATGAAATGAAGAAGCGGTTGGGCGCCACCACGATGGGGTGCGTGGCGTTGACGTTGTACTCCGTCACCCACGGAAAATCCCACAGGAGCCGGCCGTCTTCAGGATCGAGCCCCATTGCGCGTTGCGCGCTCACCACCAGCAACTGGCGCTTGCCGGCTAACGTGGCCACGATGGGCGAGGCATACGCCTGCTCGTCATCCATCACGCTCCACAGCTTGTTGCCCGTCAGCTTGTCGTACGCCACCACAGACTTGCCGCCCCCGCCGCCAGGCAGCACAATCAGCTTCCCGTCCAGCAACAGCGGCGAGGCGCTCTGGCCCCAGGTGAGGTTGTTCGCGCCGTTTTCGGTGAGGATGTTCTTGTTCCAGATCGCCCTGCCGGTCGTTGCGTCCAGCACCCGCAACTCACCCTCGGCGCCCAGCGCATACACGCGTCCGCCTTCGATCACCGGCGTGGTGCGCGGACCGTCGCCGCCCATCGACTCGGAGAAATGCCCGGGCCACGCCGCGGTCCACTTTTCGCGGCCGGTCAGCACGTCGTAGGCGGCCACCACTTCGTTTTTGCGGCGCTGTTCGATCGTGACGGCGAGACCGCCGGAAACGGTAAACGAGGCATAGCCGCCGCCGATGGGCTGCTTCCACAAGCGGGTCAATCCGGCGGCGGGCCAAGCGGTGAGGATGGGCTGCTCGCCGTAGATGCCGAGGCGGTTGGGGCCGCGATAGTCCGTCCAATAGCCGATGGGCGCAACGGCTGGCGCTGGCGCGGGCGGGGGAGGGGGAACGGGCCCGGCGGCTTGCACCACGCTAGCCTCCGGTTCGGCAGCGGGGCGCGGAGCCGCGGGAGGCGGAGCTTCCGCGACGATGGCGCCCAAGGAGCTGCGGTGCGCCTCCACAGCCGCATCGCACGACGCCGGTGAGGAGAACGTGAAGAACGGGCGAGTGGTGGAGCCGTCGAGTACAATGCGCAAGCCGTACACCTTGAAAAGCTCAACTACGCCCAGCAGAACGATCGCCGCGCTGCCATACATCAGCACGCGGCGCGAGCCGCCGCGGTACTTTCGCCACAGCAGCCACAATCCGGCCGGGGGGAACAGAATACTGGCCACGATCAACATGAGGTTCGATTGCATTGTCTCTTCAATTCTCGCTTACCCCTATCAGACGCGGAACCCTCGTAATATGGTGCAAGCCAATTTATGAAGATTACGCGACTGAAAACGGTGGTGGTGAACGCCCAGATGCGGAACTGGGTGTTTGTGAAGGTGGAGACAGACCAGGCCGGGCTTTGGGGCTGGGGCGAGGCGTCGCTCGAATGGAAGACGCGCGCGGTGGTGGGCGCCGTGGAGGACTTCGCGCCCATGGTCGAGGGCGAGGACCCGGCGCGCATTGAGCATCTCTATCAAAAGATGCACCGGCAGTCGTTCTGGCGGACCGGAGTGATCGGGTTGAGCGCCATCTCCGGCATCGAGCAGGCGTTGTGGGATATCCGCGGTAAGGTCCTGGGCGTACCCGTTTACCAGCTTCTGGGTGGAGCTGTGCGCGATCGCGTGCGCATGTACACCCACCTTGGCGGGGGCGACATGAAGGCTGTCTACGAAACGCAACAGGCCGCTGACCCGGAGCCAATGGTCGGTCTCGCGCAGGCAGTGGTGGCCAAGGGTTACTCCGCCGTGAAGGTGCTGTTGACGCCTCCCACCGAAGCGCTGGTGCGCGGGATTGAGCTGCGGACGGCCGAGCGCTACATGCGGGCACTGCGCGACGGGCTGGGCGAGGACATCGACATCATGATCGATTGTCACGGGCGGCACTACCCGGCCGGAGCGCTGGATTTTCTGCGGATGCTGGCCCCGTACCGGCCGTACTTTGTGGAAGAGCCCGTGCCGCCGGAGAATGTGGCGGTGATGGCGGAGGTGCGCAGGGCGAGTCCGGTGGCGATTGCCACGGGCGAGCGGCTGGTTACTCGCTATGAGTTCCGCCCCGTGCTAGAGCAGCAGGCCTGTCATATCGTTCAGCCCGATCTTTGCCACTGCGGCGGACTGTGGGAGGCCAAGAAGATCGCGGCGATGGCGGAGACGTATTACGTCGGAGTGGCCCCACACAATCCGCTGGGGCCCGTAGCGAACGCCGCCGCGCTGCATTTTGCGTTGTCCACGCCCAACTTTCTGATTCAGGAAGATATGCTGACCGACGTGCCGTGGCGCTGGGAAGTGGTTCGGCATCGACTCCAAACCGAGAACGGGTATTGGCTCAAGAGCGAGGCGCCCGGACTGGGTGTGGAGGTGGACGAAGCGGCCGCGGCCAAGCATCCCTTCGTGCAAGAGGTGTTACATGCCACTACGATTCGCGCCCACGATAACGCTGTACTCGACTGGTAAGGTCTTGCCCGGTCAGGTGACCCGAGTTACCCCGAATGGGGGTAACGGTCTTTGATCGTGTGAAATCGGAAGGTGCCGCACGTGACTTTATACACCTAAGGGGCAGGCAAGAAATAGAACAACAGAGTAGGACGTAGTTCTGGCAGCGGACTGCTGGGCGTGAGCCTCGGTTTTCACGAGCCCAAGGCGGACCACGGCCAATATCGAC
>VFZP01000423.1 GCA_016871115.1 Acidobacteriota bacterium
ACGAGAAACTGTCCTCACAACCGCGCACTTGCCAAGTTGTGCCGGGCTCGAACCGAGGCCTCGATCGCCACAGCTGTTTTTGAGATGTATGAATCCATGCGGCTTTGAATTCCCTGACGTCGGCGGCTGCCACCTGACCGAGCGCAACGCCGGCGTGGCCGACGCGCTGGACATGAGCCGCGCGCCTGCCCCAGCTCGCAGCGGGGCTGTGAGCGTTCGAGCGGCACTCCTACGGGGAATTGCGGCTTGCTAGGTCCGCTCGGCAGTGGACATTCTGGCGCGCCTTTGAAAGAGCCTCTTGTGCAACTGACCCGTCGCGCCCGGGACTCGGCCGTCCTGTGGTCTTGGGGCATGAACGTGCTGCGGGTCGGGGCCACGCTGCTGCTGCTGCCGCTGCTGCTGCGCCGGCTCGACCCAGCGGAACTGGGGATGCACTACCTGCTGACCGGGATCATGGTGCTGGCCCCGCTGCTGGATTTTGGCTTTGGCAACGCCATTTGGCGCGCGGTGGCCCATGCGCAAGCCGGCGGGCGTGAATTGAACGCCGAGGGCTTGGAAGATCCGCCGGCCGCCGAGTCCATTCCCAACACGTCGCTGCAATGGCAGCTCCTGCAGGCAGCGCGGCAGACCTACGCGCGACTGGCTTGGTCGGCCGCCGCGCTGCTGGCCGTGGGGGGATCGGCGGTGGTGGCGTATCGCGTGGCCGAGCTGCCCGCGCCGCATTTGGCTTGGGTGGCATGGGCGATTACATGGGTTGCGGCGGTCGCGGAGGTGCGGGCGGGCTGGTGGGGAGTGTTCCTGTTGGGCCTCAACAGACCGCGCGATTTCGCCCGGGCGAATTTTGCTGGCTACGCCGTGCGACTGGCCTTGGGGGCGGCCCTGCTGTGGGTAGGCGCGGGCTTGTTGGCGTTGCCGGTCGCCGCGTTGGTTGGCGTGGGTTTGCAACGATGGCTTGCCCGCCGCGAATGCCTTCACCAGTTGGCGGGGGCGGAGCCGTTGGTTGACCTTGGGGTTGTGCGGACGGTGGCAGCAAGGCTTTGGCCAAACGCCCGGCGGGTCGGGGTGGTGGCTTTGAGCAGTTTCCTTGGCACGCAGTCGCTGTTGCTAATCAGCCTCGCCGGGTTTGGTCTCGCGGCCACGGCCCAGTTTGGCCTTTCCTTGCAGTTGATGAGCGTGAGTCAGAGCATGGCTGCGGTGTGGCTCCAGGTAAAGTGGCCGGAATTGGCGCGGCGGCAAAGTCAGCGCGACCTAGCCGGGTTGCGCGTGCTGATGCGCGGGCGAGTGTGGCTGGCCTTAGGCACCTGTGCTGCGCTGGCCGGCGGTGCCGTGTTGCTCGCCCCCCCACTGCTGGCGTGGCTCGCGCCGGACAAGGCGGTGCTGCCGCCCGGCTGGCTGGCAGTGATGGCGATGACCGCGCTGCTGGACTTGCATCTCTCGTGCTGGGGAGCATTGTTATTCGCGGGCAATCAGGTGCCCTACCAATGGCCGGTGGTGTTCGGTAATTTCGCGACACTCGCGCTGGCGGCGGTGCTGGCGGCGTCCGCTTTGGGATTGATGGGGCTGGCCTTGGCGCCGTTGCTGGTGGGCTTGGCTTACAACCATTGGCACTGGCCGCGCGTCGGTGCCGCGCGACTTGGCACGACTTGGACGAAACTCATGTGTTCGCGGCGTGTGGCCTGACTCCCGGCACAGCGGCGGCCCGGGCTGCTTGCGCCGCCTCCAGCCTATGACTAGCATCCGGCCGATGCCAACAATGATGAACCGCCTGTGGAACACTTCGCCGGCCTCGCTCACACGGGCACTGGCGCGGCGTTGGGGGCGGTTGACGGCGCGCCCCGGCTGGCATCCCGTGCAGGCCGGCCCACTGGCGGGGGCCGAACTCTTCTTCGACAGTCTGCGCCTGCCAGAATGGCGCGCAATGGTGGCGGGAACGTTTGATGACTTCCTCTACGAGGCGCTTCAGGCCCGGATTCGACTTAATGGCGCGGTTGGTTGGGACGTGGGAGCGCACTTCGGCTATCACACCCTTGCGCTGGCGGCGCTGGGCGCGCAGGTGGTGGCGTTCGAGCCGAACGCGCTCAACGCCGCCCGGTTGCAGGAGAACCTTGCGCGCAATTCCGGCCTGACCACCCGCGTGCGCCTGCGGCCGGAAGCCTTGTCCGACCGCGAGGGAACGCTAGAGTTTGTGCAGAGCGCGGACCTTGAGGAAACCAGCAGCGGCAGTCACCTCGCGGCGGCCACGCCTCCGGCCGAAGAATCGGCGTATGCGCGGTTCCAGCGCGTGGCGGTATCGAGTGTGCGCGCGGATGTGCTCATCGCCTCCGGGGAGCCGCCGCCGACGGTGATGAAAGTGGATGTGGAGGGCGCGGAGTTGCTCGTATTGCACGGAGCCCGCGAGTTGTTGCGCCGGCACAAGCCCTTGCTGTTGGTGGAGGTCCATCACATCCGGTTGATGTTCCATTTGCGTCCGCTGCTAGAGGGCTGCGGCTACCGGCTTGCATTGCTGGATGAGACGCACGCCGGACCGTCACGGTGTTTTCTCCTCGCCGAATGAACCATGCCAGCCGCCGCTGACCCAGCACTGTGGGCTTGGGTTCCCACTCAAGCCCCGCCCAACCGCCAGCCCATGTGGTTTCTGCGAGTGGAAGGTTACGCGCCATGAGCGAGACCCAGATCACGCGGGTATTGATGCTTCATGGCGAGGCCATCTACTTTGGCGGGGCGGAGGTGTTGTTGGCCCGCTTGGCACAGCTCGGGCTTGGGCCGGCGATGAAGCTGACGGTGGCACGGGTGGCCGGCGGCCGGCTGGCCCGGGCCTTGCCGGCAGACATTCCGGTGCTCGATCTGCCTGCCAATCAACCGTTCTCGGTCGGTGGATTGCGGCGGCAGTTGGCAGTCTTGTGCCAGGCAGAGTTCGATGTAATGCACGCTTGGGGCGTTCGCGCGTGGGAAGTAGCCGTGCTCGCTGGAACGCTCGCCGGCCGGCCCGTGGTGGGCACGCTCCATGACCATCCATCGGCAAACTACCTTACGCCCGCGAGGCGGCGGTTGATGCGGTTGATGGCACATTTCGGGCTGGATCGAGTCACGGTGGTTTCCGAAGCATTGCGCACAGCGTGCAGCGCAGCGGGCTGGCCAGAGCATAAAATTTCAGTGGTGCGCAATGGCATTGGTACGCGTCCCGCACCAGCACGCGTGTTAGCAAGAAGCCCGATGCGGATCGGGTTCCTAGGCTCGCTCACGGCGGTGAAGGGCTTGCCCGATCTGCTGACCGCTGCTGCAAAGTTGTCTCGACTGGCACAGACTGATTGGGAATTACATATTGCTGGACGTACCCAGACGGAGGCAGAGGCTTCGGATTTGCGGCGATGGCAGGAACCATTCCGAGCAGCCGCGTGGTGGCAAAAAGTACATTGGCGCGGCTGGGTAGAACCGACGGAATTTCTGGCGGGCATAGATGTGCTCGTGTTCCCATCTCAAGCGTTTGAGACTTTCGGATTGGCCCCTGCTGAGGCAGCGCTGGCGACCGTGCCCACGGTGGGAGCGTGCACCGGCGCGGTGCCAGAGGTTGTTGCAGACGGCGAGACGGGCTGGTTATTTCCGCCCGGTGACACAGAAGCGATGGCGGAAATCCTCGCCCGTTTGCTGAAAACCCCCGACTTAGTTACGTCCTTTGGCGCGGCGGCTCGGGTGCGCGTTCTACAGAATTTTCCGGAGTCGAAAATGGTTGCGGGCTACCGAACCATCCTCTGTGACTTAGTGCGCGATGCGCACCTGAATCGGTAACAAAAGCCAGTTCTTGTCGTGTATGCCAAGGTCTTTTTGGTGTGCTATCCGTATGCTTGAAATGTTGAAGCCATTTCTGGCACAAAACTGGTATGCGTCGGTGTCTTACTAATGGCCACACGATGAAATTGGCTCCCAAAGCTACCACCTATTTCGCCACTCGAATTCCGGAGGGCAGAGCCTAAACAATCTGCGAAAAATATAGTTGAACAACCCCAGTTTGATATCACGTTCGGATTTTCGTTGAACGCTCTCAATGACCTCGTGCGCATGAGTCCCCGCATTGTCGGATACAATTAACAAAGGAACGCAACAGGTTGGCGGGCCAGTTTTCGCGACACGACTTTGAGGCCTCGCACCTAAGGATTGCAACCCGGTGGCTCAAAAGGTATTTGAGCCTCTGGATCATGCAAAACGACTTAGCCGGACGCATCAACCCGGTGACGCTGCTGGTGGCCATCGCGCTAACAACCTTGGCGCTAGCGTGCGGCTTCCTGCTGGCCGTGGACGTGCGGCTGCTGAGCCTAACCGCCATTGGAATCAGTTGGCTGGCACTGTTGCCGTATCACTCCCAATTGGCGGTCTATCTTTCCCTGCTGACGTTCGGAACGGCGTTGATCGTGCCGTTCTTTCCCGGCCGCCCCTACGTTTGGGAGCTTGCGTCCCTTCTGGGCTGGTCCGGCCTCATTATCACGGTCGCGATGCGCCAGCACCGGCGCACGCTGTGGGCCACCATCCGGGAGAACTGGCTGCTGTTCGCGGCGCTGGCGGGTTTCTGTCTGGTGTTGGTGGTGACGATGTTCGGCCGGGGCGTGGGCTTCCGGGTTTTGGGGAACGCCCAGATGGGCGGGCGGTTCTACTTTCAGCAGATCAGTTGCGCCATCTTCCCGCTGGTGTTCGCCGCGTGCCGCTGGGACGAGCGGTTGCTGCCCCGGCTGCTACTGGCGCAATGCTGCCTCACCACGACCTACCTGGTGTCGGACTTCGTGTTTTCATACGCTGGCAGCCCCATGTTCCTGTTGCTGCAGTTTTTCGAGCTGCCGGGAGACGCGCTGAACTTCGAGGTGGCAGCGCAGCGAATGGGCCTGCGCCGCTTCCAGTCCTTCGGCATCGTGGGCCAGGGGCTGTTCTTTGCCCTGTTACTGGGCTTCAACCTGCGCGAGTTTGTGTCGCTGCGGCGGTGGTATCTGCCACCGCTGGCCCTCGGCGCGCTGGCCCTCGGGCTTTACAGTGGCCACCGGTGGGTGCTCGTGATGGCGGGGCTGACCACGCTCTACTCGCTGTGGTCCCAGCGCTTTTTCACCCTGCGCAACTCCTGCGTTACGATCCTGCTGGCCGTCGTGTGCTTGGCCGGCACTTATGCCTTCTCCCGCGAACTGCCGCTCACGGTGCAGCGGGCGGTCTCTTTCCTGCCGGGCGTCCGGGTGGTCAGCCAGGCTTATGTGGATGCGGCGAGCACGATGGACACTCGCAGGCTGTTGCGCGAATATGGGTGGCAGAT
>VFZP01000424.1 GCA_016871115.1 Acidobacteriota bacterium
ATCCGCAGCACTCCGCCGCCCCCCCCGTCGCCGAACGCGGTGATGCGCAACTCGTGGAGGACTTGTGCCTCGCGTTGCGCGACGCCGGAAACTTGGACCATCACTTGCCCGGCGGAGCGACGGTGGTGAGTTACATTGATCAGGTTAAGTCAATCGCCGCAGAACTGCGCAGGCGCGGGGTGGACTCTGGTGCGCGCATCGCCCTGTTGTCTCAGCAGGCCGGATGGCAGGCGGACCGCCTATTGGCCGACTGCCTGTCTTTCCCTGAAACCTTGCCCTATGTGTACGGGGCTAACGGCGTACGCCAGCGATTTGCCTGTACTCTCTGCGGCCGCGCCGAGTTTCCTGACGGAACGGACCTCTTCGTTTGCGGCGACTGCTTGAACAAAGCGATTTTCACGTTGGAGAATCCAGCGCATGTGCCGGGCCTTTTTCTCTACCGCACCCTGACTCCCGGGCGGCGTTGCGTGCATGCCGGCGACGACACAATCCGCTTTACCGTGGCCGGTGACGATGACGACTGGTTCGACAATGGCCGATGCCTCCAGTTCCTGCAAGAGGAAAAGCTCAGGCGCGCGTCATAGCGCGCGCTACCTACCGCCCCGATTTTCGTACCACTTCAAGTTCGCCGTCGCCGACCCGATGCACGCTATGTCCGGGCGCTTGTCGCCGTTGAGATCGGCTGCCGCGCAGGCGGCCGCGGCGATGCCACCGTTGTCGAGCACCGACTTCTCCCACTTCCTGGCGCGCTCCTGATAGAAGCACACGCTGCGCCCCTGCCCCCGATAGCCGGCCACCACTTCGTCGCGTCCGTCGCCATCGAGATCCACAGTGATGATCGTGTGTCCGTCCACCAGCGTTGTGTCGATCACCTCACGCGACCATGCGCCGCCCTTCGCCTCGCGATAAATCGTCACCTGCTCGCCGTGCCACGGCTCCACCGCCGCGAGGAACCGCGTGCGCTTGGCGTGCCCCACGGCCACATCGCTCGAGCCCGCCTTCGGACCCACCCCGGCGTTACCCTTGTGCACCAGCGAGCGCGTCCACGCGCCGTTCTCATAGCAATGCGCATGGAGTCCGGAAAAGCTCGCCGTCATCACACACTCCGGCTTCTTCGCGCCGTGCCACCGCGTGATGTAGACGCCGTGCACCACGCCTTCGTTCGCGCGGTTGATCTCGATGCGTTTCCACTCGCCGGGCTTGTAGTAGACGAGCGGCGTTGTGTCGCGATAGCCCGGCGCGTCGGCCTTCTCGCCGGCCAGAGGCGCGTTGATCACCACGGGTTTGCCGGAGCCATCGATATCGGCACACCGCAAACGGTGCGACGTGGTGAGCCGGTCAATCTCGCGCGCCGTCCACGGCTCGCTGCGATTCGCGCCCGGCGTCAACACCGAGACGATGCCGACGCTGCGCTTGGGCACATTCTCAAACGCGTGCGCCACCACGATCTCATCGAGCTGCGGACACGCGGCGAGATTGATCATTCGCGCGAAGCCCTTCGCCAGCGTACGCCGCTGCCAGCCGGGATTTTCAAACCACACGAGGTCTGGCATGCCGCTGGCAAGCGCGATCAGGTCCATGCGTCCGTCGCGATTCACGTCGAACGGCACCACCTGGTAGCCGCCCTTGAGGTCGCCGGCGATCAAATGCTCCTGAAACTTGGGAACCGTGGCTGCCGCGGCGCTCCACGCGAGCCCGAGCATCGAAATCAAACTGAGCCGAAAGATCACTCTGCGAGTGTATTACTTCCGCGCCGGAATCACCGGCAGCACCAGATGTGAAGGGTACATCTTCGATTGATGCACGGTCTGTTGCGCGACACGCACCGCCGCACTCGCTCCGAACGGTTCGCCAGTATTCGGATTGCGGTCAAACTGCGGGAAGTGGCTGCTGGCGATGTCCACGCGAATGCGGTGGCCCTTCAGAAACTCCACCGACGTGCCCACCATGTCCACCGTGAACTCGTACACCTTACCCTTGTCGAGCAGTTTCGGCTTGTCCGTGCCTTCGCGATACCGCGCGCGCACGATGCCTTCGGCCATGTTCAGCGCGCGGCCGTCCGGGTACACGTCAATCAGCTTGGCGACGAAGTCCGTATCCGGCGCGTCGGTCGCCGCGTGCAGCACCAGCTTCACCGGCCCGGTCACCTCTACCGGTTCGCTCAAAAACTCAGACGTGTAGCGCAGGATGTCGCCCCGTGAATCGAGCGGGCCTTGATCCTTCGGCCCCGCCGGCGTGGGCGTGCCGCAACAGTTGTTGCCGCCGAGGCTCGGCACCGGGTTGTCGGGATCGTAGCGGTATTGCGTGGGCGCGGCTTCGCCTGCCGGCGCCGTCCAACTCAGCTTCCCGCCGGCATGCAAATACATATCCCGGTACTGCGTGCGCGCCAGCGGATACTCGTTTTCAGCAACCCACTCATTGCGGCCCATCACGTAGATGTTCACGGGCGGCTCGCGGTCAAGCCCATTGGCGAGGCCCTTCAGGTGGTAGTCAAAGTACCGCAGCTCAACCGCCTGCTGATTCACGTGCGCATGCGGGCCGAAGTCAAGATCGCCGAACTTCTGCGATGAACCATGCCCCCATGGGCCGATGATCAGGCGGCTCTGTTTGCGCGCGGCTTCGGTGGCGCCCTTCTTGCTCAGTAGCGCATAGCCGCGCAGCGTGCCCTGGCTGAAGATGTCGAACCAGCCGCCGAAGGTGTGGGCGGGAACGTTGATCTCATCCATCACTTCTTCGGCATTCAGCTTCTTCCAATAGGCATCGTAGTCCGGGTGCGCGATCCAGTCCTTGTAGAACTGCGCGTTGCGGCCCGCCAGGCGCTGCATGTCGTTGAGCGGCAGATGGCGTTGCATCTTGTCATACTGCAGCGATTCGGGATTGACGCCGCCGTGCATGCCGGTGTTCTGCATGATGCGCGATTCCTGGCGCACGGGACCCCAGCCGAAGTTGAACGACAGGCGCCATCCGCCGTTGAGCGTGATCCAGTCGTGATAGAGGCTCGTGGCGGCCACGCCCGGGAAGATCGCCGTGAGATGCGGCGGACGCGACATCGCCGCGCGCCACTGCACGTGTCCGAGGTACGAGCCGCCCTGCATGCCCACCTTGCCGGTTGACCAGGGCTGCGCGGCGGCCCATTCGATGGTGTCGTAGCCATCTTCGATGTCGTTGCGGAACGGCTCCCACTTCCCGTCGGACTCGTGACGCCCGCGCACGTCCTGGTAGACATAGACAAAACCGCGCTGCGCAAAGAAGACAGCCGCGTCGTAGGAATTGGGATAGCGTTCGGTGGAGTACGGCGTACGGCTGACAATCACCGGATACTTGCCGGGCGCGGCGGGACGGTACACGTCGGCATACAGCTTCACTCCGTCGCGCATCGGCGCGGCGACGAGGTTATCCATCACCACGTCGTTGGTTGGCGGGTAGGCTTCCGGAAACGGTACGGCAAAGGCAAGGAGAAGTGTATGAATCATGGCAGGTACGCTCCGATGATACTACACGGCTGGTACGCTGTTGAGAAGTGCGCACAGTGCTTTTCGACGTCGATACGCAGATCGACTATGTCTTTCCGGCGGGTGCTCTCTATGTGCCAGGAGCTGAGACTGTTGTACCTGTCGCGGCGCGCCTGAACCGGGCGGCGGCCGCGGCGGGGCTCCTGGTGATCTCCACGGTGGACGCTCATCTGGAAAACGACGGCGAGTTCACGGAGTATGCGGCGCATTGTGTTCGGGGCGCCACGGGCCAGCGCAAGCCGGAAGCGACCTGCGTGACCTCTGCGCCGGTGACGGTGGGCGAGCGCGTTGCGCCGGTGCCTCCGCTTCGCGGCGTGCGGCAGATTCTGCTGGAGAAGACGACGGTGGACTGTTTCCGCAACCGGAACCTGACGCTGCTTCTCAACAGGCTTACTTTGGAACACGCGGTGGTGTTTGGTGCAGCCACCGAAGTGGCGGTGCGGCACACGGCGATGGGCCTGCTGGCGCGAGGTTGCCGCGTGACTGTGGTGCGTGACGGGGTGTGCGGCGTAAGCGCCGGGATGGTACGGCGGGCGCTAGCGGAAATGGAACGTGGTGGCGCCGAATTGACCGATAGTGCTATGGTCCTCCAGTCCATTGCGGGCGGGAAGTACCAGTCCACTCTTCCCTAGAACTTCCATCGAAAAGTACCTTGTTCGATCCGGGCCTGGGGGCAAAACTGCCATTGAGAACTAAGCAGCAATGGATCGTGTCGAACTGGACCTCTGGAAACCGCGCGACGTGTCGCGCCTGCTCTCGCTGGTGGAAGCGGAGCGGCGTTACTTTCAAGACCTCATGGCATTGCTGCCGGTGGGGGTCGCGCTCGTCTCGCCGTCGCTTTCGCTGACGCTGACCAACCGGGCGTTTCGCCGCATGTTGGGGATTGACCGGGATGCGGCGGCTGACCGTAAGCTGGATGATCTGCTCGACATGAAGTCGTTGCAGGAGCGCGTGCGCGAGACGATCTCCTCACGGCAGCCGAGTTCGGTGTTGAATCCGTCCACGCCGACACCACGCGGCGCGCGGTCGCTGCTGGTCAACCTGCAATTGTTCCGCGAATGGGAAGACGAAGGCGTGCCGGAAGTGCTGGTGCCGTTGGAAGACGTTACCGATATGATAGGCACTCCCGCGGCCCGCGCCATCGAACGGGCTTAGCCGGCAGTGCTGCCTGCGGCGCCCACGGTGTCTCCGGCCAAGCCGCTCAGTCCGACGGCGGCAGTGGCGTTGATCATTTCGCGCCTCCAGGCTCCGGCCGCTCCCGCCACTCCGGTGACTGAAGCGCCTGCCTTGCCTGCCGCTGCGGCGGCGGCGCCGCCGCCGCCGATGCCACCGGCCGCGGTGGAGAAGACGCTGGCCGCCACTCCGGCGATTGCCTGGCGAGTCGACCCAGCGACCCTCACGTTTACCAAGGTGCAGTGGCCCGTCGAGTTGTCAGAAACCGCGCTGCCCAAGGAAGCCTGGCGCGCCGGCGCGGACTTCTGGACCGGACGCGTGGTGGCCGCGCATCTGCCGTTGGTGAAGTCTTTCTACGATCAACCCCTCAACGGCGCTCCTCTCCATACGGTGGAGTACCGCGCGGTGACGACAAGCGGCCGCGGGCTGTGGCTGCGTGATACGGCACGGGTGGTCTGTGATGCCGGCGGCGCGACGCTGGCGATTGAGGGCATCACGGCCGAGGTGAGCAACTTCCGCCAGCGGGAAGACTCGA
>VFZP01000425.1 GCA_016871115.1 Acidobacteriota bacterium
TCTCTCCGCAGCAGCATGCCAGACAATGAAGCCTCAGAAAAGAGGCAAGGTCTTCACCTGCGCGTTTTTGGAACACCGCCGTTGCAAGCAAACAGAATATTCCCGCCCGGACGGCGAAAATGCCCCCGAACTGCGAAAGTCAGGCTAACGCTGAATGCGGCGGGCGTGCGCACGCGCCCATGGTTCCCAACCTCGCTACGCAGCCTGCCTTCGCCGGCCGCCCCCATCGCGCGGCTGGCCCACCCCGCGTTGCCAGCTTCCTTGCCTTGCAGGGTCTTTCGCTTACCGTGCCGCCTTCGGGCGCGCAAGCGGACGTAGCGACGATTGTTGAAACCGTCCACAGCGTCGCGCGGGATCTCCGTTACGGCAGCAGGAATCGCATAAGCCACTCCATCGCGAGCTTCACGGACTCGGGCGTCGGCGTGTGACCCTTGCGGTGATTCAAGTACCCGATCCGGTCCACCTTTCCAGCTTGCGCGTAAAGCGGGCGCACCGCGTTGATGTAATGCCAACTGTTGTCGTTGTCCGAAGAGTCCCCACCGATCAGCAAGAACGGGCGCGGCGCGATGAGCGCGAGCAGTTCGTGGTGGTCCATACCCGGTCCGAGCTTGCCGGCGCGCTCACCCAGATACCAGTAGTCTTCATAGTTCGAAAACTTGAGGTCAATGCCGGGCTCGGACGCAACCGCGGCGGCGATGCGCGAGTCCATCGCCGTGGCATAGAGCGTCATCTTGCCGCCCTCGCGAATGGCCGATCATGCCGATGCGCGCGCGGTCCATCTCGGGCTGAGTTTCCATCCAATCCAGCAGGCGGCGCGCACCCCACACCCATTTACCGAGGCCCGTCGAGTCCGGATGGCGCATGGCGAGATTGGCAACAGCCTCCGCATACCCCTCACCGTAGCTTTCGCCGAACCAGCGGACGGCAATCGCCATACATCCCTGCTGGACGGCCAGCAGCGCGAAGGAGCGCACGCCGGGCGGCAGATAGTTGCGCCCGCCTAAGTTGATACCGGCCGGCGTGTCCACGTCATAGTAGGGAACAATCACCACCGGCAGCGGCCGCTGGTGCTCGCCGGGCGGGGTCATCACGTAAATCTTCTCCCAGTAATCCGCCTCTACCTGGAGTAACATCAACCGGCCCGTATAAGTAGGCTCGCGATGCGTGGAGATTAACCTAGCGTGAGGCGGCGGTGCAGGTCCGCGAGGCGAGCCGCGCACGCGCGACCATTTGTCCATGACCGCTCCGCGGCGGAACGGCACGAGACTGGTGAGCGTGCCGGTCGCCGCCGCAAAGGCCGCGGGCAGTTGAGGGTAGGGCGCGTACCAGTTGGCGGCCGAGACCGTGGAGGCCGAGGCAGCGGGCGCGTTGCGGGCAAGGCGGAACCCGGTGAAACGGCTCTTGTGACCGGGCGGCATGGAACTGCGGTAGCCGCGGCCCCAACTCGAACTGGTGCTGAGAAACGACCCGCCGCGCATAATGCGATTGAGACCGGCCGCCGGGCCTTGCGGGTTCGCGGCCCGATGAACCGCGTTGGCGACGGGATCGAAAAAATCGTAGCACCACTCACAGACGTTGCCAGTCATGTCGTAGAGACCGCGCGCGTTTGGCGCGTACGACCGCACGGCCTTCGTCCCGCCCCGCCGCGATTCTTCCAGCAGCACCTGCGTGTCCTTCGTGTTGGCCGAACCGAGATTGGACTGCGCGCCCTTCGCTGGCTCACCGGCCGCTGCCTGCCACTCGCCGTCAGTCGGAAGCCGGTAGCCATCAGACGAGGGATTCGCCAGGCTCGTCGTCAGGTCATACAATGGCGCGAGCCCCTCGCGCACCCTGCGCAGGTTAGCGTAGCCAATCGCGTCCCACCACGTTACGTTTTCCACGGGATGCGCCGAGGCCTTGGTGTGCGACGGATTGAAACCCATCACGGCTTCGAACTCCGCCGGCGTCACCTCAGCTTCACCCATGCGGAAAGTGGGCACCGTGACCTTGACCGGCACACCCGTCACACCGTCCACCACCTCGCGTACGGTCTCTGGAATCGTGACAAAACCATCCTGCGCCAACGCCTGCCCCGCGGCGGCGAAAAGCGCACAAAGCATCGCGCCTGCTCTCATTTCGCCGCCCCGTGAAAGCCGGCTTCATACAACCGACGGTCCATACGGTAACGCCTCCGCGCAGCCGCGGGCGTAAGCAACGGGCGGTGGCTGATCTCGCACAGATAATCGGGGATCTCCCAGACATCCACCTCGCTCGTTCGCCAGTTGACGCGCCCATCGAACCGCGCCAGTTTCACCGGGCGCGCGCCGTAGCCGCGCAGTGTCTTCTCACCAGCCGGGTTGTAGTAGTGCTCGAAGTAAGACATCGCCAACTCCCGCAGCGAGCGGTACACGGGCGCGCGGTGCCGTATACCGGCGTAGTTGGATTTGGCTACGGCGCCCCACGCCCCGTCTTCGCCGCGGTAAATCGCCAGAACATGGTCGTCGTCCCGCACCGCTTCGAGGTCCCAGATCAACGCCGGGCGGCCTTGCAGTTCAAACGCCGCGGCGGCCAGCAGCGCGCCCTCCATGCAATGCGCCATACCATGCTTCAGCACGCTGCGCACCGAGTAACACGTCTCGCCGCCACGCTCTTTGTTGTAGCCGATCCGTTCGTCGAGAAAGCGCGCGGTAAGTTCGGGAGTTCGAAGCTGCCGGAGCGCACGCAGTTCACTGCGCGTGTAACCGCTGTGGGTTGACATTAACGGCTAGTGTGCCATACTCCGTACATGCCACTCGACTTCAACCACGCCATGATCTACTCACGCAACGTGTCCGCGGCCGTCAAGTTTTATCACGGCCTGCTCGGGCTCGATCTGCTGGAGACGTTCGAGCATCAAGGCATGAAGGTAGATGCGCGGCTGCGATCACCATCCATCTCCTTGAGCGCGGCCAGACGCTGCAGACCGGCGGCGTGCGGCTGTACTTTGAGACGCCGAACCTCGCGGCGTTCTGCAAGCGGCTGGTGAAGCGCGGCGCAAAATTCACCAAGCCGCCCGCCAAGGTGCCGTGGGGCTGGCAGCATGCCCATCTCGACAATCCGGACGGACACGATATCAGCCTCTTCTGGGCAGGCTCGAAGCGGCTGAAGAAGGCCAAGGCGTAGCAGCCACGCTGGCACTGCGCCGAAACGGCGGGACCGCGCCTGGAACTCCGCCACGGCTGAGGCCAGGTCGGCCGCCGCGAAGTCAGGCCAGAGCTTGGACACGAAGACCAGTTCGGCATACGCGCACTCCCACAATAGGAAGTCACTCAGACGCTGCTCGCCTCCGGTGCGGACAAGTAAGTCCACGCTGGGGCAAGCCAAAGACCGGTCGATATCTTCGCAGGTCCGCGGCCGGGCATGCGCGGCTTCAAGCAGAGACTCGCGTGAGGAATAGTCAACCGCAACGCGCAGATGCATGCGCCGGCCGGTAACCGTGGCAACCTCCGCACCCAGCATCGCCGCCGCCACCATGCGGGGCAAACGATCGCGCCGCCCCACGAAGGAGAGCCGCACGCCCTGCGCCACCAGTTCCGGTGCGTCCTCCGTGGCGAACTCGGCGATCATCGCCAGAATGCCGGCGCATTCCTCGGGCGGACGGCGCCAGTTGTCGGAGGAAAACGCATAGAGCGAAAGGTCTGAAATTGCGAGGCCCGGCGCGGCGCGGACGATGCGGCAGATTGCCTCAACGCCCTGACGGTGCCCGGCCAGCCGGGGCAGCCCACGCGCTTGAGCCCAGCGGCCGTTGCCGTCCATAATGATCGCGGCGTGGAACACAGGACCATTATGGAGCAGGCTCTGTCACAATTTAAAGTACTTTTCCTCTAAATCTGCGCTTCCACCGGCACCCGCAACACCGCCTCACACCCCTGCCTGTCATCCCGGTTCCGCAGCGCCAGCGTCCCGCGGTGCCCCTCGGCGATCTGCCGGCACAGCACCAGCCCAATGCCCGACCCGCCCTTCTTTGGCGTGAAGAACGGCACGAACAAATTCGCCGGATTCGCGATGCCGTGCCCTTCATCGCGCACGCGCACCTCGATATGACCGCCATCCAGCCGCCAATCCACATCCACGCCGCCCGCCAGTTCCGCCGAAGCCTCCACGGCATTGCGCAGCAGGTTGATCAGCAGTTGGTCGAGTTGATCCTTGTCGCCGCGGAACACGAGCGCCGGTCCGCCCAGCACCCGCACCGGAACGCGCGTATCGAGATTCACCACGCGCCGGATCCACGTCTCGGCCTCCACGGTGCCGAACACCGGCGGCGGGAGTTTGGCCAACCGTGCATAGGAATCGAGAAAGCGCGTGAGCGACTCGGCGCGGCCGGAAATCACGCTCAGCCCGCGTTGCGTATCCTCGCGCCAGTCGGAGGCGAGCGGCTCACGCGTGACGAGGCGCGACAGCGAATCGGCGATCGAACGAATCGGCGTCAGCGAGTTTTTCAACTCATGCCCCAGCACGCGCACCAGCCGCTTCCACCCCTGCAGTTCTTCTTCGCGCAGCGCACGCGTGAGGTCTTCAATCACCAGCAACCGGTACGGCAACCCGCTTTCGCGAAACGTCGTGACGCGCACGGCCCAGCGGCCCGCACCCGCCGGAAACGCGCGATTCAGAATCTGGTGGGCTTCGCCCGCGCTCAGTAGTTCTTCGACGCCCAACTCCGCCGCGCGCTTGCCCACCATGTCAGCGCCGGTCATCCGCAGGAGTTCCTCACCCGCTCGATTCACCAGACGCAGTGCGTGGCCGTTCTCGTCGAAAGTGAACACTGCCACGTCGATCTCCGCCATCACCGCCCGCAGCAAGGGCGTGGCTTCCACGGACGCGAGCCGCTGCTGCTGCAGCACGGCGCTCAGCGTGTTCACTCCGCCGAACACGCCATCCAGCGCATCGTTCACACGGCCGCCGCGCGCACGGATGGAGTAGCCTTCCTGGAGCGCCGCAATCAGATTTGACAACGTCTACAGCGGCCGCACCACACGCTCGCGCAAGGCCAATGCGCAGCCGATCCAGATGCCCACCACGGGGATCGCGACGGTCCAACGAACGCGGCCGGCAAGGTCAAAGTACCAGAGCAGATAGATTGCCGCCACTACGGCAGGAAGTCCAGCCGCGAGCACGAGCAGCGTGAGGCGCAGTTCGTATGGCAGGCGCGGCCGGGACGGTTGGGAGACGCTCACAGGCTATATCGCTGA
>VFZP01000426.1 GCA_016871115.1 Acidobacteriota bacterium
AGTGCCCGTTCGCTGGGTATTCTGCTGGTGCGGCCCAACGGGCAATTCATCTTCCCGGACAACTCGCCCACCATCGCGGTTGCGCCGTAAACGTATATCCACCTGAGCAACTACGCCGGGCGCGGCGGCTTCTCACCGGAAGCCCGCCGCGCCCGGTTCGTGTTTACGCCCAGTTCCAGTGGCCGGGGCTGAGGTAGGAAATGTTGGCCGGCGCGGCGCCACGCCGCATGAGCGAGGCAATCTCATGGGCCGTCACCGGCGGTGTACGGTTCACCAACTCCACGGCAAAATCCTCCTCCCAACCGCCCGGCATTTGAACGCGGAGAGAGTGGTTCACACGGGTGCCGCCCGGCCCGCTCGCCACGTCGTCGAGGAGCTCAAACTTCATCCCAGCAGGCTCAAGCCCCAGGCTTCGCAGCGCATCCTGCAGCTTGGGAATGGGGTTTTCGAGCGCAAACACGCTGTCGCCTGGCGCCACCGCCGGGTTAGCGCTCACGCCAGTGCTGCCGGCCCCCATCGCTTGCACGGGCAACTGGCGATTCTCCGCCACACTGACAACTACCTGCCGTTCCGGCGCGGCGCTCGCTGCCGCTTGCTGCGCGGCCGCCTGTGCCTGCAACTCGCCCGCAAAAGCACCATCGCCGTTACTTTCCAACTGCTTAGCCTGCGCCCGCGCACGCTCCATCACCGTTGCCAGCGCCAAGGGCACCGGACCAACCATTGCCATATCGCCATTACCTCCAGCGACACTCAAAGCACCTAACCTGCCAAACGCAAAATCTTCAAACAATCGTGGACGCCGGCGCGTAAAACAACCATGCCCCAACTACGGCAGATCCTGCGCAGTCTGATGAAGTCGCCCGTCACCACCGGGGTGGCCATCGCGTCGCTGGCGCTCGGCATTGGCGCCAACACGGCCATGTACTCGATCCTGCGCCAGGTGCTTTACCGTCCGCTGCCGGTCACCCAGCCCGAACGTCTCGTGTTCCTCTATCAACCAGGCCCGCGCGGCGCGATCCAAGGCAACCATTGGACGGATGAAGACGGCAACCCGGCGTTCAGCTACCCGATGTCCCGGGCGCTCGCCCGGCAGCAGACGGTCTTCACGGGTCTGGCGGGAGGCCGGGACTTCGAAGCGAGTTTGTCTTACCGGAACCAGCCGATGCGCGGCGACGTGAATATGGTGACGGGCAACTATTTTAAAGTCCTCGGAATCCAGCCCGCGCTCGGCCGGCTGCTAACCCCAGCCGACGACATCCAGGGCCAGGCCAATCCCGTCGCCGTGCTCAGCCACCGCTACTGGACGCGGCAACTCGGCGCCTCACCCGCCGTCCTCAACACCGAAATCGTTGTGAACGGCCAGCCGCTCACCATCGTCGGCGTGGCGCAGGCAGGCTTCTGGCATGAGCGCATCGGCATTGCGCCTGAAGTGTTCGCGCCCGTCACGATGAAGCCGCTCCTGGCATTCGGCAATGAGCTGGATGACCGCACCTCATACTGGCTGACTCTGCTCGGCCGCTTGAAGCCGGGCGTGACGCGCGAAAATGCGCAAACCGCGCTCAGTATTCCGTTTGCCACCGAGTTGGAGGAAGACCTCAAGGTCTACACGGGCGTGAACGGCAAGCTCGCGCAACAGGTGCGCGCGCGCAAACTGGAATTGAATCCCGGCGCACTGGGCCGTGGCGGCCCGCCGGCCGAGACCCGGGCTTCCATCTACTTCCTGCTGGGCATCACGGCCATGATGCTGCTGATTGCCTGCGCCAACGTAGCGAACCTGCTGCTGGCCCGCGCCACGGCGCGCACGCGCGAGATTGCTGCACGGCAGGCGCCGGGGGCCACGCGGTGGCAACTGGTGGCGCAGTTGCTGACCGAGTCGCTGGCGGTGGCCGCGCTCGCCGGTGTGCTCGGTATCGTGGTGGCGGTGGCCATGCTGCGGCTCATTGTTGCTTCGATTCCACCGTCGGCTGGCGTGCTGTTGACCGAACAACTGGACCGCCCGGTGTTCCTCTTCTGCGCGGCCGTTTGCCTGCTCACGGGCCTTGCCTTCGGGCTGTTCCCCGCGCTCCAGGCCACGCGGCCCGCCGTGGCCTCGGCCATCAAGGAACAGGCCGGGCAGTCCAGCGCGTCCGGCGCCGCCGGCCGCTTCCGTCAGTTGCTTGCCACCGGGCAGATCGCCGCTTCGCTCATGCTGCTGGTGGCGGCGGGGCTTTTCGGCAAGAGCCTGCTGAATATGACCCGCATCGATCTCGGTCTGCGCGCGGATCATCTGCTGAAGTTCAGCGTCAATCCTTACCTCAACAAGTACAGTCCCGAACAGGCCGTCAACTTCTATGAAGAACTCGAGCGGCGCATGGCGGCCATCCCCGGCGTCACCGTGGTGAGCGCCAGTTCGGTGGCCGCGCTCACGGGCCATAGCTCCACTAGCTTCCTGTAAATCCCGGGCTACGAGGCGGGCGACGAACGCCCGCGCGCAAGTTATTCGCAGGTGGGCGCGGGATATTTCCGGACGATGGGCATTCCGCTGGTGGCGGGCCGCGAATTTACTGCCGCCGACAACCGCGCGGGCGGGCGGCTGGCCATTGTGAACGAGTCGTTCGCGCGCCAGTTCTTCGGCGGGCGCGATCCGATCGGGCGGCAATTCGGTCCAGCGAATCAGCCGCCCAACATTACCATTGCGGGCGTGGTGCGCGATGGCAAGTATGCGGACCTGCAGGAGCGCTCGCGGCCGGTCTTCTAATTGCGGTACCGCCAGGCGACACGTCCACCGCCGCTCTCGTTTTACGCGCGCACGGGTATGGACCCGGAGACTCTGGTGCCCGCTCTGCGCGCTGCGGTGGCAGCGCTCGACCCCAATCTGCCGGTTCACAACCTGCGCACGATGGAAGCGCAAATCACCGAGACTCTGTTTGCCGAGCGGCTCCTGATGCAGACCACGGCGGTGTTTGCCGCGCTTGCCACGCTCCTGGCGGCGTCGGGACTCTACGGGGTGCTGGCCTACAACATCGCCCGCCGCACGCGCGAGATCGGTATCCGCATGGCCATCGGCGCCAGCGCCGCCGATGTGCGCCGGATGGTGCTGAGCGAGGTGGCATGGATGCTGGGCGTGGGTACGCTGGCCGGGCTGGCCGGAGCGCACGCGGGCGCGCGCGCCGTGGCGTCGTTGCTGTACGGCATGGAGCCGGGCGATCCGGCGATCTACGCCGCCGCGACCGTGATGCTGACGCTTGTGGGGTTGGCCGCTGCCGGCGTGCCGACGCGCCGCGCCACGCGGGTAAATCCGGTGGTGGCGCTGCGCTATGAGTAAAAGCTCCTTGCGGATTTTTTGTTCTGCATGCGACGATTCCGCCCGCGGCGACGCGTGAGTCGGTGAGGCAACCGGATCATGACTACCGCGGCGCTCCAGCTTCCGTTTCCCGATACCGGCGGCGGCGTTTTAGGAGTCGGCTGGTGGCGTTCAGAATCACCAGGTGTTCAAATGGGGCACTTGTGAACTCACCACTTGGCTCAGGAGGCGCCAAACGCTGGGAAGAGGTGCGTGCCATTCTCACCCAGGCACTCGCTCTTCCCGCCGATAGTAGATCTACCTTTCTCGACGGGAACTGCGGGGACGATGCCGCGCTGTGGCGCGAACTCGAAGAATTGCTGGCCGCCGCTTCGCAATCGGCGTTTCTCGACCGCCCCGCGGCCGAGCATCTCGATCTCACCTTCACCCAGGAGGCGCGGCCGGTAACCGGGCTGTTGCGGCCCGGCGATTGCATCTCGCACTGCCGGATTGAAACCAAGATCGGCGAAGGCGGTATGGGTGTGGTCTACCGGGCCATCGATACGAACCTCAACCGGACCGTCGCGCTGAAGATGATCTCGCGCAACTTCATTACGGGAGCGAACCGCGCGCGTTTTGCCCGTGAAGCGAAAGCGGCCTCGGCGTTGAATCATCCGAATATCGTCACGATCTACGAATACAACTCCGTGGACGACGCCGACTTCATCGCCATGGAGTATACCGAAGGTACGCTGCTTGACCGCGCGTTATCGGCTCGCGTCTCCGGCGCGCAACCGGTTCCGCTGGCCACGCTCCTCGGTTACGCGGGGCAAGCTGCCGCGGCGCTGGCCAAGGCTCATCAGGCGGGCATCGTGCACCGTGACCTCAAGCCCGCCAACCTGATCGTCAGCGCGGACGGGCAGGTGAAGGTGCTCGATTTTGGACTCCCCAAACGGATGGCGGTGGCGGCGTCAGCCGGTGGCGAGAGCCTCGCAACGCAAACGGCGCTTACGCGTGTGGGCGCTGTGGTGGGAACGCCCTCGTATCTGTCGCCTGAGCAGGCCACCGGCGAGCACGTCGATGCCAGGAGCGACATCTTTTCGTTTGGCATCATCCTTTATGAGATCGCCGCCAAGGTCCGTCCCTTCCACGGTCCCAATGCGATGTCCACCATGGCGCAGATCGTGCAAAGCGATCCGCGCCCGGTGTGTGAACTCAACCCGGATGTGCCGGGAGCCCTGGCCGAGTTGATCAGCCAATGCCTGGAGAAGAACGTGGAGCGGCGGCTGCAGTCTCTCAACGCCATGCAGGAGCGGCTGGAGCGGATTGCCGCCAGCCCGGGCGCGCCAGCCGCACGGCCTGTGCGGTACCGGATGGCCGCGGCGGCCGTGCTGCTGCTCACCGCCGCGACGGCGGTCACCCCAATCAGAAACGCCTTGGTGGAAAGCGTCTGGAGACGTCAGGAACCCACCGCCGGGCCGGTGGGCACGCCACAGGAATTGACGCAGCAGGCGCGCGCGTTGCTGGCCCGTTATGACAAGGCTGGCAATATGGACAGCGCGATCGCACTCGCCGAGCGCGCATTGGGGCGGGATCCAAATTTCGCTCCAGCCTATGCCGTGCTGGCGGAAGCGCACTGGAGGAAAGGCGCGGGCCGCTCGGACAAGCACTGGATCAACCTTGCCGAAGAATCCGCCTGCCGGGCGGTTGCGGCCAATCCCGATCTGGCGGCGGCACACGAGATCCTCGGCGCCGTTTTGGTGGAAACCGGCCAGGCGCACGAAGCCCGCCAGTACCTGGACCGGGCCCTCGAACTCGACCCGCTCAGCGTCAACGCCCTCATCCCGATGGCCAAGCTTTCGGCGAAAACCGATCCGGCGGCAGCCCTGCGGCTGCTCGAGAAGGCCGTCAGCCAAGCGCCGGACAACTGGATCCCCCGC
>VFZP01000427.1 GCA_016871115.1 Acidobacteriota bacterium
ATGCGGCAGCGTGCGCAGCGGCCACGGGCCATAGAATGCGCGGCCGGTGACGCCGTCAAGGAATTCAAGATCGTAGCACGTGGCGGGAGTGAGTCCGGTGAGATCGAACGTGAAGTGGCGGCGCGCGGCGTCGGTTGCCACGCCCGCGGCCTTGCGCGAGCCGGCGCGCAACACCGGCGGGCGCGCGTGGCTTTCGGCGAACGAAGCCTTGATGCGCAGGCGATCGGGCCCCGCGGTGGGCAGCAGGTGAAGCGGCGTGCGCGACCCGGTGGCGGCGAAGGCGGCGGAGGCGAGCAGCGAGCGGCGCGCGAGTAACATGGTCCACTAAAGATTCTATGCCGCCGCCGCTGATTGCCGTGTTCGCCAAAGCGCCGCGCCCCGGATTCGTGAAGACGCGCTTGGGGCTCGACCCCGCGCTGGCCGCGGCGCTGCATGAGGTGTTCGTGCGCGACACGTTGATGTTGGCGCAGGCCGCGTCGCCGCGCGTCCAGTTGCACACAGACGTGGAGACCGAAGCTTGGCAAGACCTCACGTCCATTCCGCGCCGCCTGCAAGTGCCGGGCGATCTCGGCGAGCGCATGTACGCTGTGCTCGCGCTCGCCACGCCCGCCGCGCCGGTGCTGATTATTGGCGCCGATGCCCCGTCTCTCCCGCACGCGCATCTGGCGCAACTCATCTCGACGCCCGGCGACGTGGTGCTGGGCCCGGCGGACGATGGCGGCTACTGGGCAATCCTCGCGCGGCGCGCGGACGCGGCGATGTTCGTGGGCGTCGAATGGTCCACCGCCCGCGCACTCGATCAGACGCTCGCGGCTGCGCATGCCGCAGGCTTGTCCACTGGCACCGGGCCGTCCTGGTATGACGTCGACGAACCGCGCTCCCTCCGCAAGCTGATGGGGCGGCCGCTGCTGCAGCGCCCGCACACGCGGGATTTTCTAACGCGCCACCCGATCGAAGTGCATCTATCATAGTCGTTATGGCGACTGACAAAGTTCTCCAACCCGGCAACGTGGCTCCGGCCATCGATTGCCTCACCGATGAAAACGCACAGTTCACGCTGGCCTCGTGCAAAGGCAAGCAGGTGATCCTGTACTTTTATCCCAAAGCCGACACACCTGGTTGAACAGTGGAGTCCAACGGATTCCGGGATGAATCCAAGGCGATTGCCAAGAAGAATGCCGTAGTGGTGGGCGTTTCGCCCGACTCCTGCGGAGCCCAGGCGAAGTTCAAAAAGAAGTTCGATCTGTCCTTCACGCTGCTGGCCGACGCCGAGCACCAGGTAGCCGAAGCCTACGGCGTGTGGAAAGAAAAAAGCATGTATGGCAAGAAGTACATGGGCATCGAGCGGACCACCTTTGTGATTGACGCGGCCGGCAAGATCAAGCACGTGTTCAACAAGGTGAAGACCGAAGGGCACGCGCAAGAAGTGCTGGCGGTGCTTTAGACACCGCAAACTGATATCCTGACCGTCGTGACCCGCCGCGAATGGATTGCTCTTTCTTCAGGCGCCGCCGCTCTCGCTGCCCAAACGGCTGCTGCGGCGGCGCCGATTGACCTCGGCTCACGCCGCGAGATTTTCGTCGACCATTTTCTGATCGATCGCCTCACCGGCGGCGCTGCACTGCAACTTGCGCAATCCGTCGACCAGGGCACGGTGCATAAGTTTGATCAACCGTGGGAAGGCCGCTTCAGCGGGTATGCGACGATTCTGCGCGAAGCGCCGCAACGCTTTCACCTTTACTACCGCGGCGTCCCCACAGCAGGGTCGGACGGCCGCAGCGCGGAGGTGACGTGTTATGCGTCGTCCACCGATGGCGTACATTTCACGCGCCCGCAACCGCGCAACGTGATTCTGGAGAACACGCCGCCGCTCCAGCACAACTTCTCGCCGTTTCTCGATGCGCGGCCGGGCGTTGCCGAAGCCGAGCGTTTCAAGGCGCTGGCCGGCACACGCAAGAGCGGACTGGTGGCGTTTGGGTCGGCGGACGGTGTGAAATGGCGAAGCATGCAGGAAGCGCCCGTCCTCACCGAGGGCGCGTTCGACTCGCAGAATCTCGCCTTCTGGTCCGCCTCCGAGGGCCGCTATGTTTGCTACTACCGCACGTTCAAGAAGATTAACGGCACCGGCTACCGCTGGGTGAGCCGCGCGACGAGCGACGATTTCCTGCACTGGTCCAAGGGCGAAGAGATGACGTTTGGCGATGCGCCGCCCGAGCATCTCTACACGAACCAGACCAGCCCGTACTATCGTGCACCGCATATCTATATGGCCGTGTGCGCGCGCTTTCTACCGGGCCGCCAGGTGTTAACCGAAGAAGAAGCGCGTGCGGTGAACGTGGATCCGGGGTATTTCAAAGACTGCTCAGACGCCGTGCTGATGTCCACGCGTGGCGGGCTGAAGTATGACCGCCCGTTTCTGGAAGCGTTTCTGCGCCCGGGCCTGGGCGTCGAGAATTGGGTGTCGCGCTCGAACTATCCAGCACTGAACATCGTGGAGACCGGGCCGTCGGAAATGTCGTTCTACGTGGTGCGGAACTACGGACAGCCCAGCATCTATCTGCGGCGTTACACGCTGCGCTTGGACGGCTTTGCGTCGGTGCATGCGCCGTATCGCGGCGGCGCGGAGATGGTGACCAAGCCGCTGCGCTTTTCCGGTGCGCGGTTGTTGCTGAACTTCGCCACGTCCGCGCCGGGCAGCGTACGTGTGGAGATTCAGGATGCCGCGACGGGTGCGCCGATAGAGGGCTACGCGATGGCCGATGCGCGCGAGCTCATCGGCGATCAGATTGAGCGGCCGGCAACGTGGAGCGGTAAAGGCGCGGATCTGAGTGCGCTCGCCGGGCGCGCCGTGCGGTTGCGGTTTGCGATGCAGGATGCGGATCTGTATGCACTGCGCTTTGGTGCGTAACGCAACGGTCCACGTTCGCCGCAGTCCGGTCGGCCTGGTCCGCCGCATAGAGAGCCGCGGCCGCTACTGCCGCTGCCATGCGGGATGCAGAGCGGCGGGCGCGCGTTCGATGAAGGCAGGGTAGCTACCGGCAAAGACTGTGAGCGCGCCGCGATGGTGTACCAGCACGGCAAGGGCGCGGATGATATTCTGCTGGCAAACGCGCTGGCGGTGACCGCCATCGGCAAAGGGAACCTCGGCGCGCGGTGGCTGGCGGCGGCGTCACTGGACCGGTTATTGGATCGCCTCAAGCAACCGCAAGTCTTCGGCACGCAGTTCCAGCGCAACGGAGACGCGCCCTGGACGATGGAACCCTACAATCGCACCCGCTGGGCGCGGCCGTGCGCCGAGCAGCAGCGCCGCAAGCCCGCCGCGCGATAATGGTCGTTTCCCATGGGCTTCATCCACGACGACTTCCTGCTGGCGAACGCTTCGGCGCGCCACTACTATCACACCTAC
This sequence comes from Acidobacteriota bacterium, assembly GCA_016871115.1. GTDB lineage: Bacteria > Acidobacteriota > Terriglobia > Bryobacterales > Bryobacteraceae > VFZP01. Next base: position 3,407 of record VFZP01000427.1, read on the forward strand.
GCGAAGAACGAGCCTATCCTCGACTATCACAACCACCTGCCGCCGGCGGACCTCGCCGCCAATCGTCAGTTCGCCGACCTGTTTGAGATCTGGCTGGAAGGAGACCACTACAAGTGGAGGGCCATGCGTGCCAACGGCGTGGCAGAGTCGCACGTGACCGGCAAGCAAACGCCGCCGTACGAGAAGTTCCTCGCCTGGGCGCGCACCGTGCCTCATACGCTGCGCAATCCGCTCTTTCACTGGACACAGCTTGAACTGGCGCGCTACTTCGATATTCACGACTACCTCGAAGAGTGCACCGCCAATAGTATCTGGGAACGCGCGAATGCGAAGCTCGCCACGGACGATCTGCGCGTCTGGGGCATTCTGAAAAAGTTCCAGGTGCGCGCGCTGTGCACCACGGATGATCCGATTGACAATCTCGCGTTTCACCAACAGCTCCGCTCGTCGGCCCTGGCAACGAAGGTGTACCCCGCGTTTCGCCCGGACAAAGCGCTGCGCGTGGACCAGCCCGAAGCCTGGAACGCCTGGGTGGACAAACTGGGCGCGGCGGCGGGCGTGGGCGTGAGCTCACTGAACGCCATGCTGGACGCGCTCGGACGCCGCCACGACTTCTTCCACTCGCTCGGCTGCCGCCTCTCGGACCACGGCCTCAATCACGCCTTCGCCAGCTTCTGCAGCCAGGCCGCCGCCGCCGCCATTTTCGATCGCGCGCGCGCCGGGCAAGCCGCAGGCGAGGACGACTACCGCAAATTTGCCACCTTCCTCATGCTGCACTTCGGGCACCTCGATGCGGCCAAGGGCTGGACCAAACAGTTGCACCTCGGGGCATACCGGAGCGCCAATACGCGCAAACTCGCTGAACTCGGGCCGGACACGGGCTTCGACTCCATGGGCGACTGGAACCAGATCGAAACCCTCGGCGCGTATCTGAATCAACTGGAGAGCGAGAACTCGCTACCCAAGTTGATCCTCTACAACGTGAACCCCGCGCAGAACTACGCGTTCTCCACCATGTGCGGCAACTTCCAGGATGGCACCGTGGCGGGCAAGATCCAGTTCGGCTCCGGCTGGTGGTTTGTGGATCAGAAGGAAGGCATGGAGTGGCAGATGAATGCGCTGTCCAACACGGGCCTGCTGTCGCGCTTCGTGGGCATGTTGACGGACTCGCGCTCGTTCCTTTCGTTCCCGCGCCATGAGTATTTCCGCCGCACGCTTTGCAACTTGATCGGCAACGACGTCGAAGCAGGGCTCCTGCCGGACCGCGAAGATTGGATCGGGCCGATGGTCCGCAACATCTGTTACGGCAATGTGGAACGCTATCTGGGTTTGGATTTTTAACAGCCACCAGTTAGTTGCGTCCCGGCGGCAAGATCACGGTGATCAGCGCGTGCCGCAAGGCGGATGGCTCCACCACCACCGCCAAGGGCACGGCGAAGCTGCTGGGCGACACGGACCCCAACAGCAAGCTCAAGGTCACGTTCTTCTGGCCGTTCTATGGCGGCTACTGGGTGATGGACCTCGATCCCGGCTATCGTTGGGCCGTCGTGGGCGACCCGGACCGCAAGTATCTCTGGATCCTCAGCCGCACGCCCGCGCCGCCGGCGGATGTGGACCGCGGCATTGTGGAGCGTGCGCGGCCGGGATGATTGTCGACACTTTAGACCGGCGTGATTGTTGACACTTTTCAGGTGCCGGTACGTCGCTCATTTGACCTTACCCTGCCGGCGCGAGAACGGAAAAGGGCTGGGCGGAACGGAGCCC
>VFZP01000428.1 GCA_016871115.1 Acidobacteriota bacterium
CTTCAGAGCTTCGAAGCGAACGGTGATAGCAGCGACGTCAGGCGCTGCAACCAGTATACGCCAAAACATTTCTATATGAAAATATTATTTCTAGACAATTATTTTGTTACGGCTCGCTGAAGACTAGGCCGTCAGTGACGCCGGGTTCCGGGACGAAGCGCGGCGCCAAGTCAGCCTCACCGGATCGCAGCGCGGCCCGAATACTGCGGGATACGGGTTGAAAGCGGAAGGAGATATCCAACCGGCGGGCCGCTTGGCCAATGACGTCAAGCTAATAGCCCGCCATGGGAGAGGAGGCGGATTCTCCAGCGTGAGGAGGGCAGTCGGTACAGGCGATTCGCAAGGGCTCACGCGCCACGCCAGGCAGACTGGCTGCCCAGAACAGTAGGGCGGCCCCAACCGGGGCTACCGCCAACTGCCGGAAGCGCCAATGGTACGCCATGTCCTATTGGCCTATCGGCAGGACTTGGCGGCACGATTAGTGTAATCCAGCAATCACTTCTTCATTTGACGGGCTTGCACGATGCGCTGGCTAACCTCTTTAAAGATCCGGTCGGCCAGTTTGCGGTCGTCGAACTGGAAATCGTAGCGGTCGCCCCTGAAGGGGCTGCCGCGGAGTTCCTTGCGGCCCTTCTTTTCGAAGGTGCGGATTTCAGAGTACTTCCAGTTGCGCGAGCGCTTGCCGTCGGTGAGCGATTCAAAGGCGAGTTCGTCTTGCTTGAGCATGAGCTGGCCTTTCTGGTCGCCGTTGCGGACTTCGTAGACCGGGTCGACGGCGGTTTGGGCCATGGCCATGGTGAGCGCGCCGGCCATCAGCGCGAGAACGGCAGTGCGAGTTATCGAGAACATGTGTATGGTAAATCCTGTTCATCAAGATACACCGCCACCACAAGGGGGCGGATGATCCCCACATCCACATTGACGGCCCCGCGCGCCGGGCGGCTCCAATCGACCCGTTACAATATGAGGGTGACCGGTCACGAAATCCGCCAGAAGTTCCTTGATTTTTTTGCCGCGCGCGGCCATCGCATCGTGCGCTCTTCTTCGCTGGTTCCCGCCAACGACCCGACGCTGCTTTTCACCAACGCGGGCATGAACCAGTTCAAAGACATTTTCCCCGGCCAGGAAAAGCGCGACTACTCGCGCGCCACGACGTCGCAGAAATGCGTGCGCGCCGGGGGCAAGCACAATGACCTTGAAAACGTCGGCTTCACGCGGCGCCACCACACGTTCTTTGAGATGCTCGGCAACTTTTCCTTCGGCGATTATTTCAAGGCCGAGGCGATTGAGTTTGCCTGGGAGCTGATTACCAAAGACTACGCGATGCCGAAAGACCGGCTCTACGTCACGGTGTTTCGCGAGGACGATGAAGCCGAGGAACTGTGGCAGAAAGTGGCGGGCGTGCCGAAGAGCCGCATCTTCCGGCTGGACGAAAAAGACAACTTCTGGCAGATGGGCGACACCGGGCCGTGCGGGCCGTGTTCGGAGATTCACTTTGACCTGGGGCGCGATGGCGCCGAACCGGGCCGCGAGAAGGAGGAGTTTCCGCTCGATGGCGGCGGGCGTTTTGTGGAGATCTGGAACCTCGTGTTCATGCAGTTCGATCGCGCGGCGAGCGGCGTGATGTCGCGCCTGCCGAAGCCGTCGATCGATACCGGCATGGGCCTCGAACGCGTGGCCGCGATTCTGCAAGGCAAGTTCAGCAACTACGAGTGCGATCTGCTGGCGCCCATCGTGGCGCGGGCCGGCGAGCTGATCGGCGTGACGCAGGGCGAGGATCCGAAGAAAGACGCGGCGCTGCGCATTGCGGCGGACCATGCGCGCGCGGCGGCGTTTCTGATTCACGACGGCGTGATGCCGTCGAATGAGGGGCGCGGTTATACGCTGCGCAAGATCATGCGCCGGGCGATGCGCCATGCGCGGCGCGCGGGCAACACCGATCCGTACTTGTACAAGCTCACCGGTTTTGTGGCCGAGTGGATGAAGCCGGCGTATCCGGAGTTGATGGAGTCTGTGCAGCGCGTGGCGCGGATTGTAAAGGACGAAGAGCATCGCTACACGACGACGTTCCAGGTGGCCGAGAAGGTGTTCCAGGACGAAGTGAAGTCCGCGCAGAACGGCGTGATTCCCGGCGCAGCGGCGTTCAAGCTGTACGACACCTACGGCCTTGCCATCGAGGAGATGGAAGAGATGGCGCGCGAGTTCAGCTTCGCCGTGGATCGCGGCGGGTTCGAGCATGAAATGGAAGGCCAGCGCACGCGCGCGCGGGCGTCTTGGAAGGGCGCCGAGAAAGCGCAGGTGGATCCGGTCTACCAGCATGTGCTGGCTAAGGGCAAGACGAAGTTTCTCGGCTACAGCGATGCGACGGCGGACGCGCGCGTGACGGCGTATCTCGAAGCGAAACAGGAAGTTGTACTGAACCAGACGCCGTTCTACGCAGAGACCGGCGGCCAGATCGGCGACCGCGGATTCATCTACGCGGGCGATGTGAAGATCGCCGAAGTGCTGGACACCTATCACCCGGTGCCGGGTTTATCCGTCCACAAAATCGCGCCGCTGGCGGAGATCAAAGAGGGCATGGACGTGCGCGCCGAGATCGATACGGCGCGCCGGGCGACCACGCAACGCAACCACACGGCGACGCACCTGCTGCATGCGGCGCTGCGGAAGGTGCTGGGGCCGCACGTAAAGCAGGCGGGCAGCGTGGTGGATCCGGGCCGTTTGCGCTTTGACTTTTCGCACTACACGGGCGTGGACGCGGAGGAACTCGCCGAGATCGAACAGCTGGCGAACGAGAGCATTCTTGGCAACGCGCCGGTGACTACCGACGTGATGGAGCTTGACCAAGCCATTTCCACCGGCGCCATGGCGCTGTTCGGCGAGAAGTACGCCGCCAAAGTACGCGTGGTGTCGGTGACCGATTTCAGCAAGGAATTGTGCGGCGGTACGCACGTGGGCCGCACCGGCGATATCGGGTTGTGCAAGATCGTCTATGAAGGATCGATCTCGGCCGGCGTGCGGCGCATTGAGGCCATCACGGGTGAGAACTCGCTGCGCCGGTTGCAGGAAGCGCAAGGGTCGCTAGGCCGCATGGCGCAGTTGCTGAAGACGAGCGAGCCGGAGTTGTTTGAGCAGATGGAGCGGCTCCTGGCGCAGCAGAGGACGCTCGAAAAACAACTGGAGCAGATGAAGGACAAGCTCGCCGCGGCGGCCCTCGGCGAACTCGATGCGCAGGCGCGCGAGATCAAGGGCGTGCGTGTGCTGTCGGTTCGGGCCGAAGGGCTGGACCGCGGGCAGATGCGCACGATCGCAGATTCGCTGCGCAATCGCTGGAAGACGGGTGTGATTGTGCTCGCCGCGGGTGAGCCGGACAACGTCGCAATCGTCGCGGCGGTGAGCAAGGATCTCACGGGCAAGGTGCACGCGGGGAAACTGGCGGGCGCGGTGGCGACGGCCGTGGGCGGCAAGGGCGGCGGGCGTCCGGATATGGCGGAGGCAGGCGGCAAGGACGCGGCGGCATTGCCCGGCGCGCTGGAGGCCGTCTACGCGAGCGTGGAGTCGATGCTTTGATCGCTATCGTCGGCGCCGGACCGACCGGGCTGGCGTGCGGAATCGAATTGAAGAAGCGCGGCATTGACGCCGTGCTGTTTGACAAGGGGTGCGTGGTGAACTCGCTTTATCACTACCCCACGAACATGGTGTTTTTCACGACGCCCGAGTTGCTGGAGATCGGCGGCATTCCGATGACGTCGATCGGCGAAAAGCCGGTGCGCGTGGAAGCGCTGAAATACTATCGCCGAGTGGCGGATCACCACGGACTCGCGATTCGTCAGTATGAACGCGTCGACCGGGTGGCGGGCGAGGACGGCGCGTTTATCGTCGAGTCCACGGACCGGCTGGGCAAGCAGCAACGTACGCCCGCGCGCAAAGTGATCTTCGCCACCGGATACTATGACCGGCCGGTGATGCTGGGCGCGCCCGGCGAGGACCTTGCCAAGGTCATTCACTACTACAAAGAGCCGCATCCTTACTACGGGCACGACGTGCTGGTGGTGGGCGGGAAGAATTCGGCGGCCATCGCGGCGCTCGAATTGTGGTGGGGCGGCGCGCGCGTGACGCTGGTGCACCGGCAACCGGCGCTGCACGACAACATCAAGTATTGGATTCGGCCGAACATCGAGAACCGGATCAAGAACGGCGAGATTCCGGGGTATTTCAACTCGTCGGTGCGGGAGATACGGCCGTCGGAGGTGGTGCTGGCCACGCCCGCCGGCGACGTGACGCTGCGGAACGATTTTGTTTTTGCGATGACCGGCTATCGCCCCGACACCGAATTCCTCGCGGCCCACGGTATTGAGTTCGACGCGCAGACGCGGCGGCCCTACACGAATCCAGCGACGCTTGAAAGCGCGCGGCCGGGCATTTTTCTGGCCGGCGTGCTGGTGGCGGGCATGCACACCAACGAGATCTTCATTGAGAACGGGCGGTTCCACGGCCAATCGATTGCCGCGGCGATCGCGGCGCAGGTGGGAAAGTGATGGCCAAGCAGCGAGTGCTGATTCTCTGCACCGCTAACTCGGCGCGCAGCCAGATGGCCGAGGGTTTGCTGCGCGCGGACCATGGCGACCGGTTCGACGTCCGCAGCGCCGGCACGCGCGCTACGCTGGTGCGGCCTGAGGCGATCACGGTGCTGGCCGAGATCGGCATCGACATTTCAACGCATCGTTCAAAGACGGTGGACGAGTTTGCGGACGAGACGTTTGACTACGTACTGACGGTTTGCGACAACGCGCGTGAAGCGTGCCCGGTGTATCCGGGCCACGGCACACGGCTGCATCGTGCTTTTGACGATCCGGCGGCGGAGACCGGCGATGAAGCCGCGCGCCTCCATGCGTTCCGCCGCGTGCGCGATGAGATCCGCGCGCACCTCCGTGGGCTTCCAACCTAGTGTCCTGTAATGGAATTAGCCTGCAATAATGGCAGCCAGGGATTCCCGCGCCCTGGTGATCTTTCGGAGGATGTCTTGGCCGTTGGCTTTCCATTTATATGGCGTCGGGGTCTCGGAGCGAACGGCCAGAAATTCCTCGATGGCGTCAATCAGTTCGCGGACGCTCTGAAAGCTTCCGTCACGGATGCATCCGTTGGTGAGGTCGGCAAAGAACCGCTCCAC
>VFZP01000429.1 GCA_016871115.1 Acidobacteriota bacterium
TGCTCACCAAATCCCGATAGCTCAACTTGAAGCTTCAATACCAGCGGACGCACAACACTACGATCTCGGCATCGAAGTGGCGGCCGCCGAACCATTCCTCGACCGGAGCAAGACGGGCCATCCCTCTATCCTCGTCCATCCTGCCGATTTGCACCAGAGCCGCCGTGGCCTCCTTGCCGACCACGGGCACAGTGGTGCTCACGCTTGACGACGGCACCTTTGAGCGCCAGGCCGGCTTTCCGTCAGGCGATGCCTACTTCCTGAATCGCATGACTCCGCCGGCCTACCCAGCCACGCTGAAGGCCATCCGCATTTACGTGGGCGAACGCGGCGGCTTGTTGCCGGGCGATGTGTTTACTTTGCTATAGGCGCCGCATCTTTCAGGCGGCGAGGCCCTGGGCGCGTTGCGCCTGCAGTCGCGCTCGGTCATGGTGGCGGGCAATCCCAACGAGTTCGCCGAATATCCGGTGACGCCGCCGCTCACTATCGAGTCTGGCGACTTCCTGGTGGGCTTCAACGCACCCAGTTCGGATGGGGCGCAGCCTGCCGCGCTGGACACCTCCACCAACATTCTGCCGCCCGTGCGCACCGACGCCAGCCGCGACGGCGGCGAGTGGCGATCGTCGGTGCTGTGGCCCGGCTTTCCGTCCGGCGTGTTTGCCGTTCGCGCGGTGGTGGAACTCGGCACGCGGCCGGGTAATTGATGATGCGCTGACTGCGGGGATTTCGGCCAATCGCTTCCATGAGGGGGACGGATCGGCTATCCTCAAAGTCAAGGCCAATATGGACGCACCCACGTCCCACGAAATCACCCGTCTGCTCGGCGAACTGAATCGCGGCAACCGCGATGCGATTGACATGCTGATGCCGCTTGTCTACGACGAGCTGCGGCGCATCGCGGGCCGGCATCTAGGGCACGAGCGGCAGGACCACACCCTACAGCCCACCGCACTCGTTCACGAGGCATTTCTGCGCATGGTGGATCAGGATTCGTGCCAGTGGCAGAGCCGCCTGCATTTTCTGAGCGTGGCCGCCACGATGATGCGGCGTGTATTGATCGATCATGCCAAGGCGCGGTTCCGGCACAAACGCGGCGGCCCGGGCCAACAGAAGATCAACATCGACGACATGAATATCGCCGTGGAAGAGCGCGCGGTGGAAGTGATTGCGATCGATGAGGCGTTGCGTAAACTGGCTCTGCTCGATCCGCTGCAGGCGCGCGTGGTTGAACTACGCTTTTTCGGCGGCGTGTCCGTGGAGGAAACGGCGCAGATTCTGGAATTGTCCGAGGCCACCATAAAGCGCTATACCAATTCAGCCCGCGCTTATCTGCACATGGCGATCTACCGCGGAGGCAAAGCGGGCGCGTGACCGGCGAGCGCTGGAAGCAGCTGCGCGACTTGTTCGACGAGGTGCTCGAACAGCCGGTCTCACTGCGCGAAACGTTTTTAGCGGTCCGGACGAAAGGCGATCCGCAAATGGCTGGCGAGGTGCGGGAACTGCTGGCCTCCTACGCCGAGTCGGAGAGTATGCTGGCTCAGCCCGCGGTGAAGGGGCTGGAAGCGCTGCTCCAGCCTCCGGCGGCCGATCCTGACGCCATGGTGCGAGGGGGGAGTGCGGCGCGGCCGCATGACCCAGACGCAACGATCGTTGCCGGCGGCGGCGATGCCGATCTGTCCGATACCGGCGGCATGATCGGACGCCGCGTCGGGCCCTACCGGCTGATCAAGAAGATCGGCTCCGGGGGCATGGGCTCGGTATTCGTGGCCGCGCGTGACGACCGTCAGTTTGAACAGCGCGTGGCGATCAAAATCGTCCGGCCCAGCATGAACACGCAGCAGATCACGCAGCGCTTCCTGCAGGAACGCCGCGTGCTGGCCGGCCTTGAACATCCCAACATCGCGCGTCTCCTCGACGGCGGCACCAGCAGCGAGGGCCTGCCGTATCTGGTGATGGAGTACGTGGAAGGCGTCACCATTGACCGTTACTGCGAAGAGCAGCGCCTCAACGTCACCGACCGGTTGAAGCTGTTCCGCACCGTCTGCGATGCGGTGCACTATGCGCATCGCTCCCTAGTGATCCATCGCGACATCAAGCCGGTGAACATTCTCGTAACCGCGGAAGGCGTGCCGAAGCTCCTGGACTTCGGCATCGCCAAACTCGTGGGGCCGGGGACTGAGACCGACGCCGGACTCACCGTGGACACCGCGCCGATGACCCCGGAATACGCCAGCCCCGAGCAGGTGCACGGCGATCAGGTCACCACCGCCACCGACGTCTACGCGCTGGGCGTGATGCTCTACCGCCTGCTCACCGGCCGCAGCCCGCACAGGATTGAGAAGAATACGTCGGCCGCGTTGTTTCAGGCCATCGCCTCACGGGAGCCGTTGAGGCCCAGTCAGGCTGTGGTTGCGAAGGACGCCGAGTCCGCTTCTAACGCCGCTACGCGCGAAGGTTCGCCGGAGCGCCTCAGCCGCAGCCTCGCCGGAGATGTGGACGTGATCATTCTCACCGCGCTCCAGAAAGATCCGGCGCGGCGGTATGCCTCGGTGAACGCGCTGTCGGACGACATCGTGGCGCACCTCGACGGATTCCCCGTCTCGGCACAGCCCGATACGGTGACGTACCGTGCCAACAAATTCATCAAGCGGCACACGGCGGGCGTGGCGATGGCCATCGGTCTGGCCGCGGCGCTGGTGATGGCCACCGTCACCAGCGTCTACTCTGCCGATCAGGCGCGGCGCGAAAAGCTGGCGGCCGAAACGCGTTTTCAGGATGTGCGCCAGTTGGCCCGCTTCATTCTGTTGGAGTTTGACGACGAACTCCGCCAGGGAGAAACGTCGGCGCGCAAGGTGCTGCTGCCCAAGGCGCTGGACTATCTGAACAAGCTGTCGGTGGAGGCCTCCAGCGATCCCGGCTTGCAGCGCGAGGTGGCCGAGGGCTACCTCAAGATGGGCGCTATTCAGGGCGACCTCTACGGGCCGAATGTAGGCGATAGCCAGAGCACGCGCGGCCACTATCGGAAGGCGCTGGAGATGGCCGAAAAACTGGCGGCCGCCAACTCCGGCAGTGAAGCCGATGCGGTACTGGCGGCCAAATCCAATTCGATGACGGCTAATCTGATGGCGCTCGGCGGTGACCGCAGGGCCGCGCTGCCCCACTACAAACGTGCCCTCACGCTGCTGGAACCGTTTGCCGCCCGCAATCCCAACGGTCCGCCGGCACAACTGCAACTGGAAGTTTCCCAGCGCCTCGGGTGTGTCGACTATCAACTTGGCGACACGCCGCAGGCGCTCGCCAACTATACGCGGGCGCTGGAAATTGCGCGCCGTCTGGCCAAAGCGAGCCCCACCAATACGCGTGCCGTCCGCTCGCAAGCGGCGGCGCTGGAGGGCATGGCCGAGGTCTACACGCGCATGGGTAAGCCCGCCGAGGCGCTACCGAAGTTGACCGAAGCGCTGGCGATTCTCGAAGGCATTCTCGACAACAACCCCACGCAACCGCTGGTGCGGCACGGAGTGGCCACCGGGTCTCGGGTGCTGGGTGATACGCTCGCTGCCGCTGGCCGCCACGCCGATGCTGTTGCCGCGTTCCGCCGTGCTTTGGCGCTCACGGAAGAGCTGGCCAAGGGCGACCCGCGCAACCGCCAATACCAACGCGATATTCCAATCGCGCTGGGCCGCCTGGCAGACGTATTGCTGCAAACCGGAGCACGCGCTGAGGCGCACGATGTCACCAAGCGCGCGCTGACAGCTCTATGGCCGCTGGTGGATGCCGCTGAACCTCAGGTTTATGACCTCCAGCAATTTGTTTGGCTGCTGGTGACCACGCCGTTTGACGGTCTGCGCAGCGCCGCCCGCGCGCTGCCCTACGCCAAGCAACTCGTGGAGATGACCAAAGGTACGCAACCGGCCATGCTGGATTCGCTGGCTCGGGCTTACTATGGAGTAGGAGATCGCTCGCGCGCCGTGGAAACCGAGCGCCGGGCGCTGGCGCTGCTGCCGCCGGCTAGGCCGGGTGAAACAGCGTCGGCGCTGCGGCGCGAACTCGAAGAGAACCTCGCCAAATTCGAAGGGGCCGCCAAGCCGGCGGCCCCTTAAGTACGAACTCGAGATTTGACGCCGAACCTTAGCCGCGGCGGCGGCGCGGGGCCATCGCAACCAGCAGTCCTGCGAGGCCAGCCAAGCCCATCTTCGCCGGTTCCGGCACGTCAGCGATGGGGAAGCCCGTCGTCAGCGGTCCAAGAAACCCGCCGTCGTTAAGGTCGATCGATAACAGCACGCCCACCTTGTTCACCGGGGTTCTGAAGATCACTCCGTTGGTCAACAGCGAATCGAAAGCTATTCCTCCGTCTAGGAACAAGTTCGAGTTCTCCCGGTTGAGCGAAAACCCGTAGACTTCGCCGCCGATGCAGCCATCGGTGAATGCCGCGCCCGCGCATAAAAAGTAATTCACAAAAACCGCATCGTTGACTTCGTCCAGATCCAACTGAGCGTAATTCCCGAAATCCTGTCCGGACTCTTCGATGCCACCCGAGACGCCCTTGATGATGTCGGGCGGCGGATCGAACGTGTAGCCGAGTTGGAACGAACGATTCTGACCTGGCAACGAACTGAAAACTCCGCCGCTCAGGCTGAAGTTGACATTATCGGCGGTGGCGGACACGGAAATCAGAATATCCGACGCCAAGACGCCATCAGGTAAGAAACTCACCGTCGGGTTCTTTACGGTAAAGATCCCGGCTGTGCATTGCCCCGCGCTGATCAGGTCCTGAAAGGTTGTCAGGCTCGCACAGGACGGAATCACCACGGCGGCGCCCGGGAGAAGGCCGGCCCCTAACGTCAGCAGAAAAAGTAAACGCTTCAGCCCACATTTCCGTTTTGATCCGTGCGTGCGAGTCTCTCGGATGCTCGTCCGCATCAATATTCACAAGAGTTTGAAGGCAGTGAAGGCCCCTGCGGAGGACAGCACCCAATGGGTGACAAACAAAACCAGCCGTTTCAGCTCTCTTGCAACGGCCTTCTCAAGATCGACTGCCAGGGATTGCGCGTTACCTCCGATGGCGGTCTGATCCTGGTGCGTGAGTTGGACGAACGGCTGGGCTTCGGTGATCTCATTGCCCAACACCTGACCGACTCACGGCGCGGCAAGA
>VFZP01000430.1 GCA_016871115.1 Acidobacteriota bacterium
ACTGCTCCGGGCAGTCCACCGTCAGCATTTCGAGCGGCTCCATAATTTTGCCGTCCACCGTTTTGGTGAGGATTTCGGGCTTGCCCACCATGAGTTCGTAGCCCTCACGGCGCATCATTTCGATGATGATGGCAAGCTGCAGTTCACCGCGCCCCATCACCTTGAACGCATCCGGGCCGCCAGCCTGCTCCACTTTGATCGACACGTTGGTCAGCAGTTCTTTGTCGAACCGGTCACGCAGGTGGCGCGAGGTGACGAACTGGCCTTCCCGTCCTGAAAATGGCGACGTGTTGATGGTGAACATCATGCCGATGGTCGGCTCGTCGATCTGAATCTTCGGTAGCGGCCGCGGCGTATCGGGGTTCGATACCGTTTCGCCGATCGTGATGCCGTCCACGCCGGCAATCGCCAGCACCGTGCCGGGCACCCCGCGCTGTTCTTCCACGCGCTTAAGGCCTTCAAACGAAAACAGCTTTGTGATGCGCGTCTTCTGAATCGAGCCGTCGAGCTTGCAGATCGACACATCGTCACCGAGATTCAGCACGCCGTTGAACACGCGGCCGATGGCGAGACGCCCCAGGTAGTCCGAGTAGTTAAGGTTCGCCACCAGCAGTTGCAGCGGCGCTTCCGGATCGCCGGCCGGGCCGGGGATGCGCTTGAGAATCGTCTCAAACAGGGGCTCAAGCGTGGCGGACTCGTCTTCGAGGTTGTACTTGGCAATGCCGTCGCGCGCGTTGGTGTAGATGATGGGAAAGTCGAGCTGGTCTTCGTGCGCATCGAGATCGATGAACAGGTCGTAGACTTCGTTCAGCACTTCCTGAATGCGCGCGTCCGGACGGTCGATTTTGTTGATGACCACGATGGGCGTGAGGCGCGCTTCGAGCGCCTTCATCAAGACATATCGCGTCTGCGGCAAAGGACCTTCGGAGGCATCCACCAGCATGATGACGCCGTCAACGATCTTCAGCGCGCGTTCTACTTCGCCGCCGAAGTCCGAGTGGCCCGGGGTATCGACGATGTTGATCTTCACGTCGTGATAACGCACGCCGGTGGTTTTGGCGAGAATCGTGATACCGCGCTCGCGCTCCAGATCGTTGGAGTCCATCACACGGTCGGCCATTTGCTCATTGGCGCGATAGATGCCGCTTTGGCGGAACATGGCGTCCACCAGCGTGGTCTTGCCGTGGTCGACGTGCGCAATGATCGCAATATTCCTGAGAGAAGAATTTCTAGGTTGGGACATGAAGAAAAAAGGGGGGGGCGAGCCTCCAGTATAGCGGTTTATTGTAGGAAACGGTGGATGAGGCGGACGTTCCCCAGGAGCTTCGCATGGTCGAGGGAGGAACCCCTGCGGGGCCAAGAAATGCGCGAGAACGGCGGCAAGTGTGGGAGGCGCAGGAGATTCGCGGGGCGATTTTCGGGGTGGCGGTGTTTTTTTGAGGGGCAGCGGGGAGAGCAGCGCGAATGAGAGTGTGCAATGGACGCGAGAGGGCTTCGGCTGATTCAGCCGAGCGAGTTTGGGATCAGATGGATGACTCAGCCGGAGAATCCGGGTCGCGAATATGAAGGGGAAGTTTGGAAACCGAACGGCGAAGTTGCTGAGCTACTTCGATCACGCTTGAGGGGCGGAGACGGAACAGCTTGGAATGACAATGCACGAAGGCTGCCGTCAAAGTAAAGGCGAGTAGCAGAATGAGGACGACCGCCGGCAAGCCGCGATTGGGAACCGGCACGCGCACCCCGTCCCGATGGTAGGGACGATGGCGGCAGGCATGGAGAAAGCCGTGCTTGAGGCCCCAGTTTTGAGTCAGACCGTTCCAGCCGTTGTTTTCCAACTTCCAACGGTCGTGACCGAGGCGCCGCACCACCATGGCAGGAAACGTCTGCCGATCCAGAGTGGTCACCCAAAGCCATTCATGCTCGGAGGTCTCAGGCTCGAGTTGGCCCCGGCGATAGTGATTTTGCGTGAGGGTTTCTTCGGACCGGACGACCCTGACCGGTTGCGGGTAGTCGGCTGAAAACGGTAACCCCTCGGTGTCCCAGACTTGGATTTGATAGTGCTTGCCTGCGCGGGTCTCGGTCGCACTGCCATCGGCAGCGCGGCGGGCGAACAGGCGGATGGCGGATTGATAAAGTTCACGCTGATTTTGCTTGAGGCTGACCACCAGGTCCCAGCCCAAGGCTGCGGCTAAGCGAAACACCGGCGCTTGCGCATAGAGCGCATCCAGTAGCGGGATGTCGAAGAAGCGGCTACCATACTGTGCCGGGATTTTACTGAGCAGGCGCAACGCCGCCGTATCCTCGCCTTCGCCGGGCTTCAACCACTCCAGGGCCACAAACGTCTTGACGAGCCCGGTGACAATCTGACATCCCACGGCGCGGTGGTAATACTGCACTAGTTCGACCTTGACGCCGCCCTTGCGCACCCAGACCCGGCGTTCCAGGCAGGCGTCGCAACAGCGGCTGTAACTGGCCAGAGTCTCCACACCATCGAGCGCGGCGACGATACGGGCTTGGACGCGGTCCTCATCGAAGACTTTATACGCTTCAGCATCCGGTTGATTTCGATCAGCATCCACTCCAGGCCTTCCACCTGAAAGCCAGCCAGACTGTAGCGCAACACGTCGTCACCGAAGGCGCGTTCGGCGCCAATCCAGCGTTGCAGGGCTGGTTGGGCGAGTTCTCCTTCCAGTTGCTGAAAGCTGGGTAGGCGGAACACGAAGCCATGAAAGGTGGCGAGGAATACGGCCGAAGGTGAGATGTCAGGATCGCGCCGGGCATCGGTCAAACGGGCGGCAGCGGCACGGAAAGCGTAAACCTTGTTGAGATAGCGAGCAAACGACGGCAGTTGGTGGGTTGCGTGCACTTGCCTTCTCATAACTGCAAGATAGGCGAGCCAGCTTGGGTCCGCTCTGTGCTGCCGGTCATCTATTTCTTCCGCCCCTGCTTGCGCTCGCGCTCCCGTTCGCGCCGCAACAGTTCGCGATTGATCTCGGAGATCTTTTCGATGTGATCTTTTAGCTTGTGGTAGTTCTCGATCCAGGCTCGGACTTCCGCGACTTTCTCTTCCGAGACGATGCCGCCAGTCGTCCGACCGGGGCCCAAGGTCACCGTCAGATACCAGATTGGCCCGTGTCTCTCGCCACGTGCGCACTTGCAGGATGGGTTCCCGCAGGTGACATAGCGCTCCACCAGCGACCCACGCAAGATCTCGGTGACGGGCGGCAACAGTTCCGCCAGACCCCGTTTGCGTTTGCGCAGGGCCAGTTCAGGAATCCGGCCCAGTCCTTCACTTGCCTTCATCTGACTGCAAGTGTAACCTGAAAAACATGTTCAAGGCAAGATGCGAATCTGTGGGATGCGAATCTCCCTCTACGCTACTGATTAGATTGGGCATCTATTTGTTATGCGAAGCTTCTGTTCCGTGGAGTACAATGCCCCAGTGACCTTGCGCCGTTCGTTCCTCGCCTCGGCCGCCGCCTGCAGCCTCGCCGCCGCGCCCACTGCCTCGCTCGCCGTCACGCTCCGCTCCCGTAAACACGGTCTCGCCGTTGAAGCCCGTGAGCGCTGGAGCGCCGCCGAAACCGCCATCCTCATCTGCGACATGTGGAACGGCCACTATTGCCAAAACGCAGTGAAGCGCATCGGCGAAATCGTCCCGCGCATGAATGCCACGCTCACCGCTGCCCGCGCCCTCGGCGTCCAGATCATCCATGCCCCCAGCGGCGTCACCGGCGTCTATGAAGATACGCCGCAGCGCGCCCGCATGAAAAACGTAACCCGCGCCACGCCCCCCGTGCCCATAGCCAAGTGGTGCTACCTCGACCGCACCGCCGAAGCCCCACTCCCCATCGACGACGCCACCGAATCCTGCGATGACGATGTCGTCGGAGCCGCCGTCCGCCGCTTCGACCGTCAACACCCCGGCCTCACCATTGCCGAACCCGACGGCCTCTCCGACTCTGGCGAAGAGATCTACTCGTTCCTCCATCACCGCGGTATCCGTCACGTGGCCATGATGGGCGTCCACACCAACATGTGCGTCCTCGGCCGCCCCTTCGGCATCCGCCAACTCACGCGCCTCGGCTTCCACGTCACTCTCGTGCGCGACCTCACCGACGCCATGTACGATCCGCGCCAGGCCCCGTGGGTGAGCCACGCCCGCGGCACGGCCCTCGTCATCGAACACATTGAACAATATTGGTGCCCGAGCATCGAGTCCCCCTCACTCATGCGCGCGGCGGAAAAGAGCTAACCACCCCATGAGCATGACCGCGTCGCCCCGCCTCCCAGCAGCGGCCACCTCGGCCAACCCGTCGCCGTCCACATCCGTTCCCGATTGGGTGCGCTGGGCCGTCGTCTGTCTCCTCAGCCTCGGCATGGTCATCGCCTATTGCGACCGCGTCAATCTCTCGGCTGTCCTCACGGAAATCGGTAAAGATCTTAAGATCGACAAAGAACAGCAAGGCATGGCCGCCTCGGCCTTCTTCGCCACTTACACCATCTTTCAGATCCCCGCCGGCATGTTAGTCGACCGCTACGGCATCCGCACTCTCTACACCTGCGGTTTCCTGCTCTGGAGCGCCGCTTCGGCCGCGACAACGTTAATCGGTGGCAGCTTCGCCATGCTCCTGTTCCTCCGCGCGCTGGTCGGCACCGGCGAATCGGTCATAACCTCGTCCAGCCTGCGTTACATCCGCGAGCACTTCGATGAGAAGCAGCGTGGCCTCGCCGTCGGTATCTATATGACCGGCACCAAAATCGGCCCGGCCATCGGCATCCCCATCGCTGCCTACCTCGCCGCCGGCTTCGGCTGGCAAACCATGTTCCTCATCCTCGGCGCAGGCAGCCTTTTCTGGCTCGTTCCGTTCCTGCTTCTCGTCAAGAAGAACGACAAAGCCGCGCGCGGCATCCCGCCGTCCGCCGCCGGCAAGCCCGCCGCCCGCATCACGCTCGGCGCCGCGCTCCGTACGCCGCTCATGTGGGGCATCATCCTCGGCACGTTCTGCTACATGTACTTCGTCTATTACTGCATGACGTGGATGCCAACTTACTTTCGCGAAAAGCACGGCATGTCCATCGACAAGATGAGTTGGTTCGCGTTCGTCTCCTTCGGCGGCATGGCCGCCGTCACCGCGCTCGCC
>VFZP01000431.1 GCA_016871115.1 Acidobacteriota bacterium
AGGGGCGACGATGCCGGAGATCTGGCGAGCCGCGTTGGCAACGTGATCGGAGTCGGGTTCGATCGAGACCCGCGGACCGAAACGGTATCAAGCCAGTGTCAACCCAGATTTTGCACCAGAGTCAGATTACAATGCCACTGCGTTGCGCGAAATATACTCATCCACCCCTGATTCGTCCGGCCCGATGTAGTGGAAATACTCGGCGTAGGCCAGCCCGTGGGCCTGGCCCCGCACACGATCGCGCTGCAAGCCGAACTGTCGCGTGTAGGCACGGTTGGCCGAATCGTCTGAGTCGCCCAGCAGCGGTAGGCGCTTGCCCTGCCCCGCCAGCTTGCGCCGCAACTCCGCGCCGAGGTTGCCCGCAGGGCCTTGGGTGGTGTTGGCCATGTTGGCCCACACCTTGCCGTCCATGAAATCGGAAATGTCAACGACGCGGTTCACCAGTTGCGGCCCGCGCGCGAAGTAGAAGCGTTCTCGCGGGCCTCGCGCGGTGAGCCCGGCCCGGAAGTGCTCCGGATAGTCCCACTCGCTCGCGGCCATCCACGCCGCAGCCTCGACGGCGCGCGCCGTGGTGTAGTGGTCCGGGTTGCGCTCGTAGAGCGATGACGCGTCGTAGACAAACACTGTGTCGATCTTCAGCGCCCGGAACAGAAATACGAGGCGCGCGCGCATTTCGAGGATCGGCCAGCCGTCCATGTTGTGGTTGGGGTAGTTGAGAAAGATCGTCTCCTGCAGACCCAGGCGCTTGCCTACTTCGATAGTGTCGCGCTCGTTGCGCAGCACAATGCTGCCGATGGTGTTGCCCACGCCCGCCATCGAGTCGTTCGACATGTTGATGAGGTAGCCCGTGTAGCCTTCGTCGATCAGCTTAAGAATCGTGCCGCCGGCGAAGATGGGAATGTCATCGCAATGCGGCTGAATCGCCGCCAGCACCTTGCCCTTGTGCGGCTTGCCCGCCACGCGCTTCTCCACGGTGACCTGCACCGAATAAGACGTGCTGCCCGAGCCGCCCGACACGAGTTCGCGTTCCTGCATTGCTCTCCTTAATTGCTGCTGCCGGTTGGCCAACCGTACGATCAGCAAGATCAACAATAGTGCAGCGGCCGCGGCCAGCGCAATCCTGCCCCGCCAACAAGCCCTCAATCCGCAAATCAGGGATTCCAAAAATCGCGATGGGAGCGGACCAGCTTGTGAACGTGCGCCACTCTTGGCCGAAAACGCCGGTACATTCAACGTGGCGTTCATCAAGGTGGCTCCCGTTGCGTTTGGCAACGGCCCAAGCATGACTACGAACAACATTAGCCTGGAGTTTGACTTCCGTTGCCGTTTCGACAACGCCTGTGACCGGACGCAGGAAGGGCGCTGACTTCTGGGCCTCCGTGTGGGGCGGGCTTCAGCCCGCGCGGGACTTTTAGTCCCGCCCTTCGCCCGTGTACGGCAGCTGAAAAAACAGGGCGGGACCCCTAGAACGTGCGCGTCCCCGGCACCTTCGTCGACACATGATACACAGATTTGCGCGCGGTGATGTAGAGTCCGCCCCCACCCCAACCGCAGTTGCTGGGCGCTTCATCCGGCCGTACCGTGCCGAGATGCTGCCCCGCGCGATCGTACACCACGATGCCGTCGCGCGACGCCATCCACACGTTGCCCGCTTCGTCAGTCTTCAGTCCATCCACCCGCACCGGCGCAAAATCCCGGCGCGGCCCCAACCGTCCGTCGGCGGCGATAGCGTGCACCGACACCACTTGCGTCTTCACATCCGCCACGTAGAGTTGCTGCTGATTCGGCGAGAGCGCCACGCCATTGGGCGCGGGCGTCTCTGCCACCATGCGCACTTCGCCACGCGGCGGCGCGCCACCCACGCCACTTCGTTCGCGCGTGATCTGATAGACGCGGCCCGCGGGAAGATCCGAGAAATACACACTGCCGTCGATCGCATAGACGATGTCGTTCGGCCCTTGCAGACCGTCCGCGGCCAGCACGGTGATGCTGCCATTCTTCTCGGTGCGCGTGACACGCGCTCCACCTTCGGCCGCGAGCAAACGGCCCTGGTGATCGAACGTGAGGCCGTTCGCCTTGTTGCTCCCGCTGCGAAACACAGTGAGTTCGCCGCTTTCCCAGCGCATGATTTTCCCGTTGGGGATATCGCTGAACAACAGGAACCCGCGGCGGCTGAACACGGGCCCCTCCGTAAACGCAAAGCCGGTGGCGATCTGCTTGATCTCGGCGCTGCGGTCCACCAACTCCCAGAATCTGCCAGACTTTGCTTCGAGCGCGGCCATCCTTAGGACCCATCCCCTGGCGCAAACCAACTGCGCGCGGGCGCTTGATAGGAGATCCTGAGTTCCGGCGTCTCAATGCGGTCGCCGTTCCGGAAGCCCGATTCCATCAGCCCGGCCAGCGCGCCCGAAACGAGCAGCGTGCGCTCCACCGGATACGGCGGCGCGCCCGTCAAGATCATCTGCGTGATGCCGTGGACGAGCATGGAGAAGTTGTTCGAATTTTCAATCGGGATGTAGCAGAGCGTGGCCTGCGGCGGCTGATTCTTCGGCTTCACCGCGACGAGATACTCAGAAACCTCCGACAACGCCAGCACCGCCGCGCGGAAGCCGTCACGGTATTCCACCAACCCCAGCATCGCGCGCATCTCCTCGGGCCGCTTCGATGACTTCGAACTCTTCTGCTGGCGCGAGAGCGCGGCATCCAGCAAATTGCGCCGCCACAAGCCCTGCGCGGCGGCCTTCCACACTTCTTGGTTCTTCAACATCCGCACCGCGCGCACGCCCGTCTCGCCGCCCTTGCGCCGTTCGACAAAGGCCTGCAGCGTTTCAAGGATATGGAAGATACCTCCATCGGCCACCCATCCGCCGCCCACCGAGAGTGCCGATTCCAGCTCCACATTGCGTGGCGGGTCATACTCCGGCCGGCGAAACGTCACCGGTACGCTGGACCCGGCCATCAGCGGAAAGCGCAGCTCGCGCGCACCGTCTCGCATCTGACGCGCCTTTTTCCAATCGTAGGAAAGGTGCTTGTCGACAAACACCGGGCACGTGCGGTTGCTCGCGCGGAAGACCTTCACCACCTGCTCAAAGAACTCGTAGCGCGGATACAGTTGCTGCTGCTTTTCGTTGTGTGGGTAGTTGCCGTGCTCGCACACCAGCACCACGCCGTCCACCGCCAGCGCACCGGTGCCGAGCGTGAGCGCCTCTTCGATCGACTTCGCCACACGTACGCCGTGCGCATGCGCGAGCCGTGCGCCGATGTCGGCGTCATGCCGCTGATCCATCCACAGCGACTCGACTTTGAACGGCGGCTCGTAGTACTTGTCGCCCACCCAGTAGCCTTCCAGGAACCGCGTAACGAAGTTGTCCGAGTGGGAACGCACATGATACGTCGACGACAAACAGGCAATGCGCTTACGGGACGGTATCTGCGCTGCCGCCACAACCGGCAACGCAGCAGTAAACTCGCGACGGCGCATCCTCATTACGGTTTCTCCGTGGCGGCCTGCTCGTTGGCGCGCAGCACTCGCAGCAAATTCAGCCCCATGATTTTGCGGATGTCCTGGTTCGAATAGCCCATGTCAACAAGGCCCTTCACCAATACGGGGTACTTCGACACATCTTCCATACCCACGGGCGTCATGCCGGAGATGCCGTCATAGTCCGAACCCAGCCCCACATGATCCGGCCCCACCAGCTTCGCCACGTGGTCAATATGCTTGAGCAACACCTTGTAGTCCACCTTCGGCATCTGCGCGAAGTAGCGGCGCTGAATGCCGCGCACGAGTTCCCAGCGCGACGGATCCGTCGACTTGAGCGCTAGCATATCTTTGATCTCCTGATCGCGCGCCGGCCAGTTCCTGATGTAGACATCGTAGGCACTCTTTTCGAGGTACCCGGCATGGAAGTTGATGCAGATCACGCCGCCCTTCTTCGCAATCGCGCGGATTACCTCGTCCGGCACATTGCGCACGATGGGCGCGATCGCCTTCACCGACGAATGCGAAGCAATCACCGGCGAGCGGCTGGCTTCGACGGCGTCGAGCACGGCTTTGTCGGAAATGTGCGACACGTCGGGGATCATGCCGATCCTGTTCATCTCGGCCACCAGATCGCGTCCGCTCTTTGAGAGCCCGTTATGCACCAACTCATCGGTCATCGAGTCCGCGAAGTTGTTGCTCCGGAAATGCGCGAGCGTCATGTAGCGGATACCGAGCTTGTGAAACAGGCGCAGGATGCGAAAGCTGTCGGCAAACAGGTGGCCGCCTTCCAGGCTGGCGAGCGCCGCGAGTTTGCCGGACCGGTGAATGCGTTCGATATCCGCGACGTTCCAGGCGAACTCCATGTCCCTGGAATTTGCCGCGACTTCGCGATGGAGCGCCTCCAGGCACTCAAGCGCTCGCGGCAGCCACAAGTGCGGCGGATAATCCTGCGGCTGCGCGTAGATACCGAAGAGCACCGCACCGAGCTTGCCCAGCTTCATGCGTGGGATGTCGAGTTCGTAATAGCCGTGGTGGTCCGCCAGTTTATAGCCTTCGTCCACGAAGTAGCGCGGCGTATCGATATGCGCATCAAAGATGAGGATGTCGCGCAGAAGCCGTTCGGCGCGGTCCGCGGGCGGCTGCGCCAGGACGGCTGAAGAGCAGAGCAGCAAGAGGGCCGCGGGCAGGCGTAGCATCGCAGGCAAGTATACAATGCCGAAGTATGAAGCCGCTGGTGTTCATTCTCGCTTGCGCAGCCAGCGCGTGGTCGCAGACCGCATCCACGCAGATCCTGGGTTTGGTGACGGACTAATCGGGCGCCGTCGTGCCTGGCCCGGCGGTCAGCGCCAAGCGAGTCCAGACGGGCGACGTGCGCTCGACGACGGCCAACGAAACGGGCAACTTCATTTTTCCTCTCGTCGACTCAGGCGAGTATGAAGTCACTTGTACCGCGGCCGGCTTCAAGACCGAGATCCGTTGCGGCATCGTGCTGGAGCTGAATCAAAAGGCCCGCATCGATTTCCAGTTGCAGGTGGGCCAGCAGGCGGCGCCATTCTCGCGAGGCGAGCCGAAGAAGAATCCGCGCCGGCCGGGCCGCAAGAGCGGAAAGCAGTATGGGCGCCGGGGAA
>VFZP01000432.1 GCA_016871115.1 Acidobacteriota bacterium
CCTTTTCCAGTACGAACTTCGCTCTCTCTTCCATTGGACTGCTCGCTTTCCAGGGCATCTCTGCCCATTTTCGGCCGTCCAGCTATTCCCAGGAAGTGTCAACACTCCTCCCGGTCTGTTCTGTCAACACTCATCCCGGTCAGCGCCGGGTACCAGCGTCGTCTACGCTGGCATCTTCGGCGCCGTACTCGCCTCTTTGCCGGCTCTCTCGATGCGGCTGGTTGCTTACGACACTGAAGTCGTAGACCTCACGGAAAAGATGACGGATCTCGTCGACTTACTCTTCGGCGTGCAGCTGGGCGGCGGCAACGACACTCCCCGCGCCCTCAGCTACTGCCAGGGCCTGATCCGGCGCCCGCAGGATACGATTCTGATTCTGATCAGCGATCTATACGAAGGCGAGTTGAGCGAACAGATGATCAAGCGCGCAGCAGCCATTGTTAGCGCAGGCACCCGGATGTTGACGCTGTTGACACTCAGTGACAACGGCGCGCCCGGCTACGACCACGACAACGCCGCGAAATTCGCTGCCCTCGGGATTCCGTCGTTCGCCTGCACACCGGACCAGTTCCCCGACCTCATGGCCGCCGCCATCCAGGGCGACGACCTGCAGCAGTTCGCCGCCCGCATGCAATCAAAATGATTCAAACGCTCGTTCTCCTCGCACTCAGCACCGATCTGTTCGGCCCGTACGGCGGCTACAAAGGACTCAAGCGCGGAGCCAAGGGCCTCTTCCGCACCGAACGTATCGGCGCGCGCTCGTTCCTCATCACGCCCGACGGCCATGCCTACATCGCACTGGCCGCGAATCTTGTCGGCGCTATCATGCGCGCCGGCGGCGAACGGAGCGACAAGCTGAAAGTGGGAGAGAAACTCCACGCGGCCATGCGCAACATGCAACTCACCGCGGGCGAGGCGTACGCGCCGCACCTCGACATCCTGAAGCAGCGCTGGCCGTACATCGCCCACGTCGACTTTCCCAACAAAGAAAAGTTCAAGTTCGACGTCTTCGATCCAGCCTTCCGCGCCGAACGCGTATTCCGGTGAAGTGGGCCACCCACCGGCGGCAGCCCACTCTCACCAATCAGCCCGCCACCCGGCTCGCCATCCAGCACTGCTCCAGCGTCCGGAATTGCCGGTGCACGTACGCCCAGTAGCTCTCCGGCGTGTTCGGCTGGCTCACCACTTCGTCGATCACCGCCGCGGAGTATTGCAGACTGGCAATCGGCATCGCTGGCGCCTTGGCATGGTTCAGCAGCGTGGTGTACTTGCGCATGCAGCCCAGCCAGATCTCCCGCTCCACCTGCGGCAGCGTGACGCCGCGCTCAGAGAGGCCGCGCGCCAACTTCTCATCCGCTGGCGTGAAACGGCAGCCCACACATGCCGGCACCGCCAGCAACTTGCGCACGCCCTCGACGAACTCCTGTGGACCCGCACCCGGCCGCTGCTGCTTCTCGTACGGCCAGTAGCGATCCGCCGCCTCGATCGCGCCGTCATCGCCACGCACGCACACGCCGCGCTCGACTAACTCGGCGAACGCGGCCGGGTCATAACACGCGCTGCGCTCCAAGCGCCCCGTCTGCCGCTCGGCATTCAGGCACACCCACACGAACAGCTTGAACGCCGGGTCCGACAGTAACTCCATCGCTTCGCTGAAGGCCCACCCGGCCGCAAACCAGCCGGTGGATTGCTTGAGCACCAACCGCATCATGGCCGGCCTCCCTTCGCCTTGCGCAGCGACTCGCCGGACAACTCGAAGTGATACGCCTGATGCACCAGCCGGTCGAGAATACTGTCGGCCACCATGGGATCGCCGATCTGCTGGCGCCACTTCTTCACCGGCAGTTGTCGAGGTGATAGAGCTTGAAGCGCACGGCGCGCTCGGCGGCCGCTTCCAGTCGCGGCGAGCCGTACTGGCTGGCCAGGCTGCGCGGACCCATCGCCGCGCGGAAGCCCGCTTCTGGATGCGGCTTGTGCGTGAGCATCGCTTCCACCAGGCGCCACGTGAATACGCCCACTGCGCTGGCCCACTCGAGCAAACGCTGCGGCGTCCACTCGCGATAACGTTGATGCGACTTGGGCTGGTGACAGGGCTCGGTGGTGTTGCCTGTACGCTGATGGCTGCGCGCGTGCGAGGCCACGCGTTTGCCGCGATAGAGCACTTCCACCGTGGCGGCCGTGTAGCGCAGTTCCACCACTTGCTGCGCCAACTGATACGGCACAGAGTAAAAGTGGCCTTCGAGTTCGACGTGATAATCCAAGCCCGCGCGCGTCTTCTTCCACTCGGCGAAGACGAAACGTTGCGCGGGCAAGGCGTGCAGCGCGGGTCGGTCCAGTTGCTCGAACAGTTCGCGCCGCGTGCCCGGCAGTTTGCGGAAGGGGCGTTGGTTGAGACGCGCCAGCAGTTCCCGAATCGCTTCGTTCAATTCACCGAGCGAGAAGAAGCGGCGCTTCCGCAGTGCTGCCAGAATCCAGCGCTGCACGATGAGCACGCCGGCCTCGATCTTGGCTTTGTCGCGAGTATGCCCGGGCCGCGCCGGCACAACGGCCACGCCGTAATGGGTGGCCCAGTCCTTATAGGTGCGGTTCAACTCCGGCTCCCAATAGCAGGGCTTGTTGACGCCAGCTTTCCACTGGTCCGGCACGACGAACTGCGTGGCGCCGTCGAAGTATTCGAACATGCGCGTGTGTGAGCCGATCCAGTCCGGCAAGCTGCGCGTCCAGGTGGCTTCGGCGTAGGTGTAGTAACTGGCGCCGAGCACGGCCACGAAGATGTAAGCCCGCACCTGCAGGTACATTCGTTTCTCACTGGCGCGGATGTCCCGAATCCGTTCCAGCACTTCATCGAAGTAATCCGGAACGCCCGCGCCTGGAACCGGCGGGTTCTTAAGGCGCTCGTCGTCCATGGTGAAGCCCTTCAGCAGGTACTCGGCCAGCCGTTCCGTCGCCCACCGGCGAAACTGCGTGCCCCGTGGCGACCGTACCCGGTAGCCCACCGCCAGGATGGCCTCCCGATTGTAGTGATCGATCAGCCGGGTCACCTCCCGGCTCCCCTCCGTGCGAACTATCCGGAATTTCCGGATAGTTGCCTCAGCCTCCAGTTCGCCCTCTTCAAAGAGGTTCTGGAGATGTTCATTAAGCGTCCGGACGTCCTTACCGAACAACTCAGCCATCAGGGCTTGCGTAAGCCAGACCGTGTCACCAGCGAACCGGCACTCCTTCGCTACGCACTTACTCGAACGCGGTGAAGATATTCGCGTGATCCAGACCCTGCTCGGCCATCAAAAGTTGGAAACGACGGCTCGCTATGCCGCCGTCGCCCCCGCGCGCTTGGCCAAAGTCGCTTTGCCGCTGGACGCCTTGCAACTGCCTATCCCCGAAAAGCGCGAACGCGGCCGCCCGAAAAAGTCCGTACCGCCGCCCGCCACACCGCCGCTGACCCCAGCCTCTAGGTAGCCGTTCCATGAACCGGCCTACTCTGGAACTGGCCGACATCTTTCGCCAACATGGAGCCGCCTACCGGCAGCGTCATCGCTTGCCGCGTCATCACCTGCGTGTGATGCGCGCCATCGAGATCTGCCGCACCGCTACGCTCGGCGGCCACGTGGAGCAATGCAATTCCAGCGGCCAGTCCTGCATCAGTTATCACTCCTGCCGCAACCGCCACTGTCTCAAGTGCGGTTCGTTAGCCCGCGCCCGCTGGCTACAACAGCGGCAGGCCGAACTGTTGCCGGTTCCTTATTTTCATGTCGTCTTCACCGTGCCGCAGGCCATCGCTGAGTTGGCGCTGCAGAGCCAGCGCCTCCTCTACGATCTGCTCTTTCGCCTCAGCACCACCGCCCTGCTCACCATCGCGCGCGATCCTCTCCATCTCGGCGCCGAGGTCGGCTTCTTCGGCATCCTCCATACCTGGGGACAAAACTTACTGCATCATCCGCACGTGCATTACGTCGTCCCAGGCGGCGGCTTGGCTCCCGACCATGACCGTTGGATCCCCAGCCGCCGCCGCAACTTCCTGCTGCCCGTGCGCGTGTTGTCCACCTATTTCCGCCACCACTTTCTCCTCGCGCTCGATAAACTCCATACGCAAGGCAAGCTCACCCTCACCGGCACGTTGTCGCACTTGCACGACCCCGCCAGGTTCGCCCGCTATCTGGACGATTGCCGCCGCCGGCCCTGGGTGGTTAACGCCAAACCGCCGTTCGGCGGACCCCAACAGGCGCTCGAGTATCTGCGCCAGTACACCCATCGGGCCGCCATCTCCAACCGCCGTCTGGTTTCGCTCGACTCCGGCACGGTCACCTTCCGCTGGAAGGACTACCGGCACGGCCAAACCGGCCAACTTATGACCCTTGCCGTCGACGAGTTCATCCGTCGCTTCCTGCTCCATGTGCTGCCCGATGGCTTCCAGCGCATCCGCTTCGGCGGCTTCCTCGCCAACCGCCATCGCCGCACCAAACTCGCACGGCTCGCACAACTCCTGTCGCTGGCCGTCACCGACCTGCTACCACCGCCATCCGCGCTCACTGCTTCGGCGCTGTTGGCGCACCTCACCGGCCAAGCCGAGCACCAGTGCCCGTTCTGCCAGCAGGGCCGCCTCGTGCGGGTCCAGACCCCGTCACCCATTCGCTAGCCGGACACTTCCTGACATGACTACGCACCGATCTCTTCGCCGTTTCGTTTTGGCCAGGGCTCCCCGCGAGTCTGCGCCCAGCGTGTGTCTGCACACGCCCCCGCCCGCGTTCGGCACCCTCAGTCAGGCGGCTCTGGATCGTCGCATCGCCATCGGATACAGGTCTGCGGCGATACGTCGGCATGCATCGAGCATTCTCCGGCCCCGCGCTCGCCTTCGCCTGTTCACCCCAGCCTCATTCAAAACCCATAGCTCTGCCACTGCGACTCTTCCTGCGGTTCAGCTCAATCGCCGTTCTCACCCCGTTTCCGGCCCCGCTTGCCCCTCGCCCGAGGCCTCGCGCGGCGGAAACGCGGATGAGAACTTATGCGTTCACACCCAACCAAAATAATCCTATCCCCCATACCCTCAATCAAATGGAACCAGAAACGCCTCACGCAACCCCCCCAAGAATTCACAGCCC
>VFZP01000433.1 GCA_016871115.1 Acidobacteriota bacterium
CGTTGAGGTCAGCCGCGTTCGTCAGGCCGTATGGCAGCGGGCCACCACCGAGGTAGGCGTTGGCGGCGGCAAGCATCTGGGCGACGGTCTGGCCGTTCAGCGCGGTTGCGGTAGCGGCGCTGATCAGAGTGCCGTCGTTCGTGAAGGTATCACCCTCCTTGAAGCGGCAGAGCTTGACGAGGGCGTATGCCGGACCGCACCGCGAAGCCACCGGGCATAAGCCGCCAGACCGCGTGGCCGGGCCTGCCGAGCAGCCCGCGGTGTGCGGCGCCTGCCACCAATCCCAACGTAAAGAGTACGAGACCAGCAAACACCGGCAGCGCATCCAGGCGCGCTCTGAAAAACGCGCCGCCGCCTGCACCACCTGTCACGGCACGCATTCGGTGCGGGCGCCCGCCGCGATTACGGCGCAGTGCAGCCGTTGCCATACGGAACTGCCCGCGTCCTGCAAGCGCGAACCCGCGCTCGTGGATGGTAAGCCAATCTGCGCGTCGTGTCACTGCCCTCACGGCCTGAGTGTGCGGCGGTAGGCCGCCTGCTACACTAACGTGGATCCGCCCGCGCCACTGACCGCGGTCACGGAATTGGAGAATCGGTAGACTATGGATCTTGCTCAACTCAAACTCCAGTACCAGTCGGTATTGAATCTCATTGCCATCAAGGGCGTGCGTCTGGCGAACTTGCACCAGGAAGGCACCAAGCTGTTCATCAAGGGCGCCGCAGGCACCGAGGACGTCAAGAACGAAATCTGGAACCAGATCGAGCTGGCCGAGGCCAACTGGGAGTCGGACCTGATTTGCGACCTGTCCATCGACCCGAGCCTGGCGCCGCCGCAAAAGACCTACACGGTGAAGATGGGTGACACGCTCTTTGCCATCGCCAAGGAAACGATGGGCA
The DNA here is from genome assembly GCA_016871115.1 of Acidobacteriota bacterium. Classification (GTDB taxonomy): domain Bacteria; phylum Acidobacteriota; class Terriglobia; order Bryobacterales; family Bryobacteraceae; genus VFZP01. The sequence continues at coordinate 898 of VFZP01000433.1, forward strand.
ATGGCAACCTGTACCCGCAGATCGCCAAGGCGAACAACCTGCCCAACGCCGACCTCATCCACCCCGGCGACGTGCTCATCATCCCCGACTCCGTATCGTAAGGAATCGGTGGACCGGAAACAAGCCAGAACTCTCGTGAAGGCGAGTGCACTTTCGCATCTCGCCTATATCTTGCCCGCCAGCATGCTGGCGGGTTATTTTTTTGGCGCCTGGCTCGACGGAAAGTTCGGCACCAAATTCCTGGGCGTCGTGCTGATGATGCTGGGCCTCGCCGCCGGGCTGATCGAGATTCTCCGGCAAGCCCAGCGCGTGCAGAGAGATTTTGGCGAATCAGACAAGGAGAAGCAGCAGAAGGGTGACCACGACGACGCCTCCTGACCCAGCCGCCGCCGCTGCGGCCATCGCGACTGCCCGCGAAAAGCACGTTCAAACCGTCGCGCGGATCAAAAAGTCCCAGTACATCCTCACCGCCGCCGGCCTGGCTGGATGGTTTGCGTCCGCGGGCGTGCAGGCGGGGGCGAGTTTTGCAGTCGGGGCGCTGGTTTCGATTGTCAGCTTCACGCTGCTTGACCGGCTCACGGCCGCCGTCGCCGGCGGTGCCGTTTCCGGGCCCGGCCTGGCGGCGTCTGCTCTTCGCATCTTGTTGATCGGCGGCTTGTTGTTTGGTATCCTGCAAGTGTACAAGCTGCACGCGATCGCAGTCGGAACCGGTTTGCTGATCACGGTGGCAGCCATTACTTGGGAGAACCTGCGCGGAACGCTATGGAACACGAACTTGGTATAACCAAGCTCTTCAACGATAACTTGGCCGGAGTGGCCAATTTCTTTTTTTCACTCGTGGGCTGGGCGCCGGCGGATCGGCCGTGGTCAAACTTCATGACCGTAGAGTTACTCGTGGTGGCGATTCTGCTGTCGCTTCCCTTGCTCGCCTCCGGCTTCTCCGTGGACAAGCCAGGCAAGCTGCAACAGGTGTTTGAGATGTTCTGGGGCTACTTCAACGGCCTCGGCAAGGACATCATCGGCCACGGCTCCAGGCGCTATATCCCATACTTTGTCACCGCCTTCCTGTTCATTCTGGTTTCGAACCTGATCGGCGTGATACCCGCGTTCGAGTCGCCCACGATGTTTGCCGCCGTACCGCTAGGCCTCGCGCTGACGACGTTCCTGTACTTCAACTACCACGGCCTGCGCGAGCAGGGATTCGGCTACATCAAGCATTTCGCTGGGCCTGTAGCGGTGATGGCGCCGCTGCTTTTCCCGCTGGAGATTCTCTCCACCTGCATCCGGCCGGTTTCGCTCACCATTCGTCTCTACGCCAACATGGTGGCGGGCGAACAGGTGACGCTGGGCTTTTTGGGCTTGGTGCCGTTTCTCATTCCCGTGGTCTTCATGGGCCTGCACGTGTTTGTGTCGTTCATCCAGGCATTTATCTTTTCCGTGCTGAGCATGGTGTACGTCGGCGGTGCGGTGCAGCACGCCGAGGAGCACCACTAAGTTTTCATTCCGGCCTCATAGGCATGCTTTTCAGCGTGAGCCGCCGCTGTCCCAACAGACGGATCGGAACCACCTCCTGAAGGCGAGTTCATTAGGAGTAAGTAAATCATGAAAAATAAGTTGATGATGCTGGCGGCGCTGATGATGGCGACGCCGATGTTCGCCCAGGCCCAGAGTGGCACCACCACCGGCACGGGCAGCCTACTGGGTGTGGCGTTTGCCATGGCGCTCGCTTCCGGCCTTTGCGGCCTTGGCCAGGGCAAGGCGATCGCTTCGGCGGCCGAAGGCGTGGCGCGGAATCCCGGCGCCGGCGCGCAGATCCAGACGCTGTTGCTGCTCGGTCTGGCGTTTATCGAATCGCTCGTGCTGTTCACCTTCGTGATCGTGCTGATCAGGTAGTCTCTTTTTTCGTTTGCAGCATGACGATGCGGCGCCCCACGGTCCAGCCGGGGGCGCCGTTCGTGTTTGTGAAAGGTCTGGTGCACGATGCTTAAACTCCAGGGAATCTACTGCCCACTGGCGACGCCGTTTGACCATGAAGGCGCCATCTACAAGGCCAAGGTGGCGCACAACACCGGCAAGGCGAACCAGGTGAAGTTGGCCGGCTACGTGGTAGGCGGCGCCACGGGAGAAGGAGCATTGCTGACCGCCGGGGAGCGCACGGCGCTGTTTGAACTGGTGAAGCAATCGGCCGCGGCGGACCGGCAGTTGCTGGCGGACGTGAGCGCGGGCGGCGTCGCCGAGTCGGTACAGCTCGCCGCGGCGGCAGCGACGCTGGGCTATCACGGCGTGCTGGTCTGTACGCCGCATGCCTACATCGACCAAATGCGAGCGAGCGAGACCCAGGAACTGTACTTCCGCGCTGTGGCGGACCGGGCAGCGCTGCCCGTTGTCGTCGTCAACAGGCCCGCCGCCACGGGCATTCATCTGGACGCCGCCTGCATCGCACGCCTCGCCGGGCACCCAAACATTGCCGGCTTGTGTGACGCATCGGGCGATGTCGGTAAGCTTCTTTCGGTGGTACGGAGCGTGCCGAAGACCTTCAGCGTCCTTTCCGGATCGTCCGCCGTGTTGTGGCCCGCGCTCGACCTCGGCGCCGCAGGCGGCATCTTGCCCGTAGCCAATGCCGCTCCGTACGCCTGCATCACCATCTGGGAAGCGCATCGCACGCGGGAACGCGAGGCCGCGCTCGACTGGCAGGGGCGGATCCTGGCGGCTTCCGCGCTGGTGAGCGGCGCGCGCTACGGCGTGGCGGGGATAAAACATGCCATGGACTTGAATGGCTTCTACGGCGGCCCGTGCCGCCTGCCGCTGGGTCCGTTGCGCCCGGAGGCCCGTGCCGAGATCGCCACGGCGTTCGACGGCATTCGCGGCTGAAACCCAGCCGGGGCTGCGCGCGTCGTATTGCAGGAGAGCTGATTTAAGTGAAGCGCGTTCTGTTGGCCGACCTTGCCGTGGCGGCGGTAACCGCCTCCGCCGATCAGGAACAGGGAAGCGGCGCAGGCAACGTTGTCTTCCGCCGCAACGTTTCGCTCGTCCGCGCGGACGCGCAGGTGCTCGATGCGCGCGGGCGCGCCGTAACCGGCTTGCACCGCGAGGAATTCCTGCTGCGCGAAGCAGGCCGCGAGCGCGAGATCCCCAACTTCGCCAGTGAAAACATGCCCGTGGACGTGCTGATTCTGATCGACGTCAGCACCAGCATGCGGCCCCGCGTGGAGCGCGTTGCTGCCGCATCGCAGGGTGCGCTGCGGGTGTTGGGGCCGGAAGACCGCGTGGGCATGATGGTATTTGACCGGCGCACGCGGCTGCGTTCGCCGTTTCGCAACGCGCAAAGCGCCGAGGCGATGGGGGAATTCGGAAGGCTCCTCAACCAGGAATATTTCAGCGGCGGCACCGACATCACGCGCGCGCTGCTCGATGCCGCGCAATATGTGCGCCGCGACGGACGGAAGGATGCCCGGCGCGCCATTGTGATCCTCACCGACGACCAGACCGAGTTCGACCGCGACGAACCGCGCGTGGTGCAGGCGATGACGCAGGCAGACGCGGTGGTGAGCCTGCTGCTGGCGCCCGACGCGATGGGGCGTTTCAGCGGCGGCGGCGGCGCGGGCGGGTCCTGGCCGAATGGCGGCGGGGGCCTGGGCACGATCGGCGACATCCTGCTGGGCGGTGGCACGCGTTTCCCTGGCGGCAGCGGCCGGCGCTACCCGCGTCCGGGCGGCGGCGGCGGTGGCCGCGGCGGTACGCAGCCTGCCGGAACACGCATCATCGCGGCGGATACCGGCGGCGACACCATCGAGATTGACGACGCTTCTGCGCTGGCCACCACGCTCGAACGTATCCGCCAGCGGTATGCCCTCTACTTCATCGCGCCGGAAGGCGTCCGCGCCGGTGAAGAACGCAACATCACGGTGGAACTCGCGGGCTCCGCGCGGCGTCGCTATGGCAACGCAGGGGTCCGCTATCGCCGGACATACATCGTGCCTGAAGGCTCAGGCGGCGCCACGCCGGCCGAGGTGACGCAGACTGCCCCGCCCCCGACGACGACCACGACGGCTTCTGGCTCTGGCTCCGGCGAGCCCGCCCCGCCCACCACGCGCAGGCGTCCCGCGGTGAACTAGCGGAACGGCCCGTCCGGCCCGGGTGCCATGCCCGCGCCCGTGTCAGC
>VFZP01000434.1 GCA_016871115.1 Acidobacteriota bacterium
CGGCCACGCCTGCCGGGGGGGCATAGAGAGGAAAGCGGCGGTAGAAGCTCAACAGCAAAGCGAGCGAGATTGCAAAAAAACCCAGCAGCGACTGTTTGACCTGCAACTGCGTCGCGAGGTTTCGGCTTAGGTCGTCCGCCTTATCCAGGCTGGTTCCCATCGTGACGGCCAAGCCTATGCATGCGGCGATTGCAACCGCCACCGCACCGATGCGCCCCAGATGAAAGATGCGGCGCGTCAGCCACGAATAACACTCCACCGACGCCAGCGCCACGAGGACCATCGCGATCCACTCGGTGACAAACCACGTCAGCAGGTAGGCGGAGGAGAGGAACTGGACCCGTTCCATCGCGACCGTGATGGCGAGCGCCTGGATGAGCCGGAACGTGATGCAGGCAACAAAAAACGGAAGTTCCCGATACACCTCAAGCCGCACCAACTGGATAACCAGTGCCGCGAGCAACAAATTGGAGGCACACCAAGTGTCGAGGAACATCGGCCTCTCTCATGGTCATGACCTACAGGACCCTGAGAGAGTGTACCGAATCACGCGATCTATTTCACCTTGGGGCAGGGATCACACATCGGGATCGCCGGATCGGCCTTCAGCGGGGCGAGGGCAGAGAACGCCACCAGGGCGAGGAGGGAAATGCGGATGTACTTGGCTATGAGCGGTCTCCTGTGCTGTTTTGTGTTAGTGCTATGCATACTATACTTACTTAAAATTTGTACAATATTCATATCTAGATTTCCACAAATAACTGGAGATTATCTGTAATTGAACCCCTGGGAGGCAGGGTACCGGTAGACTACGCCTTGGTGCAAGCACTTCGGAGGCCAACTTTTTGCGTTACTTCTTGACCCAGCGCTACGCCGTAGTAGAATCAGGAAATCCTGCCGGGCCACCCGGCGGGCGGTTCAGTGTTTGGAAATGAATTTTCAAGGAGTCTGTACAGTGAAAAAGTTGTTGTTCACGTCTGCCGCCATGGTGGCCACGATGGTCCTTGCCCTCACGGGCGAAAAGCCCCCGGCCGAGCACGTCCAGTGGATGAAAGATATCGGCGCCAACCTCAGCGCCATTCGCAAGAATGTCGATGTGGAAAAGAACGCGACGGCCATGGCTAAGACCATGAAGACCATCGGCGGGTTCTGGAAGGGCCGGAACTCGGAGATCGCCATGAAGACCTGCGGCGAGACGCGGAAGGGCGCGCTGGCAGTAGCCAAAGCCGCGGCCGCGAGCGACGAGATGGGTGTGAAGGCCGGTATCAAGATGATCGGTGCGGGCTGCAAGGGCTGCCACGATCAACACCGCGAGAAGATCTCGGATACCGAGAGCCTGATCAAGTAGTTTTTCTTTTCTCCTGGAAGTGCCAGGTCCGGCGGACGATTGTTTCGCGAGGCTTGGCACTTTTTACTTGAGGCCATCTAATGCAAAATTACGCTCTGAAGCAAGCCGTTTCGATCCTGATCCTCTCGGCGGCCATTTTGCCGGCAGCCGCGCCGGTCTACGACTTCGAGGTGCTGTTCCCAAAGGAAAAGTTGCACAACCATTCCTCGATGATCGTGGAACTGCCAGATGGCTCGCTGTTTGCGGTTTGGTATCGCGGCTCCGGCGAACGTCAGGCTGACGATGTTCAACTGATGTATTCACGGAAGAAGGGCTCCAAGGCGTGGACCAAACCGGCCGTGCTGGCTGACACGCCGGGCTTTCCCGATTGCAACCCCACCGTGTTTGTCGACTCGAAGAAGCGCCTATGGCTGGCCTGGCCGCTGATTGTCGCCAACGAGTGGCACACGGCGCTGCTCAAGTACAAGATCTCGTCAGACTATATGAACCCATCGCGGCCGCCCAAGTGGGACGTGACCGATGAAATCATGGTTGCGCCGCGCAACTTCACCCAAAAGTCGCTCGCAGTGCTGGAGCCGATGAAGGCCGCCGCCAAGCCAGGATCGGAGGAAGTCAAGTGGGTGGAGACGATGATCGGCCGCGCCATGGATAAATACTTCTCGCGCATGGGCTGGATGCCGCGCGCACATTTCGTTGAGTTGCCGTCCGGGCGCATCATTCTGCCGCTCTATTCCGACGGCTACGACTATTCACTGATGGCGATCACCGATGACGTCGGCAAGACGTGGTCGACGAGTGAGCCGCTGGTGAGCAACGGCGGGATTCAGCCTTCCATTGTGCGGAAGAAGAACGGCGGGCTGGTGACGTATATGCGCGACAACGGGCCGCCGCCGAAGCGCTTGCTGATGTCTGAATCAAGCGACAGCGGCATCACGTGGTCACCCGTGCGCGATAGCGACCTGCCGAATCCGGGCTCGGGCGCTGAAGCAATCACGCTTGCCGGCGGTCGCTGGATGCTGGCATACAACGACACCGAGAAGGGCCGGCACTCGCTGGCCGTCGCCATTTCAGACGACGAGGGCGCTACGTGGAAATGGAAGCGGCATCTTGAACTGGAACCGGGATCCAACTTCGGCTACCCGTCGCTCGTGCAAGGCCGCAACGGCATCATCCACGCCACCTATTCGCACACCGACAAGCACGGGCAGACGATCAAGTACGCGCGCTTCGACACCGCCTGGGTGGAAGCCGGCGATCAGTGATATAGTTTGGGGCGATGCTTCGCCGACTCTTTTTAACCTCGCTCGCCGCCTGCGCCGCGCTGTGCGCACAGAACTGGGAAAACCCCGTCAAGAAACTGCTCAAGGAAGGCAAGCCGGTGATTGCCGGCACCGTCACGATCCCCAGCGCCGACGTGGCCGCCCAGATGGCGAACATGGGCTTCGATCTGTTGTGGATCGAGATGGAACACTCGCCCATCACGCTCGAAACCGCGCGCAATATGGTGCTGGCCACGCGCGGGTTGAAAGCGGTTCCGTGCATCCGCGTACCAGTGAACGAGCTGTGGACGGCCAAGCGCGCGCTGGACACGGGCGCCCTGGGCGTGATCTTTCCGTTCACGTCCACGCCCGAGCTCGCCAAGCAGGCTGCTGACTCGACCAAATACCCGCCGCGCGGCCGCCGCGGTTCCGGCCCGGGGCTTGCCAGCTTCCGGTGGCTGGGTCCGGAGCCGTATGCCGATTTTGTCGACCGCAACGCGCTGACCATCATCATCATTGAAGAGAAGCGCGCGGTGGACAAGATCGAAGAGATTGCCGCCACGCCGGGCATCGACGTGTTGTTTATCGGCGCCAATGACCTGTCTTATTCCTACGGCAAGCGCGGCAACCAGGAAGATCCCGTGGTGAAGGAAGCCATTGCCAAGGTACTGGCGACGGGCAAGAAGTACGGCGTGCCGGTGGGACGCCCCGCGGGCAACGTGGCGCAGATCGATCAATACGTGAAGGCGGGCTTCCAGTTCATTCAAGGCCCCAGTGACCTGAACATGCTGGCCGGCGGGGCCGCACCGCTCCTCAAGGCGCTAGGCAAGAGCGGCATCGACCCCGCGAAAGCACCGCTGTACTAACGCGCGCACGTCTTGATAGCATGATGGGCTGACCGTCATGCCAATCATTTATCTGTTTGCGATCCTTGCCGCGTCTGCTTTCGCGCAGCCCGCTCCAGCGCCCGCCTTGCCCGATACCGTCGAGGCGATGATCAACGTTGAGTACTCGCGTGTGGGCGAGCCGGTGGCGATGGACATCTATCGCCCCAAAACCAAAGGGCCGCACCCGACAGTGCTGGCGATTCACGGCGGCGGCTTCCGCGGTGGGCGGCGGCAGAGCTACACGGCGCTTTGCATCAAGCTCGCCGAGCGCGGCTATGTGGCGGCCACTGCGTCATACCGGCTATCGCCCAAGCACCAGTTTCCGGCGGCGCTCGAAGATGTGAAGGCTGCGGTGCGGCATCTGCGTGCGAATGCCGCCAGGTACGATCTGGACGCGGCGCACATTGGCGTCACCGGCGCGTCGGCAGGCGGCACGCTTTCGCTGCTGCTCGGCTCGCTCGGCGGACTGCCGCATTACGAAGGCGCCGGGCCCCATCTCGATCAATCGAGCAAAGTGCAGGCCGTGGTGAACTATTTCGGCGCCACGGACTTCACGCGCATCTACGATCGCGGCGGCGACGCGGCGGACGTTTTGCCGCTGTGGCTGGGCGGCGATCAAAAGCACGCGCGGCGCGCGCACATCGAATCGAGCGTGCTCTATTGGGTGACGCCTGCGTCGGCCCCTACGCTCACGGTGCATGGCACGCGCGATCCGCTGGTGCCCTACGATCACGGCCTGTGGATCACCACGCGCCTGCAGGAAGCGTCGGTGGACGCGGCGATGGAGACGATGCTCGACGCTGGCCATGGCTTCCGCGGCGCCGACGCCGAACGCGCTGAAGCGCGCCTGATGCTGTGGTTTGACCGCTATTTGAAACCCTCTGGCCAGACGCGCTTGCTGTTGTCCGATCATGGCGCGCGCGGCGAGGTGCTGGAGATGTTGTGGCCGAGCGGGCAGGAGTTGTGGGCCGTGCCCAACAAGCGCGGGCATGACGTGCAGCCGCTGCCCGGCGGCGGCGCGCTGTTCACGGTGGGTCCGGACAAGAAGGTGGTGGAGATTGACGCGGCGCACAAGGAAGTATGGTCGTGTTGCGACGGGCTCGAGCATCCGCTCGCCGCGCAGCGCCTCGCGAGCGGCAACACGCTGATTGGCGATGCCCGCGCGGGCCGTGTGATTGAAGTCAATCCATCAAAGCAAGTGGTGTGGGAGTACAAGACGCCGGACCTTGCGAACATGCGCATGCGCAACGCTTCGCGCACGGACAAAGACACGACGCTGATCGCCGTGGAAGCGGAAGCGAAGGTCATTGAAGTGGACCGCGCCGGCAAGATCGTATGGCAGTGGCAGGCGCCGGAAGGCAACAAGCGCCGCGCCTATATGGCCCTGCGCCTCGCGAGCGGCAACACGGTAATTCCGCTGAACGAGCCCGGCGAGGTGGTGGAAGTAGACCCGGCCGGCAAAGTGGTGCGATCCATCGCCGGCAGCAAGATGGACATCCGGATGGTGTGGGCGAGCGGACTCGCCCAGCTCCCGAACGGCAATCTGCTGATCAACGAC
>VFZP01000435.1 GCA_016871115.1 Acidobacteriota bacterium
CTAAGTATGGCACAGTTCTGACTTTATTTAAAGACAATTCAATTACAGGATACTAGCAAGGGCAATAGGGGATGGCCCAATTGACTCCGGTTGAGCCAGAGCAGACGCGCCGCCGCGGGATTGTAGTCGGCCAGCAGGCCATCCGGACTACTCACGAGCATGCCGTCCGGCATGGAATCGATCACCAGATCGCGGGCGAGCGGCGAGATCGCGATGGCGGTGTAATAGCGGTCTACGCCATGGGCGACCGCGGCAAGAAAACCGCAGCAGATCGGCACCACGCCGTGGGGCCAGGAAAGCAGCCCGGACCGAATCAGGCTGAACAGCGCCCAGGGTCCGGCAACCGAGGCCGACAAGGCCAACGCGCGCATCCGCTGGGCGTGCTGCCCGCGCCTGCTCTCGCCAAACGGCAACAACAGCGCGCCAGCGGCCAACAGGTTGAAGTGCAGCATCAAAGGCAGAAAGAGCGGCCCGGAACGGGAGGGTATTGCGCCATCCGCCAGTGTGCCGATAGAACGGTGCGCCGACGGCAAGCCCAACAAGGTGCCCAGGATGGCCCACACCGGGAGACCGAACGACGCCACCGCCCAGATCACCCGGTTCCGCGGACTCCTGCCCGACAGCTGGCTGGCTAACCAGAACGCCGAAGGTCCCAGCAGATAGCCGCCGCCATCGCCCGCGGCGACCGCCAAGCGAGCGGCCACATCGAGGGCGAGTGCCTGCAACACGCGACCGATGTTCCACAGGCAAATAGAGGCTTCAACGGCCAACAACGGTAGGCGGCCGGGTAAGCGGCGGCTGGTCCAGTTGGACCAGATGAGCACGCTCAACAGCATGCCAAACCCGACGTGGGGCATCAGCGCCCAGTCGGCTGGGGTGGAAAACTGCATCCGCCAGTGAGTGTAGCGCTACTGCGAAGCCCGCGCAGGCTTCCGCCAGTCTGCTAGTCTTCGCTGCCGAGAATACCGGCCAGACCGCCGATGGCGCCGAGCGGGCCACGCTCCTCGCCGCCGCTCACAGGCCCGAGTTCACGGCGGAGCTTGTCAAGCGTCATGCTCTGAATAATCACGCGGCCCGGACCGGTGACATTGGCGAGAAACAGTCCCTCGCCACCGAAAATCGCCTTCTTGATGCCGCCGACAAACTGGATATCGTAGCTGACGCTTTCCTCAAAGCCCACGATGCAGCCGGTGTCCACCTGCAACAGTTCGCCGGGCGCGAGATCGAACTCAATATGGTCGCCGCCGGCGTGGATGAAGACCACCCCCGGACCGGTGAGCTTTTCAAGGATGAATCCTTCGCCGCCGAGGAAGCCCGCGCCCAGTTTCTTCACAAACGCAATGTTGAGTTGCACGGTGTGCTGCGCGGCGAGGAAGCAGTCGCGCTGGACCAGCCAGCTCTTGCCAGCCGGGAGTTCGAAGGCCTGGATCCGGCCGGGATAGTCCCCGGCAAAGCCCACCTCGCCGGGCGCGGTGGCGATGAAGTGCGTCATGAAGAGCGACTCGCCCATCACCTTGCGCTTCAGTGCTCCCCACAGCTTCTGGCCGATCGAGTCACCTTGCATTTTGGTTTCCCACTGCACGGTTTGCGTCTTGTAGAGCATCTTGCCGGCTTCGGCAAACACCTCTTGGCCAGGCTTGAGTTTCAAGCGGGCCACCTGGAGGTTGTCGCCGTGAATGGTGAACTCCAACGGCAGGAGCGGCGCCCGCGTGGCCTCGCCGAACGGGTTCATCATGGCTGCCGCAGCAGCCGCGGGCGTGGCGGGCTTGCCGCAGCCGGGACAGAACTTTGCGTCGTCGCCAATTTGGTTGCCGCAGAATATGCAAAATGCCATAGGATTATCAGAGTCTCCCCAGACCCGTATCTTACAATGAGAGTCAGCTGCGGACCATCGGGGTTTAACCTGACATGGGCGGCTGCGTTTTCCCCATGCCATGCTCTACGAGACTCGCCGCCGTTTTGTTCCTGGCCGCCGCGCCTGTTTTTGGCCGCCTTACGGTGGACCTGTGCGGCACGCATCCCGGCCGGGGGGCGGAAGAAATTGCTTTGCACCGCCGAGCCGCTCCACTGCGCCTTGCCAAGCGCGCTGCGCTGGCCGCGGCGGGCATTCGCCCGGCTTCGCGCGACATCGGCAACCTTGCCATTCTCGACGATGCCGATGGGTTTGTCACGCGCCGCAATCTGTTCAACCTGGAAGCGCGGTCCATTGAGTTCTCGCGCCTGAACGATACAGGCCGTTACCAATTTCAAACCAGCGCCGGCGGCTACAGCAGCGAACTGGCGGCGAGCGGCGAAGCGCTCACCGGGTTAGGTGACGACGATGCACGCGCGATCGCGCTGCCGTTTCCGTTTCCTTATTACGGCCGGACATACACGCGTTTGTATCTGAACTCGGACGGCAACTTCACGTTCGATGAACCGGAAGCCGCCTCCAGCAGCCGTACGCTCGGCCGGATGACGGCGGGACCGCCGCGCATTGCCGGCTTCTTCGAAGACCTCGATCCTTCGGTCGGCGGCGAGTTGCGCCTGACCTCCAGCGCAACGGTCTTCGCGTTGAGTTGGGTGCGGGTGCCCGAATACTCTCCCTCCGGTTTTGGCCCGCGCAACACGTTTCAAATCGCGCTGTTTCCTGACGGGCGCATCCGGTTTGCCTATGAGAGCCTGAATACACGCAGCGCCGTTGTGGGAATTACGCCAGGTGCGCTCACCGGGGGCACCACGCTCGTGGCGTTCTCGACGATGCCGACGGGCGCCGCCGGAGGATACGCGGGCACGGTGGCCGAGCGATTTACGAGCACCGAAGAAGTAGACGTGGTGTACGCGGCCCAGCAGTTCTACAAGACGCACGACGATGTGTATGACTTTCTGGTTTTCTACAACACGATGGGCGTGGTGGCGGCGCCCGGGGCCGTGGCGTATGAGTCCACCGTGCGATCTCGCCGCGCCGGCATCGGCGTGCCCGTTACCGATAACGGCGCCGTATACGGGTCGCCGCGCCGGCTGCAGGCAATTCTCAATCTGGGCCCGCTTAATCAGTATCCACGCGACCCGAATGCGATCGTCCCCGCGCGTGGCACGGCAGGCGACACGCCGCTCACAGTGCTGGGGCATGAGGCCGGTCACCTTTGGCTGGCTTATGTCAGTGTGCGCGCACCGGGCAATCCGAATGCGCGGCCGATGCTTGGTTTTCAGGGCGCACACTGGGGCTTTGGGACCAACTCCGAAGCATCGCTGATGGAAGGCAATCGCATTCAGGACAACGGGCCCGAGGCGCTTCCGCGCTTCCGCACCATCGCAGCCGTGGAAGGCTTCGCGCCCCTCGATCAATACCTGATGGGGCTGCGCCCGCCTGACGAAGTGCCGCCGACGTTCTATGTGGTTCCCTCTGGCCCGCTGCCGCAGGGCCCGCAACGTGGAGTAAACTTCAACGGCGAACGGCGCGATGTGGCGATTGAGGACATCGTCGCGGCCGAAGGCCGCCGCACTCCGGACCACACCGTGACGCAGCGCCGGTTCCGCTTTGCCTTCGTGGTGATCACAGCCGCGGGCACGGAACCCGACGAGGCAGCACTCGCTCAGATTGAGGGCTATCGTGTGGCCTTTGAGCCGTTCTTTGAGCGCGTGACCGGCGGGCGGGCGTTTGCCGAAACTTCGCTGCAGCGGGCAACACAGCTATCGCTGAGTCCGGCAGGCGGCGTGGTGGCCGGCCGCGCTGTGACAGCATCGATCACCGCGCAGCGTGCGCCAGGAGCAGACTTGCCCATCGCGGTTCGCACGTCCAACGAGGTAGCCACGGCGCCCGGTGAAGTAGTGCTGCGAGCGGGCCAAACGCGTGTGACGTTTGAGGTGCGCGGGCTGCGCGAAGGAGTGGAAGAGTTGTCGGCCGTGCCGGCCGATGCCGCCTACGCTTCGGCTTGGGCGCGTATCCCGGTTTCGCCCGCAGCGGCGCTGCGGCTGGCCGCGTTGTCTGGCGACGTGCAGACGGTGGCCGCCGGCGGACGGGGTGCGCCGTTGCCGCGCCCGCTGGTGATTGCCGCGGTGGACGCCAACAACGTTCCATATGCCGAACAGTCCATCGCGGTGACCGTGACCTCGGGCAGCGTTGTGCCCTCGCAGGCCGTCACGGGGGAGGACGGCACGGCTAGCTTCATGTGGACGCCAGGGGCCGGGCCGGTGTACGAGTTGCGGGCGTCGCTGCAGGGCAACGGCGCGGCGTCGACACTGATCATGAGCGCCGTGGGTAAGCCGTTTGTGACGGCCGGCGGCGCGGTGAATTCCGCGTCATTCGTGTCCGGGTTGCCGCGCGGCGGGCTGGCTACTATCTTTGGCGCGAGCCTCGCCGGCGGCGCGACCGCCGCCGCGGCTTCCCTGCCCCTGCCACTGCGGATGGGCGGCGTGAGTGTGACGATCGACGGACAGCCCGCTTCGCTCGTCTACGTGAGCGACCGGCAGATCAACCTCGTGGTGCCACAGACGGCCGTGGCGGCAGCCTCGGTCAATGTAACCGTAACGTGGGGCGCCGAAAGCGTTTCGTTCAATGCGCCGGTGAAGGCGTCCGACCCGGGCGTGTTTGTGATTGACGGCAACCGCACCGCGGCGGCGTTGATTGCCGGTACCGGACTCACCACGCTCGCGCGGCCCGCAGCGGCAGGCGATGCGCTGGAAATCTACTGCACGGGGCTGGACGCCGACCGGCCCTCAGTAACAATTGGCAGCCGCGAGGCGGAGGTGCTGTTCAGCGGACCGGCGCCAGCGTTCCCCGGCTTGCAGCAGGTGAACGTGCGTGTGCCGGCCGGGCTGACTGCGGGACCGCAGACGCTGACTCTCCGCAGCGGCGGCGTCGCGGCGAATGAGACAGGGCTGCGGTTACGTTGAACCTAAATCCGGCAGATGGAATCGGCCAGACGAGTTCGAGAGGCGGTCTGGTCGAACGGGAAGCGCCCGAAATCCTGGAAGATCCGTCGCAGGATCGAGTGCCAAAGCGCCAGCCCAGATAACTGCTCCGCACCACTC
>VFZP01000436.1 GCA_016871115.1 Acidobacteriota bacterium
TTGCAAATGGCGCAGGCATACGGTGCGGCGGATGCGTCCGCGAAGGGGTCGGGCAAAGCCACGTTGCGTGCGCGTGCACGGAGTGCTCGGCAAGGGTACGGCGCTGGAGTAGAAAGGCAAGGGACAAATCGACAACGCGGTGCTGGAGTGGCCGACGCTCACCCAGCCCGTGCGCTTGGACTCCGCGGCGATTGACTTTGCGCAGACGTCGGTGCGTCTGGACAAGCTTCGCTTGCGCGCGGCGGGTTCGACCATCGAGTGCAATGTGCAGGCGGCGTCACTTGCGCCGCTCGCGGTGCAATTCGACCTGCGGGCCGACACGCTCGCCGCGGGCCCGGTGAACTGGCATCGCATCGCGGCGAGTGCAGTCAAGGCGCAAGCTGTGCTGCGCGACGGAGTATTGCGGCTGGAGCCGGTGAGCGCGACGGTCTATGGCGGGAGCCTCGCCGGGCGCATCGGCGTGGACCTGCGGGGCGCGCAGCCGAAGATCACGATGGATACCAAGCTCGATCGCATTGAATCGGGCGCACTGCTCGAAGCCGTCGCGTCACTGCCGCGCCTGATCTCCGGGCCGTTGTCCGGAACGGTGGGCCTCGCGATGGAGCCGCCGGGCAACGAGCCTCCGATGCGTTCGTTGAGCGGAAATGCGTCATTGAAGAGGGGCGCCGGGCGCCTGGAAACGGCGAACCTGCTCGGCGAATTGGGCGGGCTCGCGCAATTCATTCAACTACCGGGCGGGCGCAATGCCCGGACGACGACGCAGTTCCTTGAGCTCTCGGGCGACATGACGATTGCGCGCGGCGTGGCTGATGTGAAGGGGCTGAAGCTCGACATAGAAGACGCGACGGCCTTGCTCTCCGGCACGGCGAATTTCAATGACCAGACGCTGAACTTGCGGCTACTGTCCACGCTGAACCGCAAGCTGGCGGACGCCGTGGGCGGCACGCGGATCGGCGGATATCTGACGTCGGCGGTAACGAACGCGGCGGGTGAGATGCTCATCCCCGCGCTGGTAAGCGGCATGCTTGCGCGCCCGCGCTTTACGCCCGACGCGCGACGGTGGCGAAGCTGAAGTTACAGTCCGTCGCGCCGGCGATCACCAAGGATCCGCAGACAGTGATCGACGCAATCAAGGGCGGCCGCGAGGGCGTGCGCGGCGTGCTGGATATTCTGCGGGGCGGCGAGAAGAAGAAGCAGTAGGTGGTCAGCACTTGGCCGCGAGGTCGATGCGCACGTTGGTCCGTTTGAGGCCCGGGCGCACCACTTGCTGATGCAGAACGGTATGACCGCGAAGCACAAGCAAAACATGGTCCGCCACGTCGAGGCCTTCGAGCAGGAAGTAGCCTCCTTCCACGGGCGACTCCAGGCTGCCGACACCAACAACCGGCACGGCCCTCACCCACAGCTCACCGTCGCCGCCCGAAATCTCTCCCCCGACCGGACCGACAGTATCGTCGCACGTGCCATAGAGCATGCCTACCTCTAGCGTCGCGCGCACCGTCAACCGGCTTTGGCGCAAGTCGATCTCACGATCCACGCCCGCGAAGCCTTGAACGTGAATGCGCAAACGGTGTTTCCCGTACGGCAAGCGTAGCGGACTGCGCCGCACGGTGCGGTCGCCATCAACCTGAATCTCTACGTTTGGCATTGCATCGCCGAGCGCACGCGAAACCGCGAAGACTTCAACATCACCCATCTGCACTTCAATCAACGATGCGCAGGACTTCCCCCCCCGCCGGAATCGCCGCCAGCACCAGACCCAGCAACGCCACCCACATCGTGTTAACCCTCCGTCACCACCTCGGTCTTCCAATTCCACTTCAACTTCTTCCCGCGCCGGTACGCCGCATTCGCCACGTGCGCCGCGCCCGCCGCGAGGTGCCCTTCGAGCGCGTTCTCCTTGCTCGGCAGCCCCTCGCGCAGATATTTCACGAACCACTCGGCATGCGTCGGTCCGCGCTCCACCGCGATCTCCTCCGGCTGCTTCCGCGCGGGCAACCCCTGCAGCGGGCGACCCTCGGCACTCCAGCCCTTCGAGGCGAAATACTGCTCGCGCGCCGCCTTCGGCCACTGCAGCGTTCCGTAGCTGTGCACGCCGTGATCCACGGGTTCGGGAAACAGCATCAGCTTGTCGCCCTGAAATACGAGGCTGCCCTGCGTGCCCATGATCGTGTAACCCGGGGCAGGGAACGAGTTCGCCAAGTGCATGTACAGATCCGCGACGATTCCCTACTCATATTCAAAGATGCTGTTCATCACGTCCGGCACGTTGCGGCCGTCTTTCCAAAACCACAGCCCGCCTTGCGACGCCACCGACACGGGCGCCTTCACATCCATCACTTCATGCAGCCACGTGAGCAGATGCACAAACAGATCCGTCGCCATGCCGCCTGAAAACTCCCACCAGCAGCGCCACTGGAAAAACGTCCGCGCATCAAACGCACGCTTGGGCCGGTCACCGAGGAAACTCGCCCAATCGATCGTCCGCTCGGACGCATCGGGCGGCACCTCGTACTTCCAGGCGCCCTGCGCGTTGTTGCGGTGATTCGCCATGCGCACCATCGTCACTCGGCCGATCGCGCCGGCCTTGATCATCTCGCGCGCCTTCGCCGTCATCGCCGAACTTTTGGGCTGGCTCCCTACCATCACCCGCTTGCCCGCTGAGCGCTCGGCCGCCAGAATCGACTTACCCTCTTCGATGCTCCACGTGAGCGGCTTCTCGCAATAAACGTGCTTGCCCGCAGACAGCGCATCGATCACCATTCTCTTGTGCAGATGGTCCGGCGTGGCAATCACCACCGCGTCGACATCCTAACGGTCAAGAATGCGGCGATAGTCCTTGGTCGCCGCGACTTCCGGCCCGATCTGCTCTTTGGCACGCTGCAGGCATCCGTCGTGGAGGTCGCACACGGCGTGGAACCTCAGATCCTTCACCGGTTTGAACTCTTCAATCAACTGCGTGCCGCGAATGCCGCTGCCAATGAACGCCATGCCGATGTCGCCATTCAATGAGGCAGCCCGCAATTTCGGAGCCTCGCCCGCCGGCGAAAACACAGCAGCGGCGCCCGCTGCGCCCGTGAGAATATCGCGTCTGTCAGCCATTGCCACTACGGTATCATCTCGATTAATGCGTCGCTTTTCCATCCTCCTTCTTGCTCTCGCTGCCCTGTGCGCCGCACGCGGACTCAAAGGCAAACCCGGCCGCTTCGACTACTACGTGCTCAGCCTCTCCTGGTCGCCGCAGTATTGCGCGGGCGAAGGAGCAAACAAAGGCGGGTCGCAAATTCAATGCGCGCCCGGCAAGCGCTTCGGCTTCATCGCGCACGGCCTATGGCCCCAGTATGAAAAAGATTGGCCGGAGTTCTGCGCCGTGGGTCCGGAGCCCGATCGCATTCTGGTGGACAAGATGCTCGACATCATGCCCGCACATGGACTCATTCGCCATGAGTGGCGCAAGCACGGCACCTGCGATGGCGGCAACGCACGCCAGTATCTCGACCGCGTGCGCCGGGCGTATCAACAAGTACGGATCCCGGACGAGTACAAGCAGCCGCTCAAACACGTCAACATCCGGCCCGAAGTGTTAAAGCAGAAAATCGTGCAGGCCAACTCTCCCGCGCCGGCGTCTTCGTTTGCGGTGTTGTGCGATGGCCGGTTCCTCGATGAAGTGCGTGTATGCCTCGATAAGGACCTGCGCTTCCGTGCTTGCGGGCGCGACGTGCGCGACACCTGCCGCGGCAACGCAGAGATCATCATGCAGCCGGTGCGATGAGCGGCTGTCCGGTTTGCCGGGCGGCGTGGCCCGAGCCCGTCGCCGGAGCGTCATGCGCCGTTTGCCCGGTGTGCTACATGGTCTTTAACCGCGATGCGGCCGGCGCGTGGCGCATGGTTGCGCCCGTCGAGTCCGCTGCGAGTGCACCGGCGGTTCCGCTGAACGCAACGCTCGAAGTGGCCGGCCACGCCTACCGCCTCATTGGCTGCGCGGAGTGGAGCTACGAAGTCGAGCAATACCGCGACACTTTCAAGACCCTGTATCGCCGCAAGTTCACGCTGGTGAATTCCGCGAACGAATCGCTCGCCGTGTTTGGTTCAGACGAAGATGTCTGGTGGCTGGTGCAGGAGCGGCCGTCTCACACGATTGACCGCGCGCTACACGCAGAGCCGCCGGCGGTATTATGTGACGCGTCAGGCCGCCGGCGTCTTGTGGCAGTGCTTCCGTTGGATGCCGGCATACCAACCCGTTGATCACGTCGCTGGTCCGCGCGGCCTGGGCAGCGAAATTCTCTTGGGTGAGCTGAGTTCCGATGCACCGGCGGTGTGGGCGGGCCGCATCCTGCTCTACGATGAGCTCCCTGCCACTCTTCGGCCGGCCGCGCCCGCCCCGCCGCCGGTGCGACCCGTCGACAGCGAGGCCGCTGCGCCCGCCCCGGCGGTGGTGCACGCGCCGCATCGGCGAGGCATTCTAGGCAGCTTGGCGATGTTTGCAGCCGCGGTAGCCATGCTGGGGGCATCGCTTCCTTTGTCTACTATCGAGACCGCCAGGCTACGCCCATCGCCAAATTATGGGTGGACTGCCCGTCTACGAATCCGAAGCCACGCCTGGCGATTCCGCCCGAAACCAGCCGCGTTCAACTCGACGCCCATCTCACCGCTGGCCTCATTCAGTATTAGATTCGATATCTGAACCAGAGCGGGACGGTGGGTGGCTACGGATTTGCGGCCGTGCTCGACATGAACCGTGGGAATCGCGGGCCGATCCACATGGCCCCTCCCGGCGCGTCTGAAATGGAAATGGGGTGCTCGCTGCCGATCCCCGTGGAAGGCCGCCGCCAGTGGCTGGTGGAAGGCCGATTTCTGCGCTAGTGTTCTGTAATTGAATTGCCTGTAAATAACGGCGGAAGTGTGCCATGCTTAGCCATGGCACGCCCTGTCTCGACCATCGAGCTCACTCCAGAAGAGCGATCCACGCTGCGCCGCCGTGCTCACTCTCCCACCAGCGCGCAGCGC
>VFZP01000437.1 GCA_016871115.1 Acidobacteriota bacterium
ACTACGGAGTACTCGAGGGCCACAAGTGGAACGACGTCATCCGGCAGCGTGGGCAGGACTGGTGGGACGAGTGGCGCCGCGACTATTCTCTCCGTCCCGATAACCTGCCCCACACCGACGAGCGCCACCCACAGCACGACCCGCGCTATCGCCACTTGCCCGGTGAGTTACTGCGCGGCGGCGAGAGCGTGCACGACATGATGGAACGTATCGCCCCGGTGTGGCAGCAGGAAATCCTGCCTGCCCTGGCCGCCGGTAAACCTGTGCTGGTGGCGGTGCACGGCATCGCCATTCGCGCGCTCGATGAGATGATCCGCGAAGGCAGCGGCGGAGGTGGCGAGCGCATGCGTGAGATTCCGAACGCCGCGCCGGTGGTGTATCGCTGGCAGGGCGGGCGGGTGGACGCCTCGTCGCGCCAGGTGCTGCTGCCCGTGGCGGTGGCTCCGCCCCCCGCCGGCGGCCCGGATGGGTCTGAGTAACTCCGGCACTTACTCGTGCGGCGCGACACGGGCGAGACCTAACAGGAGTTTCTGGTGCGTTTAGCCAAGGGAAGCGGGATCGAAACCCCGACGCGAGAACAACTCAGCAAGCTGGAAACAATAGTACGTCAGACTCCTCAGTACGCAACCGTATTTCTGGAAGTACTGGTGCTCCGGACGGTGCCAGCTAACCTGGCTCCCGTGCCTGCCGCGCTACCTGCGCTACAACTTCATCCTCCGTGCTGGCTGCCAAACGCTCCAGAATCGCCCGGAACCGTGGCTGCTTGGCGTTTCCCATCGCGACACAAACGTTGCGCAGGAAGCCCCTGTATCGCGCCCTGCTGACTGGTGTGTTTCGAAAAATCGATCGGAATTCGGATTCTGAGAGGGCAGCCAACCGCTCTAAAGGCGGCGCCACCAGATCGGTCGTAGCGGGGGCGAACGCTGCGTCTCGACTATCCGGCGCCCGCCGGTTCCACGGACACACATCCTGGCAGATGTCGCAGCCGAAGACATGTTGGCCGATTCCCGCCCGTGCCTCCTCCGGAATCGGCCCCCGGACCTCGATTGTCTGGTAAGAAATACAGTGTCGCGCGTCCACAGTCCACCATTCGCCGAATGGCACAATCGCCGCCGTGGGACAAGCGTCAATGCAGCGTCGGCAAGTGCCGCAACGATCCGGGGCCGGTGCATCTGCCTCAATTTGCAGAGTGGTGAGCAACTCGCCGAGGAAAAACCAACTTCCGCGCCCCTCGTTAATCAGACACGTGTTTTTGCCGATCCATCCGAGTCCGGCCGCCCTGGCGTAGCTACGTTCCAGGAGTGGCGCGGTATCGACGAACCTGCGCCACTGGTGCTCGGTACCCATCCGCTGCCCCAGTTGGTCGAGGAGTCGGCCGAGTACAAGGTGGTAGTCCTCACCCCAGGCGTACCGGGATATCCAACCTAGCTCGGAGGAGGAGAAATCTGTGGAGTGGGGTTCCGGACCGTTGTATAGCTTCCCTACACAAACGATTGACTGTGCCCCATCGAGCAGGCGCCGCGGATCGGACCGCAGTTCGCCCCGGTGGTCGGTGAGGTAGCCCATTCTTCCTGCCATTCCCGCCGCTACCCACTGGTGGTAAATGGCGGCGTCCGGCAGCGGCTCGCACCGGGCGACTCCGCACAGATCGAACCCGATTTCAGCGGCAAGCTGATGAATCCGTTGCCTTTGCAAGCCCAAATCGCGGTCTCCAGTCAATCCCGGTAATCCCCGTACAGCCCTCGAATGCGACTATTCGCTTGATTCTGTTCGGTTCGGTAGTACCCATTATCTATACTTTTCCTGAGGATGTGTATTTGCCCATCCTGCTGTCAGGCTCGATACGGAGTGAAAAGAAGAGATGCATAAGCCGATCAAATATGCCGAGAAGGTGCTCACGGTAGGCGCCAAGGGTGCCTGGGTGGTTTTCGACGCCCTGAACCAGTTTAAGCAGAACCCGAGCTTCACGCCCAAGTGGAGCGAAAAGCCCCTCCTCAAGTCCTGGCAGAAGACGAAGCCCCCGCTTGGCTGGCCGCGCCAGACCGACTCGCTGTGCCCCAAGTGCGTGCAGGAAGCCCGCAAGCAGATCCTGGACGGTCAGGTTGATTATAAGGTCCTGCTCAACGAGAAGGTTGGCGAAATCAAAGCCATGATCGTTGAGAAAGACGGCAAGATCGTCATGACCAAGGACTGCCCGAAGCACGGGCACTTTGAAGACGTCATGGCTATCGATCCCGCTTTCTTCAAGCATCTTGAGGAAGTGTTCCCCGGCCGCGACATCCGGGCCCACAACGACGAAAAGCTCCACAACCACGGCTCATCCACCATCACTCACGGCCGCGGCTCGGTGCTCACCATCGATCTCACCAACCGCTGCAACATGATGTGCGACCCATGCTTCATGGACGCCAATCAGGTGGGCTTCGTGCACGAGCTGGCGTGGGAAGACGTCAAGACGCTGCTCGACAACGCCATTTCGATCAAGCCGCGCCGACAGATGTCTGTGCAGTTCTCCGGCGGCGAGCCGACGCTTTCGCCCTACTTCCTCGACGCCGTCCGGTACGCCCGCAAGGTGGGTTACAACTCCGTGCAGGCCGCCACCAACGGCATCGAGTTTGCCAAGAGCGCCGAATTTGCGCGCCAGGCGGCTGAAGCGGGTTTGCGCTACGCCTACCTCCAGTTTGACGGCATCGGTAACGAAGCCAACTCGCACCGCCTCGTCGGTAACCTGTTTGACGTGAAGATGCGGGCCATCGAGAATCTGCACTCGGCTGGCGTCGACATCGTCCCGGTCATCACCATCGTTAACGGCATCAACAACGAGCAGGTGGGCCATGTCATTCAGTTCGCCCTCGACAACCCGAGGAAGATCCCGTTCCTCAGCTTCCAGCCGGTGAGCTTCACGGGCCGCGACGAAGACATCACCCCCGAGCGCCGCGCCGCGCAGCGTTATACGCTCAGCCATCTGGCGCACGATGTGAAGAACCAGGTGGGCCTCGGCGAACCGACGCGCGACTGGTTCCCGATCTCCTTCATGTCCACGTTCTCTGATTGGGCTGACCTCGTGAAGGGGCCCGAGCGCGAGTTCGGTGGCCTGAGCTGCGGCTGCCACCCCAACTGCGGCGTGGGCATGGCCGTGATGGTGGACAAAGAAACCAAGGAAGCCGTGCCGGTGACGGCGTTCCTCAATGGCGACCAGCTTGCCAAAGACCTGCGCCGCGTGAATGACGCCGCGCGTGGAAAGTGGCTGTCCATCGCCGGCATGGCGCTGGCGGTGATGAAGAACTACGACTCGTTCAAGTCGCCCACCCACTTCAAGCTCAGTGACCTGCTGAAGAAGTTCGACAAGACCTTCGGCGCCTCGGGCAAGAACTACGGTACCGTGCACGGCGACAACCGCCTGAAGGATATCGAAGTGCGCCGCGCCGACCGCTGGAACTTCCTGTTCATCGCCGGCATGTGGTTCCAGGATCTGTTCAACTACGACTTCCGCCGTACCGAACAGTGCATCATTCCCTACGCCACGCAGGAAGGAGAGATCAGCTTCTGCGCCTACAACACCGGCATCGGCTGGCGGAATATCATCGAGAAGATGCACATGACCGCCACACTTACGAAGTGGTATGACGAACACGGCCGTCATGAGATCTTCGCCGGCGGTAAGAACGTCAATCTGAAGAGCAAGGAGCACTCGCTCAAGCTCAACGCCGAGCACGTGGCCCACAAGCGCCAGACCGATCTCGACGAACTCGGCATCGCCAAGAACGCGCGCGAAGAGAAGATCCGCGCCCGCGACCTGAAGCAGAAGATCCAGGCCGACGCCGAAAACGCCAAGATGGCCAAGCTGTACCGCGAAGTGGTGCTGAAGGAAAAGCTGCCCGAAGGGTTCGTCCCGCTCGGCAACCTCGTGCCCGCCGCGCCCAAGCCGGCCGCTCCGAAGAACGAAGAGGTAGGTTCTTTCGGCGACTAGCCGTTACTAATAATCCGGTTACAGAACCCGTCGGCGTACCTATCTGCGCGCCGGCGGGTTCTGTGTTTCTGAGAGCTGGGATCCGATTGGAACAACGGCATGTTGCGCTTCCTATTCTGGAACCTGGGCCGCAAAGCCTCCCACACTTTGATCACGCAGATCGTGGAGGCGCACGATGTGGATGTACTCGTGTTAGCGGAAACAGGTACGCTGACACCGCCCGTGATTGCGGCGGAACTCAACGCGCCGCCTATGCAGCGGCCATATCATCACGCCCGGCCGAACGTCGATGCCGGCAACCGTGTCCACATATTTATACGGTTTGCGCGTGAACTCGTGGGACCTGTTTGGGACACGAATCGGATGACGGTGCGGCATTTGAAACTGCCAGGGCGCGGTGACTTTCTGCTGGCTGGCGTCCACCTCGCCAGCAAACTCCATACGAGGGACGATGAGCAATCCGCCCGGTGTGTCGAACTCGCGCGCGACATCCGGGACCAGGAACGCAAAGTCGGGCACCAGCGAACCATCGTGGTCGGCGACTTGAACATGAAGCCTTTCGAAACCGGCGTGGCCGGTGCTCCGGGCTTGAATGCGGTGATGTCTCGCACCATCGCCGCCCGTGGGCAGCGCACCGTTGAGTCCCGCGAGCATAGCTTCTTGTACGATCCGATGTGGAATCACTTTGGCGAACAAGGGCGCATACCTCCTGACACCTACTACTACGAAAGTTCAACGCATTTGTGGAACATGTTCGATCAGGTGCTGATCCGACCGGACTTTATGGACCGATTTGTCGAGGACAGCTTCACCGTTGCCACCAACGTGGGAAGCGAGTCGTTGATTTCGAGGGGCGGCTTGCCCCGGCGCGAGGCGGTGTCAGATCATCTGCCCCTATTGTCTCCAGCGCCTCCGCACGTGGTGCGTCAGTACCGATCCGGAGTTCGCGCCCAAAGCCGCCGAGGTGGTGGGGTTGTATTTGAATCCTCCGCTCAACGCGCTGGTGTTGAGCGTGGATGAGAAG
>VFZP01000438.1 GCA_016871115.1 Acidobacteriota bacterium
CGTGCCGGTCGGCGTGTATGCGGCCGGGGCTCACCTCGAAAGCTTGGAACTGCATTCGAACCCGAACGTGCTGAGTGTTAATTTCGACTACAATCGGCCGCTGCTGGGGACGATTCACCTCAACTACCTGCAGGCACCCGAGCGTCACGAATACGAGGTCGTCGGCGACAAGGGGTGGGCCGTCCTTGATCTTGCGGCCGCTCGTTTGACCGTCGGGATGCGCGAAGGCGGTCGTACCTGGCTCGAGTCGTTTGGGGTGGCGCGCGATGATCTTTATACGGCGGAGCATCAGTCATTCCTCGACGCGGTGAATGGAGCAAGCGCGCCGGAAAGCCCTCCGCAAGAGGCGCTGATGTCG
Organism: Acidobacteriota bacterium; assembly: GCA_016871115.1. GTDB lineage: Bacteria > Acidobacteriota > Terriglobia > Bryobacterales > Bryobacteraceae > VFZP01. Next base: position 359 of record VFZP01000438.1, read on the forward strand.
GTGCTGATGACCGCGGCGGCCATCGCGTCGTGGAAATCCCGGCAACATGTGACCCTTGAAACCCCATGAATCTCGATTTTTCCATTCGATCCGGATTGCGAGGTCGGCTCAGGCAGCTGCTTGGGCAACAGCTGGCGCTCCTAGCCATCGTTAGTCTCGCGCGCGCGGACGTAACGTCGATCCAGTGGCGATCGATGCCGTCGTTGCCTGACACGATCGGGGTCGCGGCTCCATTCGTGGGGGTCAGCCACGACGCGTTGCTGGTGGCCGGAGGCGCAAATTTTTCCGCCGGTCTGCTCTGGGAGGGCGGGGTGAAGGTCTGGCACGATGAAGTTTACGCCATGAAAGACCTCGCGGCGGGATGGGAAATCATCGGGCGTCTGCCGCGGCCTCTCGCTTATGGAGTTTCCGCCTCTCATGGCAACAGCGTGATTTGTGTCGGTGGCAGCGATCGGCAGCGACACTATGCCGACGCATTCAGGATTGAAATTCAGGGGCGGGAGATTCGGATTCATCCCCTCCCTTCGTTGCCTCGGCCGATGGCGAATGGTGCCGGAGCGATGCTAAACGGGAAGTTATATATCGTTGCCGGAACCAGGACTCCGGACGACTCCGCCGCCATGCACGGATTTTGGGTGATGGATCTTTCGCGCATGGATGCAGGATGGCGCGAGTTGCCGGTGTGGCCCGGTCCCGCCCGGATATATCCCGTCGCCGGTGTGCAAGATGGCGCATTCTTCCTGTTCAGCGGGCTCGAGCTTTCTCCATCCCCAACCGGCGGTGTGGTGCGCCGGCATCTGCGCGACGGCTATCGATTCGATCCGACGACGGGAGTATGGACCCGTACGGTTGATCTTCCCCGACCGGCCGCCGCGGCTCCGACCCCTTTGATCGCGATCGATCGAACCACTCTGGTAATCACCGGTGGAGACGATGGAACCATCGTGGATTTCAAACCGTTGAACCAACATCCTGGGTTCAACCGCACGATGCTCGCGTATCATACCATTACAGACACCTGGCGGACCGTTGGCGAGATACCGGCGTCGCGCGTGACCACCCCGACTGCCCAATGGCGAGGCCTCTGGATCGTTCCCAGCGGCGAGGTCAGCCCTGGCGTGAGGTCGCCTGAAATCTGGGCGCTGACGGCCGCTGGCACCCTCCCACCCAGGTAAAGGCGCGCGCGCCAAACATCGCGAACTCCGTCAAACGGTCTCCATGAATTTGTCCCGCCTGCGTCTCCTGTCGCTCCGCGAAACCTATCGTCGGGGGTTGCTGGAAAGCACGATTCCGTTTTGGTTAAAGCACGGCGTCGATCATGAATGCGGAGGGCTGCTCAGCGGTCTGGATGAGGATGGCTCCGTCATCGATACCGACAAGGCGGTTTGGCTCCAGGGCCGGGCGGCCTGGACTTTTGCCACGCTGTATAATTCCGTCGAAGCCAATCCGGCGTGGCTTGCGGCGGCCAGACATTGTCTGGATTTTATCCGCGCGCATTGTCGCGGACCGGGCGGAAAGCTTTTCTTCACGGTCACGCGTGACGGCCGGCCGCTCCGGATGCGTCGCTATGTTTATAGTGAGAGTTTTTCCGCCATAGGCAGTGCGGCTTACGCCAAGGCGGCGGGAGACGACCGTGCCGCGACCGACGCGGCGGAATATTTTTCCACCTATCTACATCATAGCTTCACGCCGGGAGTGATGCCGCCCAAAGTCGATCCCGCCACCCGGCCGATGCAGGGGGTGGCGCCGCATATGATTGCCATTGTCACGGCGCAAGAAGTGCGGGCGCTGCTGGGTGACATCGAGGTGGCGGGTGCCCGCTGTACTCAGTGGATCGACCGTTCGATTGCAGCCATCGAGCTCGACTTCTACAAACCGGACATCGGTGCTCTCATGGAGGTCGTCGGGCCGGATGGCGCCGTCCTCGACCACTTCGACGGTCGAACGCTGAACCCCGGCCATGCGATCGAGTGCGCCTGGTTCATCCTGCACGAGGCGAAACTGCGCCCCGGCGAGTCCCGGCTGGTCGAACTCGGACTCGGCATTCTCGATTGCATGTGGAAGCGGGGCTGGGATCCGGTGCATGGCGGCATGCTCTACTTCGTGGACCTGAACGGGAGGCCGGTTCAGGAGTATTGGGCGACGATGAAGTTCTGGTGGCCGCACAACGAGACCGAGATCGCCACGCTCCTCGCGTATCAGCTGACGGGCAATCCGCGCTACGGCGCCTGGCATGCCTTGGTGCACGAGTGGTCGCATCGGGTCTTTGCCGATCCAGTGCATGGCGAGTGGTTCGGCTACGCCCAGCGTGATGGCGTCATCACGACCCGGCTGAAGGGCAACACTTGGAAGGGCCCCTTTCATCTCCCGCGCATGCAGCTCTATTGCGGCGCACTGGTCGACGAACTGCTGCGAGCCGCTCCTCCGTGATGATGACGAGCCGGCGAGAGATGGCGGCGCGCCCAATCTCGTGAGTGGGTCGCCGTTCGACATCGCCAGAGCGGTGTAAACGGAAAGTCATGCGAATCAGAAGCGCTCAGTGGACCGGCGCCGCAGGGGTCGTTGTCTCACGAAAAGACATGTGTATGCCGGATGAAAGGAGCGTGACCTTCGCCGATCCTTCTTACACAGTCAAATCCCATTTGCCAAGGTCGGCCCCCCAGGGTGAAGGCGCGCAGTGCGGGCCGAAGATAACGCAACGATAATCAAGAGACCGCCACCTTGTCCCTAAACCTCCAAACGCACCGTTGGCGCATTCAAGCGGGCTTTCTGCTCGCTCTCTGCGCGCCCCTGATCGGAGCTGAGCCGAGGGCTAAGCCTAACTTCGTTGTAATCATAGCGGATGACTTGGGATATGCCGATCTTGGATGCTACGGCAGTTCCCGCAACCGCACCCCGCACCTTGATCGGCTGGCCCGCGAGGGAGCAAGGTTTACGGATTTCCACTCCAGTGGGCCCGGCTGCTCTCCGACCCGCGCGGCCTTCATGACGGGACTCTATCCCCAGAAAGTCGGAATAGAGCCGGCATTGCCCATCGATCATCCGGGACTTGCGGTCTGGCAGGAGGGCTTGACGCTGCCTGAGCGGCTCAAGGAGGTCGGGTATGTGACCGCGCTGTACGGGAAGTGGCATCTGGGAGATCTGCCGGAGAGCCACCCGATGCAGCACGGTTTCGATGACTTCGAGGGTCACATCAGTTCAGAGACGGATTACAAGTCGCATGTCGCGCGGGACGGCAAATACGATTGGTGGAGAAAAACCGAACTGGCTCCGAACGGCTCATACAACACGAACGTGATCACCGAACGGGCGCTCGAATTCATCAACGCGAACGCCGGACGCCCATTCTTCCTCGTGGTGGCACACAGCGCGATCCACTTCCCGTGGATGAGCCCAATGGATCCAGCGTACCGGCTTGAGGGGATGAATCTCTTCGAAGGTTTGCAGAAACTCGGGCCCAGATTGGGATTGCGCAATCCGTTCAGCAGATACTCGTTGATGTCGACTTGGATGTCGTAGGGACCGCCCGCGCTGTCCGAGCTTCCCCCGGCAAAGAGGAAGTCCTGATGCGTTTGATACTTTTGCTGATCGTAGGCGAACTCCACGCCCAGCTTGTTGTTGAAGAACGTTTGCTCCAGTGCGATGTTCCGCGCCTTGAATTTCTTTTCGACGCGATCGATTCCGCCGGAGTAGATCCGATGATGATAGTCGAATACGTTCCGATTCTGCAGCGTTGGGACGGCGAACCCCGGAGCGAGACCCTCACCGTAGGGATGATTGGTGGCGTAAAGCTGGTGAGTTCCGAGCCGGGCCGCCGCGGGATTGCCGCCCGCCGCGTTGACCAGCGCCTGCACGCCGGGGGTTCCCGTGAGGCCGGCGGAAGCGACCGTGTTGTTGTTGGGGTTCCAGTTGACGGCCCCGAGGTAGCCCTGCAACTGCCGCAGATCGCTCACCTGGCCCAGGTGATCCGGGCCGGAGAGGCCGATGCCCGGTTGCGACGATTGGGGTGTATTGTAGATGACGGCGAGAGTGCGGAAATAAGCGGGGTGCACGGCCGTGTTGATGCCTGACTCCAGGTTTATCAGAAACGGATTGAACGTGGTTCGAGGCTGCCAGGTGCCCCCCTCACTGGGCGCCACGACGGTCGGAGGCGGAACAATGCCGGTATACTGCTGATACCTCCTGGGGAAAGGAACGAACCAATTGCTGTAAGCGATAGAGGGTGGCAGAATCTCGACCGGAGACCCCCGGATGTCACCGGCTTCAGCATTTGCCTTGAGCACCGTGGGGCCGAGGATCCGGCTCTTCACGTTGGTGAACAACACCGCCTCCAAGGCTCCGTACAACCGCTTGTCTCTCTCCCAAGCCGGCTCCTGTTTGTACTTTTCGTCTTCATACTTGTTGCTGATCCGGACCGCAAGCCGCCCCTTGATCAGCGTCTTGTTAATGTCAGTCTCCAGTCGCCCGCTGTCGTGTGAACCCCACCGTGCCGTCACTTCGACATGATCGGTACCTATGACTGGCTTTTTCACTTCGTTGTTGATGATGCCTCCGGGACTCCCGATGCCGAACAGCAGTGAATTGGGCCCTCGGCTGATGGTGACGCTGTCCGTATTATAGGAG
>VFZP01000439.1 GCA_016871115.1 Acidobacteriota bacterium
CACGCCTTACGCGCCGAACTCCCCCTACTCGGCGAGCAAGGCCGCCAGCGACTTGCTCGTTCGCGCGTATCACCACACTTACGGCCTCGACGTGGTCACGACCAACTGCTCCAACAACTACGGCCCGCGCCAGTTCCCGGAGAAACTCATCCCCGTGGTCATCCACAAGGTCGCCGCCCGCCAGCCCATCCCTGTTTATGGCGACGGCATGAACGTGCGCGACTGGCTCTACGTGACCGACCACGCGCAAGCCCTCTGGCAAGCCCTCACGCGCGGGCGCAACGGCGAGACCTACTGCATTGGCGGGCACAACGAATGGGCCAACCTCCGCATCGTGGAACTCATCTGCGACCTCGTTGATGAACTCGCCCCACAACTGGGCGGCGGTTCGCGCCAGCTCATCACTTTCGTGAAAGACCGCCCCGGTCACGACCGCCGCTACGCGATTGACGCGGCGAAAATTGACCGTGAACTCGGTTGGCGGCCCGCGCACACCTTTGAGTCTGGCATCCGTGAAACCGTGAAATGGTATCTCCACCAAGCCCGCGTGACTTTGCAGCCATGAGCTCCTTCGCCCAAGCCCTGACTGAGTGGCGCACCCTCGCCGACCGCGCCGCCGCGCTGGCCCCTGCGGTGGACGCCGCCGGCGCGGCCCTGCGCGACGTGCTGCGATCCGGTGGCAAGGTCCTCACGTGCGGCAACGGCGGCAGTGCCGCAGACGCGCTGCATCTGGCCGAGGAACTGACGGGCAAATACGACCGTCCCCGCCGCGCGCTCGCGGCGCTTTGCCTCAATGCGGATTGCGCGGCGCTCACCTGCATCGCCAACGACTTCGGCTATGAGCAAGTCTTCGCGCGGCAAATTGAGGCGTTGGGCCGGCGGGGAGACGCGCTGGTGACCTTTACCACCAGCGGCCGCAGCCCGAACATTTTGGCTGCCCTCGCCGCCGCCCGGGCGCGTGGGCTGGTGACAGTGACGCTCACCGGCAAAGACGGCGGCCCCGCCGCCCCTGCCAGCGACCACGCATTGGTGATGCCGAGCCACGACACCGCGCGCATTCAGGAACTGCACACGGTGGTGCTCCACGCGTGGCTCGCGGCATTGGAAGCGGAACAGTGGCCATGAGCCACCCGGCGAGACTCATGGCAGGTTTTCTCGCTCCCGAACGGTTGCTAGTATTTCGCATTGGCCAGCTCGGCGACACCGTGGTCGCGCTGCCCGCCCTTTGGGTGTTGCGCCGGACTTTCCCCAAAGCTCATATCACCTTGCTCTGTGACCGGCACCCCGACGGCCGTTTCGTCCTTGCGGCAGACCTCCTGCGCGGCTCGGGCGTGGTGGATGATTTCGTCTCCTACGTGGTGGGCGGCTCACGCTTTGGCCGATGGCTCCGACCCGCGCGAATGCTGGCACTTTTGACCCGGCTGCGCTGCGCGAGTCACGACACGCTGGCCTACCTGGCCCCCAGCACGCGCCACGCGCCGGACGTGGCGCGGGACCGGAAGTTCTTTCGCGCGGCGGGCATCCGACGGTTCCTCGGGATGACCGGCTTCACGCCTCTGCCGGTCAAGCAGCCAGGCCAGCCGTTGGGATCCACGGCGGCGGAGGCAGATCTCCTGTTGGCACGGCTCGCTGCGGACGGACTCGCAGTGCCGCCGCCCGGAACAGGTTCGCTGGATCTCGGAATCGGGCCGGCCGAGGAAGCGGAAGTGGCGGCGTGGTTGGGTGCGTTGCCCGGCGATGGCAACCGCCGTTGGCTTGGCGTGGGCCCGGGCAGCAAGATGCCGGCGAAGCGCTGGCCGGAAGAGCGGTTTCAGCAAGTGACCCGCGAGCTGGTGAAATCGCACGATGTCTGGCCCGTGGTCTTTGGTGGCCCGGAAGACCGTGCCGTGGGAGACCGGCTCCTGGCAGCGGCAGGGCGCGGGCACAACGCGGCGGGCCGGCTCAGCTTGCGCGGTTCGGTCGCGGCGTTGCGTCGGTGCGCCCTCTACGTGGGCAACGACACGGGCACGATGCACCTCGCGGCAGCAGCGGGCACTCCGTGCGTGGCCCTCTTCTCCGCCCGCGAATGGCCGGGCATGTGGTTCCCCTACGGCGTCCCGCAGACCGTGCTGCGCAAGCAAATCGAGTGCGAAGGTTGCGCCCTGATAGAATGTCTGGAGCAAGGTAACGAATGCTTGGAGCGGATCGGGCACGCTGCGGTTACGGTGGCCTGCCGGGACATGGTGAAAACAATTGCTTGATCTCGCGCAGGCACGAACCTGAGGCTGTGGCTTCATGCGTCGGTTGTTCTAGGCGATCGGGCGCATCATCAGACTTGCAACTTTAGGCCAACAAATGGAGACAGTTCTGAGGACATGAAAGTAGTCATCTTATGTGGTGGGCTGGGCACACGTTTGCGTGAGGAGACGGAGTATCGGCCCAAACCCATGGTGCCGGTCGGCGGTCGGCCGATCCTCTGGCATATTATGAAGCACTACGCGCACTTTGGGCATCGTGAGTTCATTTTATGCTTGGGTTACAAAGGAGAGGTAATCAAGGACTTCTTCCGCAACTATCACTGGAACACCAGTGATGTGACAATGCGTTTGGGACGAAATCCGGAGACGCGATACCACTCCACGCACCCGGAGGAGGACTGGACCGTGACCATGTTGGAAACCGGGCTGGAGACTCAGACTGGCGGACGGCTGCGCCGGGCTCTGGAGCACATTTCTGAAGAGCGGTTCCTGCTGACTTATGGAGACGGTTTGGCTGACTGCGATATCAATTCGACCCTGCAATTCCATGTGAAGCATGGCGCGGTGGCCACGTTGACTGCAGTGCGTCCGGCTGGTCGATTTGGCGAGCTAGCCCTCGCAGGGGATGGGGTCACGGCATTCCGGGAGAAACCGGAGGTAGAGAGCGGTTACATCAACGGCGGTTTCTTTGTGCTGGATCGGCGGGTGGCAGAATATCTTGATCCAGAGGATAGTTGTGTGTTCGAGCGACAGCCGCTAGAACGCTTGGCTAGGAAAGGCCAGCTTAAAGCCTGTTGCCACAATGGCTTCTGGCAGTGCATGGACACCTACCGCGAACAGCAATTGCTGGAAAATATGTGGCAAACCGGGAAAGCCCCCTGGAAAGTATGGTAGAACCGCAGCCATTTGCTGGCACCTATTGCTGTCGGCGTGTTCTTGTCACTGGACACACAGGCTTCAAAGGGGCGTGGTTGAGTGTCTGGCTGTGGCGTTTGGGTGCTCAGGTGCATGGATTGGGCCTGCCAGCGGCTACGGAACCGAGTTTGCATGAGATACTTCCTGCGACCGTGTTTGCCAGCGCGGCCGAGGCGGACGTGCGCGACCTGCGTGCGGTGCGGGCACATTTGGCCGCCTGCCAGCCGGACATCATTTTCCATCTCGCGGCGCAACCACTAGTGCGCTTGTCCTACACCGAGCCGGTAGATACTTTTGCTACCAATGTGATGGGCACGGTGAACCTGCTCGAAGCCGTGCGGCAACTGCGGCTGCCGACGGCGGTGGTCGTCGTTACCTCTGACAAGTGCTACGAAAACCAAGAGTGTGAGCACGGCTATCGAGAAACGGATGCGCTTGGTGGGCACGACATCTACTCGACCAGCAAGGCGGCTGCCGAGTTAGTGGTCGCTGGCTGGCGCAAGTCGTTTTTCCGCATAGATGAGGCATTGGGGCCAGTGGCCAGTGTTCGGGCGGGCAATGTTATTGGTGGGGGTGACTATGCCGCGGATCGCATCGTGCCGGATTGTGTCCGGGCGCTCCTTGCTGGACGGGCCATCCGCCTCCGCAATCCTGAGGCCACACGCCCCTGGCAGCATGTGCTGGACTGTCTCTCCGGCTATCTCCTGCTGGGTGCCCACCTACTGCGCGAGGGACGTGCCTCTCCGCATGCCACTGCATTCAACTTTGGTCCCGGTCCGCAAACCAGCTTGCCTGTGCGGCTGGTGGTGGAAGAGTTCCTCCGCCACTGGCCCGGCACTTGGGAGCGAGAGGCTCCAGGTCAGCCCGCACCCCACGAGGCTGGCCGGCTAAACTTGGCCATTGACCGGGCATGCGTGCGGCTAGGCTGGCAACCGGTATGGTCGTTTGCCGAGGCAATCGCCCATACGGCTTCTTGGTATGTGAGCCGTCATGTTGCTGCCAATCCGGACATTCTGGCTTACACGGTCCAGCAAACGGAGGCGTTTTGTGAGGCAGCCCAGAGGCGAGGGTTGAGTTGGATGCCGGTCAAATGAGCGAACCGCTACTGGTTAGTGTGGGCTTTGCCCTCCGCAACAGCGAGTCCCGCTATGGGCTGGCCGTGCTGGAGCTGGCGATCGCCTCAATAAGGGATCAGAGCTACCCCCATCTAGAAATTCTCGTGGGCGACAATGGATCAACCGACAAAACCACGGAGGTCTGTGAGGCGTGGGCCAGAGTGGATCGCCGGGTGCGTGTTGTCAGGCATGATCCGCCATTGACCGCGCAGGCAAACTTCATTTACTTGTTCCACGCTGCGCGCGGGAAGTATTTTACTTGGGCAGCGGATGACGACTTTCGCACGCCCAACCATCTCGCCGTGCTGGTGGAGGCACTGGAGCGGTATCCAGAGGCTGCATTGGCATTTTCCGATCAGCGCGAGTTTTCCAACCACGCAAATTACCAAGAGGGGTGGGAGGTTCGGCGTCCCTTTGTTACGGCTGGGCTTTCTCGCCGGCAGCGATTAGACCAGATGCCGCAGGGCAGCTGCACTCACTTATGCTACGGTCTTCTGCGGCGCGATGTGCTGGAACAGTATGAGTGGTTCGAGCTCGACAACAGTTCATTCGACGTGCCAATGGGCTATTACCTCTCGCTGCGGGCTGAGATGGTATATGCACCGGGGGCTTGCTATTATCGGTTCATACCGACCAAAGCTAAAGATCTGGCCGCACGGACTGTGATGAACAATTACGCTTCGCCGCGGTGGTTCTTCCCTGAACGAATGT
>VFZP01000440.1 GCA_016871115.1 Acidobacteriota bacterium
CACTCCTCCAACCGCATCACGGCAGCTTATTCAAACCCACAGATTGTGCTACAGAGCCACTTTTGAATAACGGCCTGTAACTCGTCAGACGTTCCATCGCCGGCATAAACGCGATTTTCCTTCAGCCGGTAAAGCAAAAATGCGTCGCGCGATTCAACGCGCAGCACACCATTCTGAAAAAGAAAGCGCTCGGTCCGCACCACCGAGGCGGGCCGGCCCTGGCCCGGGGCCATTGCAACTTCGGTCAGCATTTCCATCTGTCCGGCCGACAAAGCCGGAAATGCAGAAAAAGGACGCCCGATTTGTGCATGACCACAGTCTGCCACAGCTTATTAACGGGGATGTTGACCCCCGGCCTTGATGAACTACTCCTTCTTCAGCCGCGCCACGTGAATACGCGCCACGTCGCCCATATAGTGATCTGTAGAAAACTCGCCCGCCGCTTTGCCCAGATGCGTGGCCGCTTCCTTGGCGCGCCCGTAGGCCTCGTGCCACAGCCCGATGTACAGGTGCGCGTAGAACAGCGCGTCGCGATTGCCACCCGCCGTCTTGAGCACGGCCTCCGGGGTCATCTCGCCGCGGAACATCGCAAACACCTGCATCATCGGTGCACGGCCATCGTTGCGGATCTCAATCAGATTTTTGTGCGCTTCCGCGGCGCTTTTCGCGCGCGCCGCGCACAGGAAGTGCCACACGGAGTTTTCCACATCCTCCGGGTTCACCGTCTTGTGCAACTCAAACTGCTTGCGGCAATCGTCAAAGCGGCCCAGGTAGTAAAGCGAGATGCCGCGCTGCCAGTGGTGCGGTGCAAGGCGCGGTTCAAGGGCGATCGCTTTGTCGAACTCGCGGACGGATTCCTCAATCCGCCCGTCGCGAAACGCCGCTTCGCCGCGCTCGTTGTACGCGCGCCACTCCGCGGCCGGTTGCGCCAGGAGCGGCAAAGAGAGGACGAGAGCAAGCCGCCGCATGGTCAGCTCACCCGGATGATGCGCGCGGCGTTGTCCCAGAAAATCTTTTTCTGTACGGCGGGCGAGGCGAGCTTTTTCATCATCGCAATCTGATGGGATCCCGAGCATTCCGGCCCCGTACCGATCACATCGTTGCAATCGCTGCCGTAGAGGAGCTTGTCCTGGTGGCGCTCGATAAACGCGAGCCCGTGCTGCTCGTCACGCCGAAAGGCGTTGAGGCCGGAGCCTGCCGAGAGGTCGGCAAACATGTTCGGGTAGTCTTTCAGGTAGCGGTCCGTCCAGCCGCCTGGCGTCACCTTCCACTTGGGATAGAGGGTCGGTTGTTCATGCTCTTTGTCGATGTTGGCCCACCACGTCTGCGCGTGGCCGATGAAGTTCACCTTGGGGAACTTCTCGAGTACCTTGTAGAACTGGTCAAACTTGATGTTGTAGCGTTCGTGTTGGAAGTGCAGCAGAATCGGCACGCTGAACTCCTGCGCCAGGCCCGCGAGATTGTCCATGTGCTTTGACTCGGGGTCGAGAAAAAACTTCTGCTCGCCGATGCCGCGCGCGCCCCGCTTCAGGTACTTCTCCATCACCTGCCGCGCCTCGCTGTAGTAAGGCACTTCATTGGCGAAGCAGATGTACTTGGCCGGAAATTTTTCGCAGATCTCCCACACGCGGTCATTGCCCGAGGCGCCCGCCTCCAGACCGAAGTCGCGGCCCGCGGGTAGCAGGATCGTCTTGGTAATGCCCATGACGTCCTGATGCGTCAACATATGCGCGTCCGAACGGCCGGTGTAGTCGGTGTGCTGGTGGATGTCGAGGATCGGAAGCGGCGCTGGTGGCTGAGCGGACAAAGCGGAAACGGCGGCGGCAAGACCGGCGGCGAGGAATTCGCGTCTGGCGGGGTGCGTCATCGATCGCACGATTCTAACAGAACCCTATGCCGGCATGCGCGCAAGCTCAAGCGTGAGGGCCACCTCTTCATCGCGCTGCGCATCGGTCCACCCGCGGTGGCGCTGCATCTCTCGCGCGAGCGGCAGGAGCGTTTCGGTGGTCCAGTGTTCCTCGTGGCCCCAATAGGTGGACACAAACATCACGTCCGCCAGACGCATGGCCATCTCATGCTTCACGCACCACGCCACAACGCCGCCGGCAGCAAGCATGGGCGCGGTCTGCCGGCCGAACAGACGCGTGAGCCGTTCGACGTCCGCGCGTTCGCGTTCATAGCGCGCGGCGAGCGCGGGTGCTTCACCAAAGTCCAACCGGAAACGCGCGGGTGAATTTCCGCCGAGGGGCATCACGGCCGTCTGGCAGTCGCCGCGAGTTTCAGGCAGCAGCAGATCGACAGACTCTTCACTCATCGAGCGGTAGGTGGTGTACTTGCCGCCGGCGATCTTCAGCACGCCGTTTTCGATCCAGATCCTGTGGGAGCGGCTCGCGGCTGTGGCGGACGAGTTACCGCTGGCAATCAGCGGCCGGAGCGAACTGTATGCCGCAAGCGGCTGCGCCGTGCCCGCTTCGCCGGGGAACAGGCGGCGCACCACACCGCGCAGGTAGTTCAACTCTTCGGCGGAAATACGCACGTCGTCGGCGGTGCCGCGATGGTCGATATCGGTGGTGCCCACCAGCGACAGCTTGTTGCCCGGGCCCCAGGGGATCACGAAGACAATCCGGCCATCGTCGCCGAAATAGGTGATCGCGTTTTCGCTGCGCGTGAGCGCGGGCACGATGATATGCGAGCCGCGCACGAGGCGCACGTCGCCCGAGTCTTCCCACGGCCCGCGCGCGTCGACGATCCGCGCGGCGCGAATGGTGAAGCGCTCGCCCGTGAACTGCTCCACGGCGGGAACGGCAAACGGCCCGTCGCTGCCGCGCGCCGTCCACGCACCCGCCGCAGTGTAGTTGGCAATCGCCACGCCGAGGCGCGAGGCATCGAACAGGTTCTCCAGCGTCACGCGCGCCGAGTGAACCTTGGCGTCAAAGTAGATGGCCGCCGAGTGCAACCCGCCGCGCGCGAGGCCCGGTTCGATGCCCGCCAGGTCATGCGGCGTCAGGTAGCGCCGGCGGCCGATGTTCAGATCGCCGGCGAGCTGATCGTAGAGCCACAGGCCCGCGCCGTAGAAGTAGCGGTCAAAGCCGGAGTAGAACGGCAGGAGCAGCGGGAGCGGCTCGGCGAGGTGCGGCGCGATTTCGAGCAGTGTGCGGCGTTCATGCAGCGCCTTACGGACGAGATCGAATTCGAAGTACTTCAGGTACCGCAGGCCGCCGTGCAAAAGCTGGGAATTGCGCCCGCTGGTGCCACCGGAGAAATGGCGCTTGTCGACGAGGCCGATGCGCAACCCGAGCCCCGTTGCCTGCGAGCGCATGGCGAGGTCGCGCGCAACGCCCGCGCCGTTGATACCGCCGCCCACGATCAGGATGTCAAGCGGCTCCGCAGCGAGCCGCGCCAGGTTGCGTGCGCGGCTCCCTGGATCGAAGCCCGGCGGGATCATCGCGGCAGCGCCTCGGCCTGCTGCTTCAGGGCGAGAATCCGCTCGCGCAGCAGCGCGTTGAACTCTTCGCGGTCTTTGAGCGTCAGACCCGCTGTGGGGATCGGTTCGCCCAAAACGAAATCCACGGGCACGCCGCGCAGATCGAGGCTGCCCACCGGCAGCGCCTCCCGCGTGCCGCGCAGCGCAAACGGAATCACCGGCACCTGCGACTTGATGGCGATGTACGCCACACCGCCCTGGAACTCGTGCAACTCGCCGTCCGGTGAACGGCGCCCCTCGGGGAACAACAACACCGATAGCTTCTTTTCCTGGATTCTCCTGGCCGCGTCGGTAAGCACCTTCAGGCTGGCGCGCGTATCTGCGTGGTCCACCGGGAAGTGGCCGCTGCGCCGCAGGTGTGTGCCGAGGAACGGAATCTTCACATACTTGGCCGCCACCAGAAACAGAAACTGTTGCGGGATGTTGCCTAGTACCACGGGCGTGTCGAACAGGCTCAGGTGATTCCCCGCAAACACGTAGTTGGCGCCAGGCGCAATGTTCTCCATGCCGCGCACACGCACGTCGATGCCGGCGATGAACAGCAACTGCCGCGCCCAGTTGCGCGAGATGGCGTGCTGCTTGCGGCCGCCGGCGTCAAAGAAAGAGACGGCCACCGAGAACGTGCCCATCACGATGGTGGAGATGAGAATGAGCGGAGCCTTGAAGAGCAGGCTGAACAGCGGCGGCATCTATCCTCGTGCACCGGCCGCGGCCATTGCCTGCACGGTCCGGAAATAAACGCTGGCCAGCGCCGTCATCAGCAACTGCGAAGTGGGAATGAGTTCCGGCGAGTCGTTCATCTGCACCATCAGTACGCCTGGCCGCTCGCTCATCTGTCCTTCGCGCGCGGCGAACTCCTCACCGAACATCGGCACGATGATCGATAGCCCAAGAGCTTCAATCATTCCTTCGTCGGCCTCGGGTTCGGCTCCGCTCAGCAACACGCCCATCGCCAGCGCGCGGCCCTCGTGAAAAAACGCCGCGAACGCCGCGCCGCCGCCCGCCGCCGCCCACTGGAGTTCGATATCGAGTTTATTGAGGAAGTGGAGCTTTTCCCTGAATTCGCCCGGCCGCTCCGCCAGAAACTCAGCGAAGAGATTGCAAACGGTCTTGCCCTGGGCAAGCTGCGGCTCAAGGTCAAACTGGGTTGCCTCCACACGCGGCGGCCCGTGCTCGGCCGGGTGAATGGTGCGAACGGCAAACATGGACTCTTCAGATTAACATCGCCGTGAAGCCGCGCTCTCCAGGCGCGTAAGGCGAGCCACGCGGCCGCAGTGAGTAAAGGCGCTCTGGCGAGAAGAATGTAGGGTCGTGTAAGGTCGACTTGGTAAGAGCGAAATGAAACTTCTTTCCGTTCTATTTATTCGGTTCGTCAGAAGAATTCGTGGGTAAGTGGCGGTTCGGGCAGCTTGCCAAGTGTGTGATGTAGCGCGAGTTCGTGGACGCGGAAGGTCCGAAAGCCGTAGGATTTTCTCGCGGCGACT
>VFZP01000441.1 GCA_016871115.1 Acidobacteriota bacterium
GCTCTTCTGGAGTGAGCTCGATGGTCGAGACAGGGCGTGCCATGGCTAAGTATGGCACAGTTCCGCTGTTATTTAAATGCAATTCAATTACATGGCACTAGGCGGCACGGTGTTGTACGTCAACGGCGCGGCCGGCAACATCGCGCCCATCTACACCACGCAGGCGAATCCGCGCGCCGCGCATCTGCCGCAGTTTCGCGTATTGCTGGGCGACAAGATTCTCGCCGCAAACGCCACGCTCGGCGGCGCCACCGCACCCGCGGTCTTGCGCATGAGCGAGAAGATCATCGAGACGCCGCGGCGCGCCGATATCGGCTGGCCTCCGGAGTTGGGGCAGTGCGCCGCAAAGTCGCCCAGCGGTGTCGACCTCATCCGCATTCCCGTGCGCATGCTCGCCATCGGCGACACGGTGATGTGGGGTGCGCCCGTAGAGCTGTTCTGCGAAATTTCGATCAAGGTGCGTGAGGACTCGCCGTTCCGCCACACCTTCTTCTTTGGCTACATGAACGGCTGGCTCGGCTATCTGCCCAAGGCCGCTGCGTTCGCTGAAGGCGGCTACGAGCCTCGCACGTCGCCCTTCACCCCTGACATGGAGCGCCACTTCACCGAGGGCGTAAGCAATGCCATCGCGGGACTCCGCGAACCCACTGGGAGGAACTAACAATGGACCGTAGACTTTTCCTAGCTCAGGCACTAGCCGCTGCGACCGCCACGGGCGAGACGCCAGACCCGCACCGTTGGGTGAGCCTGTTCAACGGCAAGAACCTCGACGGCTGGATCAACGTCAACACAGATCCCGACACATGGTTCGTGAAGAAGGGCGAACTGATCTGCAAGGGCCTGCCGATTGGCGTGATGCGCAGCGCGAGGATGTACGAGAACTTCATTCTGCATATCGAGTGGATGCACACCGAGCCCGGCGGCAACTCTGGCGTCTTTGTATGGAGCGCCGCGCGGCCTGACGCAAAATCGCGGCTGCCCGATGGCGTGGAGGTGCAGATGCTAGAGCTGGATTGGCCGAAACTGCATATCAAAGACGGCGTGGAACCGCCGGTGGCGTACGTGCACGGCGAGTTGTTCGGCGTGGGTGGTGTGAAGACCGTGCCCGACAATCCGCGCAATACCCGCAGCAAATCGATTGAAAACCGGTGCCTCCCGCGCAATCAGTGGAACCTGTACGACGTGGTGTGCGTGGACGGCACGATCAAGCTGTCGGTGAACGGCAAGTTCGTCAACGGCATCGCCAAATCGACGCAGAAGAAGGGCTACCTGTGCCTTGAGTCTGAGGGCGCGAAGATCCACTTCCGCAACATCCGCATCATGGAGTTACCGTTAGGCGTTACTTCCGCCGAGCAGTCCGCCGCTCCGCTATAGAGGGCTGTCGTCTCGGGCTACCGATCCCACGGCAACTTCAACGAGGGCGCATGCGCGTAGCGCTTCACGCGGAACTCCAGGCGTCCGCCCGCACCGGGCTTCAGGCGTACACGGAGGGTCCGTTCGTTGAGAGGCTGGTCATTGACGCTGAGGAACTGGTGTTCGCCGTAGGCACCTGCTTGCACCACCACCTCGCGCGGCGCGCCCGCGTTGGTGTTCACCAGCGTGAGCGTGGTGGAATCGGCATCGAACTTCTCTACCAGCGCCGCGACATCCTCGGGCAAGCCGGGGCGGCCGCGCTCAGGATCGAAGTAACGCACGCGCGCGTGCAGCGTCCAGATGTTGCCGGTAAGGTAGGATCCGAGCGTGAGCTTCGACAATGCGTCCGTCGCAGCGGGGTTGAAGCCCATGAGGTAGTCCGCGAGGCGCGTATCGGGGGACGTGTCATCCTCCTCCATCTCCTGCACCTGCTTGCGCACGAATTCAAGATCGGCACGCAGAGCCTTCTCAGGGTATGAGGCGTCTTTGCCTTCGAGGAACCCGATCCAGCCCTCAGCGGGAACTCGCTCGAGATCCTTGCGGTCCATTGACCAAAGGTAGATTTCCGTCAGCCGCGGGATGTGCAGATTCGGCGTCCAGTTGTACCACTCTTCGCGGCCTGACTCCTTGTGGCCGCGCGGATCGCCGAACATCTGTGGCAGCATGGTCTGCCCGTTCACCACTTTCTTCTGCGCGTAGAGATTGTCCATCTGCTTGCGGAGCGTGGCGACAAAACCCGCATCACCCTGGCTGACGAGAAACGCATTGCCGAAGCCCGGCCACGAGCCCGCTTCAAAGGTATTGCGATGCGCGATCTGATCGATCTCGCCATCGTAGATGGTGAAGTTCCAGCCGTAGGTACCCTTGTACCACTTGCCGCTGTACTCGCCGCCCACTTTGCCATTGAGCCCGATGTTGGTGGGGATGTTGCCGCCGTTGGCGTCGGTGCGCTGCTTCCACGCACCGACGTACTCCATGATCCAGTTCTTGTACTTCTGGTCGCCGGTGAGCATGTAGGCATTCAGCGCGAGGCCCGTGGAGGCGAGGTTGAGCGGATGATCGCCGACGCTATCGAGGTACTCGGCGCAATGCGCGAGCATTTTGTCGTAGACCGAGTTCAGATTCACCAGTTGCCGTCGGCTCTGCTTGCCATGGAGCAGGTGGAAGCTACCGGGCACCGGATCGCCCACCCAATCGTAGGTGGTGGCTTTGTGCAGCATCGGGCCTTTGCTGCCGGTCCAGATGCTCTTGATGACCTTGTTCACCGGGTCGTAGTTGGGCGCCTCAGGGTCTTCGTTCATGTAGAGGCCGGCGAAGCGCTTCATGCGCGTGATGAGCATTTCGTCGTGCGGATCGGCGAGGCCGAGAAACATGAACGCGCGGATGCCTTCGCCGGTGTGAAACCAATCTGACTGCGTGATGAATTCTTTGTAGTAAGCGCCATCTTCAGCGAGTTTGGTCTTGGTGGTGCGCATCTCCTTGTACTGGAGGAGGTGGCCTTCGAGCGCCTTCTTGTAGATCTTGAGCACTTCGCCGGAGCCGCCGAGCGCGTGCAGCAGCGTCCAGTTGTAGAAGGTCTCGATGGCGTCATCGGGCCCATCGAGCGTGCCCCAGCGCGGCGTGTGCAGCAGGTAGCCGCGCGCGTCGAGATACTTTTTGCCGAAACGCTCGGCCGCCGTCGATGAAGACTTGAGCAGTTCGCGCTCCAGCAGCGCCCAGGCCGGCGGGGTCATGGGCTTGTCGATCGTCACTTCCGCCGCCGCGGCTATCGAAGCCGCAGCCATCAAGAATCCAATTGCCACTCTCATTAGAATTTCCTCGACCATTCCGAAGGCCAGTGCTCCACCACGACCTTCTTATCCGTTTAGAACTCTGCCGCATCCCTGCCCTGCCCGTGCAGCACGCCGAGAAAGCTGTCTTTCCAGCCGCTGAACGGAAAGTACGCCATCGGCGCAGCGACGCCGATGTTCACTCCCACGTTGCCCGCGGGGATTTCGTAACGAAAGCGACGCGCGGCCGGGCCGTTGGTGGTGAAGATCGACGCGGCGTTGCCGTAGGGGTTCGCTGCGATCATAGCGATCGCGTCGTCAAGGTCTCGCGCTTGCACCAGCGTGAGTACGGGTCCGAAAAATTCGGTGCGGGCCATCTCCGAATCGGCGCGGCCGTTATCGAGAATCGTGGGGCCGAGGAAGTAGCCGGTGCTCGCAGCGGCCGCCGCCGTGCCGCCATCGGGCGTGGAGCGCGCGCCGTCAGCGAGGCTTCGATCGATGCAGGTGCCGATGCGGGCTTTGCTGGCCGCCGTGATGACCGGGCCCATCTGGGAGGCGGGATCGAGCCCGCTGCCGACTTTGAGCGCGGCCGCGGTTTCGGTGATCGCATCGCGAAACGGCGCATGTGCGTCACCCACGGTGACGGCGACGGAGACGGCGAGGTACCGCTGGCCCGCGCAACCGAAGGCCGAGTCGCTCACGATTTTCGTCGTCATCGGCAGGTCTGCGTCAGGCATCACCACCACGTGCTTCTTCGCGCCGCCCTGGCACTGCACACGCTTGCCGGCCGCGGGCCCGCGCGTGTAGACGTACTTGGCGATGGCGGAGGAGCCGACGAAACTGATGACGCGGATGTCCGGGTGATCGAGCAGCGCGTCGACGACCGGCTTGCCGCCGTTCACCAGATTACAGACGCCCTTGGGGATGCCCGTTTGTTCGATGAGCGCGAACAGCTTCTGCATGGTGAGCGGCACGCGCTCGCTGGGCTTGACGACGAGCGTATTGCCACAGGCGATGGCGTACGGTAGAAACCACAGCGGAATCATGCCGGGGAAGTTGAAAGGTGTGATCGCCGTGACGACGCCGAGCGGCTGCCGGATCATGATCTCGTCAATGCCCGCGGCTACGTCTTCGAGGTTGTAGCCTTGCATGAGCGTGGGGATGCCGCAGGCCACTTCGATGTTTTCGAGTCCACGCGCGAGTTCGGCCTTCGCTTCGCCGAGCGTCTTGTCGTTTTCAAGCACGATGGTGCGGGCGACGTCGTCGAGGTTCGCCGTGAGCAGCGCGCGGAGCTTGAAGAGATACTGGATGCGCTCCTGCGGCGGCGTGCGTCGCCAGGCGGGGAAGGCAACGGAGGCAGCGGCTACGATACGCGCGACGTCGGCCGTGTCACCGATTGGCGCGCGTGCGAGCGCCTCGCCGGTGGCAGGGTTCAAGACGTCAAGGCCGGCGGCGGCAACCGAAGGCTGCCACCCGCCCGAGAAGTTCAACACGGAGTCCATTCCGGTTAAACGTACCACAGCATGGACTGCGCTTCGATTGCGTCGATCAGCGCGTGGCTATGGCCGTGCCGCCTCCGCGCGTTCTTGGTCTATGAAACGCCGTCCAGTGTGACTAGAATGAGAAATTATAGGGTTCGTTTCGCGATTCTTGCATTTTTTCGGGCGGGCTCTCCGCGCCGTGTTTCCAGGCTGATCAGCCGGCGGTTGCGCGAAAGGGTCGAATGATCGGGCACCTGCTCGTCCAGGCCCACACGGAGAAAGTGCCGGATGGAGAGGCTGTCGC
>VFZP01000442.1 GCA_016871115.1 Acidobacteriota bacterium
GCGTGAGAACGGCGAGCGGAAGAAAATGCTCGCCGACTCGATGCCCAAAGGCGGGCTCAGGCGGGCGATGGACCCGGCGACGCGCGCCCGCCAATCGCAACGCCAATTGAAAACCGGCGAATGCGAAAATCCGCGCCAAAGTCCGCGCGGGTTTCGTTTGATTGCCCGGTAGCCGGTGGGGGGTGGTGGGGGGCATCGGGACCCACTCGGGTGGCGAGCGCGATTTGGGGGTCTGGGCACTGCGGAGCGGCACTCAAAAGCCAACCAAACCCACCAAGATTCCTGCCCCAGTCCTGCCAAATTCCTGCCAATTCCTGCCCGATTGGGTGCGATTGGGTGCAATTCAGTTCCCGTCCATTCCGGCCTACTTTATTCCACAAAGTGTTCATTTGCTTGGTACCTGCACTACCCCAGAGGTATTCGCAGTATATTTGCATTAAAGCCTTGGATAGGGTTCGAATCCCTCTCTCTCCGCCAGTTTACTCTTATTCCGAACCGAACGGCGGTCGGATTA
Source organism: Acidobacteriota bacterium (assembly GCA_016871115.1). Classification (GTDB taxonomy): domain Bacteria; phylum Acidobacteriota; class Terriglobia; order Bryobacterales; family Bryobacteraceae; genus VFZP01. The sequence continues at coordinate 515 of VFZP01000442.1, forward strand.
AAATGCGCAAGTCGCTGTGGGCCGCCACGGAACAAAAGTGCGACTTTAACGCTCGCGGAATTAGTTCCGGTTTTGGTCCCCGGCCATCGCGAAAAACCGTCCGGGAATGGTCACCGTTTTGCTGCCGTTAAAATTCCGCGCGTGAATTTTTTCCGCGTTCTGCGATAATCGCCGGCGAACAATTCAACCTGGGCCGAGGCCTTTTGGATCGCCCTCCCACTCGAAAAAGGAGGTTCCGATCATGTCAGCGATCCAAGTGGCAGCATCCCCTCGCGCCCGCGCCGCCACGGTGCCGGTGGCCATCTACACCCGCGTCTCGACACCCAACCAGGTCGGCGGGCGCTTCGATTCCTGCGAAAGCCAGGCGGCCGTCTGCCGCGAGCACATCGCCAAGAAGGCAGCTGAGGGTTGGTTCGAGGTGGCGTGTTTCTCGGACCCGGCCTACTCGGGCAGCTCGATGAACCGGCCCGGCATTCAGGCGCTCAAGCGCCAGATCGCTGCCGGCGAGATCAAGGTGGTGCTAATCTTCAAACTCGAACGCGTGCTCCGCAGCACCGACGAATGGGGCCCGTTCCGGACCTTCCTGCACCAGCACGGCTGCCGGCTCGTCAGCCCGACGGAGGATCTTTCCGACGAAACACCCTCGGGTCGCCTCAAGAACAACCTGCTGATGAGCGTCGCCGAGTACGAGCGGCTCAACACGGCCGAGAAGATTCGCATCAAACTCAACGAGCAGGCCAAGCGGGGATTCTGGACCGGCGGCCAAGTGCCCTTCGGTTACGTTTACGACGAGAAACTCCAAGGGTTGAGTCCGCACCCAACCGAAGCCGCCACCCTGCGGCGCGTCTTCGAACACGCCGCCCGTCTCACTTCGCTGACGGAGATCGCCAACACGCTCAACGACGAGGGGCACCGGACTCGCGAACGGATCTTCAGTCGCCGCGACGGCTCGAAACAAAACATCGGCGGAAAGCGTTTTCGTTCGGACATCATCCGCCGGTTGATCATGCGGCCGCTCTACGCGGGCCGCGTCCGGATGAACGGCAAGGAGTTTCCCGGCCAACACGCGGCGCTGGTGACGCCGGAACTTTGGCAGCAAGCCAACGCCGCCATCCGACCCGCCAGCGAGGCGGCACCGCGCCGACTCCGGGCAGAGAGCAAACACTTCCATTTGCTCAAGGGCATCGCCCACTGCGGCTGCTGCCGGCGCGCGATGATCCCCAACGCCTGCGGCAAGCTCGATCCGGACGGCAAGCCCTACCGCTACTACACGTGCGGCTATGCCCACAAGGAGCGCGCCGATGCGAAGTGCCCGGTGCGCCACGTTTCCGCCAGTGCCCTCGAAACCGCCGTCGTCGGATTCCTCGGGGAGTGCAGCCAGCACCAGGACATCCTCACCGCCACCCTGGCGAAGTCCCGGGAACGCAACCAAGGCGAGCGCGCCCCACTTCGCGCACGGCTGACTGCCATCGAAGCAAAACTCGCCAGCATCACGGACCAGCTTCGCAATTGCGCGAAGGCTCTCGTGCTCGGCCAGGTCGCCGCACTGGACGATGTCCTGCAAGAGCAGGCCATGGCGCTGCAGGAGGAAAAACAGAATCTCCTGGTGGAGCGGGAGCAGCTTCGGGTGGAACTGGCCGCCTGCGATGAGGGTGACATCAGCCTCGAGCGAGTCAGCACCGCGCTCCGGAAGTTTGCCGAACTGCTGCCGGCTCTGGCGCCGGACGAGCAACGAAATCTCATCTCCCTGTTTCTGGCGCGGGTTGAGGTGCGACCGTCCGCGAAGTCGGGCACGCCGATTCCGGCTTACACCCGCCTGCTTGAGTTGCGCATGAAGCTCCGCGTCGGCCGCCTGATCGAGGGCATGGCGGAACAGGTCGTGATCGAAGAACGCACCGCCCTAGCCGCGGCGGCGGATCCCAGCCGGACCATGCTGCTCACGATCAACGTTGCCCTGGCGCCGGCCTCCGGAGCCGTGCGGCCGGTCACTGTGCTCACTCCCATTCGGTGCGAGCTCGGGATGACCCGACGCCCACCAGCACCGGCCTCAACGCCCACGCCGATGCTGCATCCGATTCACCGCGCTCGCGCCTGGCAGCGCCGGCTCGACACCGAGCCCGGACTCAACCGCATGAAGCTCGCGGCCGCGGAGGGCCTCTCGCCGGGCTCGATCACGCACCACATGAAACTGCTCCTGCTGGCCGACGACATTCAAGACAAGCTCCTCGATCTCACGACGGCCGACCAAGTTCGCCGCTTCGGCCTGAACCAAATGAAGGCATTGGCAGACCTGCCCATCGACGAGCAACGGCGGCGGTTCGCGAAAATGGAGTCCCGCGGTGGTGAGTAGTGGCCTCGGGCGCACCACGAAGCGATGACACTACGGCGACAGTCGGAACGCCACCGTGCAATCGGCTCCCGTAGCCCAACCAACCTGCTCAAGCTGCTCTCGGGTCATCGGCGGATTGGCGCATGATTCGATTGCGCTCGGCGGGGCTGAGGATTCCACCCAAGGGAGCATCCTGCCTCAGCGCGGCACCGGTTTCACTCTCGGACAAGAGTTGTTCGCGCAACCTCGCCCACGGGCCGTCGAGCAGCCTTTCCCATCGCCTCTTTTTCACCGGGTCACTCCATCTGCTGACGTTGCCGCGCATCCGTTCAAACAAAGCAGGACTGGCGTCGATCTCGTGAACCGCCGCTTCAACCAAGCGCAGAATTCGTGCATCGATGTGCTTGTGATAACGAACAGGCATGGGTGGGCTGTTCTCCGTATCGCCGAGTAACCTATTCGATTCATCGGAACCGAAAAGACCATTCTCCCGACCTTCCATGGGCGAAGTGCGGCCAGTCAGCGGCCGCGTCATCAATTGGCCTGGTAGTTGGCCCGCAGTTGGTAGTGGGACGCCCTCGTCTTGCCCACGGCCTCGCAGATTCCCGCCGCACGCAGGCGTCGGAGTTTCCGGCCGACGAGCCAGCGGTTGAGGCCCAGGGTCGCGGCGATATCGCTGGGCCGACACGGCCCAGCATGCTTGAGAAATCGGGCCAGCTTGCGCTCCACCGGGTCGCGGATCAGGGCCACCGAATCCACGACCGAGGCCGACGTACCCGGAGCATTAGCGCGGTGGAGCGCGGGGGCGCGCAGCAGCCGCCCGCTGCGGGCGATGGCAATCGCCAGCAACTCCCCAATGCATTCGATCACCTCTCCTTCGCTCAAGCGCTCGATGTGTCGATCGTCCATCCGGCTTTCACGTGGGGTCGCAGGGCGTGGCGAAACTCCGACGGCATCACTCCTACCCTTGGCGAAGCCGGCCGCTCCGGTTTTTGCGGCCTCCGCGGCCGGCACTTCGCACGCTGGTTCAGTTGGTCTTTCTCCGGTTGCAGGGTCCATGGGCCGCGTCTTTCGGGACGCAGTATAGCAGTCGGCGTCGACGCCCTCAACGCCGATCCCGCCCCATGCCGTGCGGACAACACGCAGACGCGCCGAATTTGCCGTTCGCTTGAGGCTGCGCTCCCGCTCCCGTCAAACCCGGCACGACTGCTCACCGTCCGGTGCCACCCAGCGCACACGGAATCGCAGACTCCGTTCAGCCAGGCTGAACAAAGACTGCTTTCCTGCGCCAAAGCAGGCACGTGCAGTCAATGCCATGCCATCACCCACCAACTGCCCGAACCGTCCTCCAAAACAACGCAGCTACCCCACCCACGAATCCGACCTCGACCTAATCATCCGCAACCCCCGCCAACCTACCCACGCCAGACCATCCGCGACCGCCAAAACCCCTCGCAATCCCCTCCATTCTTGAAGCCTTCAACGTACCCATCGCGAAAGAAAGTCGCGAGAAACCTCATTCCAACCCCTTTCACGGCTCACTGCCATCCGGCTGACCAAGTCAGTATGATTGCAGAGGACACGCCACCCCTAACAACGTTAGGCGTTTCGTCCGCCACTTGCCCGCCGCATCTCCTCCAAATGCCTGTCGATCACCCGCCACTTACCCGCCATCCATGCGCCGCTTGGCGTGCATGCGCCGAGTGGTGTGATCATGATGAGGTACCTTCACCTCACGAAGTAGTCGCGTTTGCGAGCACTCGCCCCTCCGGTACTTTGGACACGTCTGGGCAATCTCCTGGAAGTCGAACCGCAATTCCGGGACCGCATTGCGGCTGGGAGAGTGCCGCCGACCACACCAGTTTAGGCACGACCCTCTGGCTCGGTTCCGTCGCTTGCCCGGTTCGCGCATGCCCGCGGACGTTGAAATCGTGCCGACCACAACGCATTCGGCCTGACGGGTTCGGCTTAGCGCGGTGGGCGGAAAGGGAAGATCCGTTGCCGTCAAAACACCTCGATCAGCCGTGCGCCAGCGTCGAGTTGCTGCACGATTTCGGGCCAAGC
>VFZP01000443.1 GCA_016871115.1 Acidobacteriota bacterium
CACCTCGCCGAGCTGAAAGTGGCCAACGACAACTGACCCGAAAGCCTGGGATATGATCATATCCCGGTCCTTTGCTTCAGCCCGAAAGGCTGCCAGCGGATCTATGCCGCTGATTCAACGAGGCTTTTCCATCATCACAAAGTAGGCACACCCTCCCGCGATGATCGGGACAAACGCGGCGATGATGCCTGTGGGATCGCGGCCGGCTTGTCAATGAAACAACGCCGGACCTTGGGAATCGTCCGCCAGCAGGCGCAGCACTTCGCCTACGCGGGCCGATTGATCGAAGGCAAAGTGATGATAGAAATCCCGATTGAACGCATCGAAGCGTTCCATGCCGTCGCGGCGCAGCAGAAAATGAAATATCTTGCGCAGGTCGGGCTCCCACTCAGGCGAGTCCAGCACGGGCACGTTGACGATGCGCATACCGTGGTCCGGAGCAAGATCGGCGGCCCTGCGGCGGCTGCGCTCGGAGGAACGCATGTCGCAGATCAGCTTGATGCCGCGTGCGCGCAGCGTCGCGCGGTCGCCGCCCGAGAGTTTGGCGAGTTCAGTGGAGCGGAAGAGCACGCCGGTTTTCAGCAGGCAGCCGTCCGTGGCCGTGAGTCCACCGGGGTCGCGAAAGTTGGGAAGCCCGTAGAGTCCGCGCACGGCCGCCTACTTGTGGGCCGTCATCGTGATTTCAATCAACTGGCCGGCGCTCAACGGCGCGAGGCGCACCGTGGCGCGCGCGGCCGGGTTGGGCTTGACGATCTCACGGTACACCGAGTTCATCGCCGCGGCGTGGCGCGGTTCGCGGAGCCACACCACGGCTTCGGCGGTATCGCCGAATGTCATGCCGTGGCGTTTGAGTTCGGCTTCGATGCCGGCGAGCGCCGAGCGCGTTTGCTCTTCGATGGTGGCGCCGCGGCCCGTCATCCCCGGCAGGTACACGGTGTTGGGCGACGCTTCTTTGCGCGCAACGGCCTGCACCTGGAGGAGATGGCCGGGCTCGTACGGACCGGCCACCCCCATCGACATCGCAGGCGCGCGGTAGGCGGTAGCAAGGCGCGGGTCGGCGAGGAAGACGCGCGCGGCGGCGACGTCGGCGGGCTTCATCTTCACGGCGCTGAGCACGGCCTGCTGATTGCGAAGCACCTGCGCGGTCTGCCCGGCGATGGTGCGGCCCACCAGCGCGCCCGTCGTCATGTCGGTGGGGCGGAGCGTGGAGAAGAACAACGTGCCAGCGGCGAGTACGGCGTGACTGAACGGGCGCTTGGGCTTGGCCCAGCCGTCGGGGTCGAGATAGATGGACGCGCGCGGGTCACCCAGCACGGCGATCGCGCTCACTTCGGACAGCGCTTCGGGAATCAGCAGCGGCGATTCAATCTCAACGCGCGACGGGTAAAGCGGGCCGGTGAAGACTTCGCGATAGGCCGCATCCGCCGCATCGAGCGTGCGGATATCGGTGAGGTAGAGCGTCGTGGAAACGACACGGCTGTAGTCGAGCCCGGCCTCCTTGAGCACTTTGCCGACAAGTTCGAGGCAGCGGCGCGTCTGCGTCTTCACGTCGCCGGGCGCGAAGCCGCCTCCGGGTTGCGGGCCCACGTGACCGGAGATGTAGAGAAACTTGCCGGTGACAATGCCCGCGCTGTACGGACCCGCGGTGGGTCCGGCGGGCGGGCGGATCGCCTTCTTTTCGGCGTGGGCCATTGAGGCGAGCACGAGGAGCAGCAGCGCAAAACGCATTACTCCAACATAGCCGAGCGCGGCTTACCCGTCTTCGCGCAGCGCCGCCAAGGGATTGACGCGCCAGGCGCGCCAGGACGACAGCAGCATCGCAGCGAGGGCGACCGGGGCGAGGAAAGCGGCGAGGTTTCCGCCTCCGGTGGACGGGACAAGCCGCCGTCTTTCCAGATACGCCAGGTTTGTCGTCGCCTCCGCCGCGTTGTCAGACCGGAGACTCATCCCCATGCGATCCCATCCGAGGTGCGGTTGTCGAGATCGCGCCGGGACGGATCTACGAATTCTTCGTGGCCGGACAACCAACCCGTTTGCCGGGAAAGCGCCCGGGCGGTGGCGCGCGATGCCTTGGGATTCTCCGAAGGAGCCGAAAAAGAAGTGAGACTACCGCAGCGGCTTCGCTGCTCATCCAGACCGGGGAAGCGTTACGTTTGTTGCTCGGCCTGGTTCCACTCCGGTGAGTACTGCTCCTCGCGAACCGCGCCGGCAGTGGCAGCCTGCGCACGCAACCGGTCGATCGACGGAATCAGCACACGCCGCTGGCGGTATTCGATCAGCCCGTTGCGGCGCAGCGAACCCAGCACGGTGGACGTGGTCTCGCGCGAATTACCGGAAAGCTTTGCCAGATCCGCCTGCGTCAACGGAATGACGGCTTCGGGCCGTCCCCCCAACGCGCGTTTGGCCAGATTCACCAGCGTGTCGATCACGCGGGCGTCGGCGCGATCGGTCAGGATCCATTGAATACGCCGTTCCAGCTCAAGGATCTGCCGGTCGCTTTGGCGCAACAGCCAGTCGCGAAACTCCGGCTCCTGCTCCGCTGCCTGCTCGCATTCGGCGGCCGGCATCACGGCCAGAGTGCAGGCCTCGGCGGCGCGAGCGGTGGAAAAATGCGTGGTAGTGACGGGTACGCGGTCCTGGACGAAGTCCCCCGGCCACACAATCCGTGGCACGGATGAAGTGGAAGACTCCAGCTTGAGACACCCCTCCTCAAGCAGGTACGCACTTGCAACCGGTTGCCCTTCTTCGAACAGAACCGCTCCAGAACGGACAACCAGCTTCTTTGTTAACAGACGACGGACAATACACGGTACACCCGACAGATTCAGCTGAAGAGAGATTATCAGAATTACAACTAAAATAGAAATGGTTTTTGTGAAAAAAATAGCAGAAGCCGCAAAGGCAGCCTAAACGATCTGCTTTATCAAAGAGCCTTCGACCTCGGTCAGGCGCTCTTTTCTGCCCAGATGCATGTAGCTCAACCCATGCTGACCGAGACCCATCTGATGCAGAACCGTGGTATGGATATCCCGGAAATGGATGGGATTTTCCACGGCCTTGAGGCCAATTGCGTCGGTAGCGCCCACCGCTTGGCCGCCCTTGGTACCGCCGCCGGCCATCCACATGGTGAAGCCCGTATTGTGATGGTCGCGCCCCTTGGAACCCTGCGATTCGGGTGAGCGGCCAAACTCGCCGCCCCACACCACCAGCGTCTCGTCGAGCATGCCGCGGCGTTTGAGGTCTTTGATCAGCGCCGCCACGGGCTGATCCGATTGTCTGGCCATGCGCAGATGGTTTTCTTCGATATCGTCGTGCGCGTCCCACTGCAGGTTACCGGGGCCGCCGCCGGAGACAACGCAGGTGAACCGCACGCCGTTTTCCACCATGCGGCGGGCAAGCAGGCAGCGCCGGGCGTAGTCGTCAGTCGGCTCCTTGCCCACTCCGTAGAGGTCGAGCGTCTCCTGCGATTCGCGCGAAAGATCGAAAATCGCCGGCGCCTCCATCTGCATACGGAACGCGAGATCGTAGGCGTTGACGCGCGCGGCAAACTCATCGTCGCCAGGCGTCATCGCGGCCTGATTCAGCCCCTTGATCAAATCCACGGTATCGCGGCGCTGTGAATGCGTAAGCCCGGGCGGCAGGTCGAGATTGAGAATCGGCTTCTTGCCCGCGCGCAACATCGTCGGCTGGTAGACCGCCGGGAGGAATCCGTTGGTGTACATGGGCTGGCCGGCTTCCAGCGCGCCGTCCGGATCCGGCATCACGACATAGGATGGCAGTGAGCGCGCCTCTGAACCGAGGCCGTACAACATCCACGAGCCCATGCTGGGGAAACCCGGAATCACGCGGCCGGTGAAGAGTTGATACTGCGCCGCCGAGTGCACCACCATGTCGCCGTGGCAGGAGCGGAGGATGGCGAGGTCATCGACAATCTGCGCCTGATGCGGAAACAGATCGGAAACTTCGATACCGGCTTTCCCGTACTTTTGAAAGGTGCGCTTGGTGCCGAGGATCCTGGATTCGTTGTTGACGAACTGATACTTCACCTCGCCGAATTCCTTGGGCCGCTTCTGGCCGTGAAGTTGATTCAGCAGCGGCTTGGGATCGAACGTCTCGAGGTGTGACGGGCCGCCCGCCATGAAGAGGAAGATGACGGCTTTGGCTTTCGGCGCGAAGTGCGAGGCTTTCGGCGCGAGCGGATCGGCGTCGCCGCCCGTGCCTGCGGCGCGGGCCTCGTCGGCGAGCATGGAGGTAAAGGCGAGCGATCCGAAGCCGCAGAAAGCATCGGTGAGGAACTCGCGGCGGTTCCGCGTCCAGCGTACGTGTTCAGCCATGGGGGGCGCTGACTTCATCATACACCGCATCCAAACTGATGATGGCGCGCCTCTCCGCCTGTACCTGATCCACCGTATTCCAACAGCCCCGATCACCCAGACGGCGGAATTCATGAATGAACAGGGCGAGTGCCCCGAAGAGCAGAGCGCCCCCCGGGCCCGGTGGACTTGCGGTACAGCGGGGCAATCGTCGTCGAGGCCGCCTCGTACGCGCCTCCCCAATATCCATCGCCCAACAAGAATAGTTCTATCCTTTGTCGGCCGGCAGCCAGATCTTCCACGTTGAGTTCCCAAGCCCTGTCGCGATACCTCGTATCCTGCTCTTGAATGGATTGCTCAATCGTGCGCCGGCGTTCGAGTGGAACGAGGCAGGACGCGCCAGCGGGCGGTGGCGGGATGTTGTAAGGATCCTCAGCCATAGTGACCCAAGCGTGAGTGCCGCTTACCAGCACCACCGGGAAGGCCTCGTGGTCAACCGCACGATGAGTCAGGGGATCGGAGAGCTGCATGGCTGGCGGAAGGAAACCGGCACAACTTGCCATGAAGGCTACTGGGGCAATCC
>VFZP01000444.1 GCA_016871115.1 Acidobacteriota bacterium
GTGTGCGGCAACTGGCCTTGCCAGCGCGCGAGTTTTTCCTGTTGCTGGGCGCGAGTGCTGGCGCCGGCCACCCTTGCGCCGGTCGCCACACGGCCGAGATAGATCGCCTTGCCCAACTCATATTGGCTCGCGTCGGAGCCGGGCGGGCGGGGCGTACGCCCGCTGTAACTGCCGGAGGCAAAGGCGCAAGTTGCGAAGAAGAGCATCAGGATGCAGAGTAAGCCGCGACTCATCCTGAGGTACTTATCGGCAGGGTAACTCAATGAAGTAGTATGGATGGCGGCGGGGGCCTGCCTGCGCGGTCTACGCGGTACACCTGAGTTACTGGCTGAGGCGGACGCCCGAGCGCGTTGCAGCCATTGCGGCAGTGCGCCGGGCAGATCACACATTACGCACGCCGTGCCCTCGGCGAACGCTTGCGGGTTGCTGTACGCCTCGCCGCCCGTGGTTGCCGCCACCAGATCGCTGACGACGTGGAGAAATCACCACGGGCCTGCCGTTGCGCGCGGCTACGCGGGCAATCGCGGCGGACCTCACCCATGTGCTCGACGATGCCGTAGATCACGGTGCGTTCAGCGAGGATGATCTCGTGCCGTGCAATGCGGCCGGTAAAGCCGCCATGACCACGCGCGGGTTCCAGCGGTCGATTGCATACTGCGCCGAAGCGGCGGCGTCCACCTTGCCCCAACCGCCTTGCACAAACACTGCGTTGTGCGCCGTGAACCATTCGCCGTAGGGAGACCGCTCAATGCGCGCGGCAGGAAACACCTCTCGTACCACTCGCCACTCGGCATTTGCCGAAATCAGGATCACGGCCGTCGCCGCCGGAGACGGAATCCCCGCGAGATGGCGAAGTTTTACAACTGGTACTTTGTCGCCGCTGAGATACATCCGGCGCTGCGGCGTTCACGTATCTCCCGCTTCTTCTCCTGGTAGCCGTATCCGGCAGTCTGCCGGCCGCGCCGCTTTGTGTTTCAGGTACGTTGCAGGACTTATCAACCTGGGCTCCGGCGGCTGTATGGCTGGCAATTCAGTATTCAGCAATTTCGCAGACCAACCGGCCTCTGCTTTTGCGGCGGGCGTTGCGCCCGGCAACATTCTTGTGAACCCCCTCGCTGGGCCGGGCCTGTTTCTCGGGCGTGACTCCGGCGGGGGCGGGCGAAGTCTTCGAGTCCTCCTTCCGGTTCCGTGTGGCGGGTCTGGTGGGCGGCGCTTCGGTGTCGTTAGCAGGTTTTGGTGTGACGGATGACGGATCGGCGACAGCCACTGCCAACATCTGGGCTGGCGGCATGTTCCCTGGCGCGGATCCCACCGGCTGCACGGGCACGGACGCTGCGCTGATCGCTGCCGAACTGTTGGGCTTTCAGCCAGAACCCGGACCGAACTACCTTCTCCGCCGCGGCTGCGCTCGATGTGTTTCTGTAACTCACCGCGGACGGCGGCTCTTCCGGTTCGGCTTCACTCAGCAACGCTACGTTCGCGGCGACCGAAGTTCCCGAGCCCTCCACTTTCGTCTCTCTCTGCTCGCCGGCTCGGGCTGCCCGGTGGCGATGCCGCCGGCTTCCCGCAAAGTCGCCGGTTGTTCGACGACGTGACCGACATTTCGCTGCGCGCTGTCGCGGGTGTGCTCGCTGGTGCGCCGTTTCAGCAACAGTGCGCTGAACTCTCGGCTGGGCGATGGCGTGAATCTGAACGATGTGCCTTCCCGGACGTCTTTCCCGTACTCCGCCGATGCTCCGGCGGGGCGGAACCGGCGTCACATCGATCCGGGTGAAGCGGGTTGCACGGTAGGCGCCGGCGCTCCGTGTCTGCTTTAGTCGCTTGATGGACCGGGCCCGGGAAAGATGGATGGGCGGCAACCACCGCCCCTCTTCGGCCTGCCGCTTGGGGCGCGAGCGGTTAAGCTAAGCAGATGGCGATGAGGCGTGCATACTGGCCCGGGCCCACTCTGGCGATTGTGGTAACACTGGGCGGGTAGGGCGCTTGGCGCTTGCAATCGCAGGGCGGCACGCCGCGGACCCAACCGCTGGCGATGCCGGAATCTGTCACGTTCCGAGTGTTGCTGGGAGTGACCGATGCCGAGCCCACCGATTGGAGCGGTTCAGTAATGCCCACCGGAGGCACGGTGCGCAGCATCAAGGGCTGGCGCTTTGCGCATAGCGACTCTACTGACTATCAATCTTCCTGGAAGCTTTCCACGCGCCGCGGCATTGTGCGGGCCGCATAGAAGAAGGGTGGCAATCGCGCGCCGATGGAAGACAACGGCGTGCTGATCACCGCTTCGCTCGATTCGCCGGACGCGCGCTATGAGATTCTTACGCTGGCCGGAGCGTTTTGCCTTCTGTCGCGCGAGTTGCCGTACGGCGAATCGAAGACGGCGCTCGACGGACGTGCGCGCGTGGAGCGTGTGCCCGGTTCGCTGCAGTTGACGACTTCAGCCGAGGAGCAGGATCACCCGGCGCTCGCGCAACGGGGCGACGATCTGTATCTCGCCTATGTCGACTTCACGCACGGCGACCGTGCGCAGGCTTTGCCACAGCAATTGCAGAAGGAGCCGGTGAGCTTTGCGCCGCTGGCGCGGCCCACCGGGGGTGACCAGGTGAAGCTGATGCGGTATTCAAAGTCCAAGCGTGTGTGGTCCATCGCCGAAGCGGTGTCGCCAACCGGGCAGGATGTAATGCGGACGGCGGTGGCGGTGGATGGCGGCGGACGCGTGTGGGTGGTGTGGTCTGCGCAGCGCGATGGGAATTTCGATCTGTTCGCGCGCGCGCCTGAAGGCGGCAAGTGGACGGGTGGCGAGATGCGCGTGACGTCCTACGCTGGGCAGGATTTGAACCCCGTGGCGGCGACGGATTCATCGGGCCGCGTGTGGATTGCGTGGCAGGCGTACCGGCAAGGGAATCTTGAGATTCTTGCCGCGGCGCAGGACGGCGCGCGTTTCGGCGCTGCGCAGCGCGTGTCGTTCTCCGCGGCCAGCGATTGGGATCCGTCCATCGCCGCGGCAGGGCAGGGCGGCGAAGTTGCCATCGCGTGGGATACCTACGACAAAGGTGACTATGACGTCTATGTGCGCAAGCTGCGCTGGACGCCCAGCGGCGTGAAGCTGGACCAGCCCGTGGCGATCGCGGCTACGGAAAAATTCGAAGCGCGGCCATCGATCGGCTACGATCCGCGCGGGAGCGTGTGGGTTGCGTATGAAGGCTCCGAGGTGAAATGGGGCAAGGATTTCGGCGCGTATGAAACGACGGGTGTGGCGCTGTATCAAGGCCACAACATCCGCGTGCGGTGTCTGGAACCGAACGGCGCGTTGAGCGAGCCGTAAGATGAAGTGACCGAGGCGTTGCCCGGCGGCAGGCAGATGCGGCGGCGGCAGCAGTCGGGAGAAGCAGCGTTCCCCAACCCGGCGCTGGCGGCCAAACGCAATGCATCCGCAACGCCGCAGCCGCCGGTGCTGCCGAAGAACAGCTTTCCGCGCTTGAGCGTGGATGGCTCAGGCAACGTCTACCTCGCCTATCGCACCGGCACCGCGAGCCGCTCGCCGATCGGTCCGATCTGGCACGGCCAACTCGTGTACTTTGACGGCGAGCTATTGGGCGGGCCGGTGGAGATTCCGACTGCCGATGGGCTCGCCGATATTCGCGCCGCGATGGTGGCGCTGCAGGCGAATGCCATGATGCTGGTGACGTCCACCGATCACCGGCAGGCCGCGGTGCCTGGCGGTGGACGGCGTGGCAATGAAGGTATCAACACCGATCTTTATGCCGCCGACATCGCGCCGGGCTCATCGGCTAGGCCCGTGAAGTTGAAGACGGTGGCGAGTGCCGCTGTCGAGCCGGCCGGAGCGGAAGCGCGCGCCGAGGCTGAGCAGGTGGCGAAGATGCGTGCGTATCGTATGCCGGTGGGCGGGCGCAATCATCAACTGCTGCGCGGTGAATTTCACCGCCATACAAAGTTGTCGAGCGATGGCGGCATGAGCGACGGCCCGATCATCGACGCCTACCGTTACATGATCGACGCGGCGGCGATGGATTGGGGCGGCTGCTGCGATCACGACAACGGCGGCGGGCACGAGTACTACTGGTGGATGTCGCAGACGCTGACGGATGCCTACCACCTCGCGGGGCGCTACACGGCGATGTTCAGCTATGAGCGCAGCGTGCGGTATCCGGAGGGCCATCGCAATACGGTGTTTCCGCAGCGCGGGCTGCGTCCGCTGCCGAGGCTGCCGAAGACTGCTGACGATTCACCTCCGTGCCCGCGCCAGACACGCAGATGCTCTACCGGTTCCTGAAGCAGTACGGCGGCATCGTGGCCTCGCATACCTCAGGCAGGGACATGGGGACAGGCTGGCGCGACAACGATCCGCTCGTCGAGCCAGTGGTGGCGATCTATCAGGGTGACCGGCAGAACGACGAGATGCCGGGCGCGCCGCGCTCGAACTCGGCGGGCGATTCCATCGGCGGCTGGCGTCCATTGGGTTTCGTGTCGCTGGCGCTGCAGAAGGGCTACCGGCTGGGCTTTCAGGCGTCGAGCGATCACGTGTCGACCCATATGTCGTACTGCAATCTGTGGGTGGCCTCGCCCACGCGCGAGGCGGTGATGGAGGCGTTTCGCAAGCGGCGTGTGTACGGCGCGACGGATAACATCCTGGCTGACGTGCGCGTAGGTTCGCACTTCATGGGCGAGGAGTTCACGGCGAAGGAACCGCCCGTGATCAGCGTGAAGCTGTCGGGCGCGGCGGATTTTGCGAAGGTGGCGATCGTCAAGGATGGCCAGTACGCGCACACGGTGGCGCCGAAGTCGCGTACCTTGGACTTCACGTGGAAGGACGCCGCGCCGCCGGAGCGCGGGAAGACGAGTTACTACTACGTGCGCGGCGAGCAGACGGGTGGAGAA
>VFZP01000445.1 GCA_016871115.1 Acidobacteriota bacterium
CGCGCCATGTAGATGTCGCCGAACTCGCCGGCCTTCATCCTCTGCACGGCTTCCTGCAGCGCCGGCGACGAACGGCTTTGCGATCCCTGCTGCACGATGCAGTTGTACTTGCGTGCCGCCGCCACGATTTGCTTCGACTCGAATACGTTGTGCGAGCACGGCTTTTCGACGTACACGTCCTTGCCGGCCTGGCACGCCCAGATGGTCTGCAGCGTGTGCCAGTGGTTGGGCGTCGCAATCGACACGGCGTCGACGTTCTTGTCTTCCAGCACCTTGCGGATATCGCGGAACGTCTTCACTGGATCCTTGCCGCGCCGTTGCAGCGCGCCGATGTAGCGCTCGGAGTGCGAGTCGTCCACATCCACCAAACCGGCCAGCGACACGTTCGGCATCGACGTCCAGGCGCCCATGTGCGAGTTGCCGCGGCCCCCGCAACCCACCACCACCACGCGCACGGTGTCGTTCGGACTTGGAGTGGCCCAGACCGTCTGCGACGCCATGGCAGCGGCCGAGCTCATGAAAAATGTTCGACGGTTCATCTTCGAATTATACGCGGACGCGGGGCTAGTCTAGAGAGATGGCGACCGTCAGCCGCACGCGCCGGGCCCGTGCCGCCCGTCGCCGCAAACTTCGGATGGAACGGGTGTCGCACGATCTCAGCGCGGAGCAATGGGCCGCGTTGCAGGAGGCGTGGGACGGAGCGTGCGCGTATTGCGGTTCGGCGGGCAAGGCGCTGCAGCGCGATTGCGTGCTGGCTATCTCTCGCGGGGGCCGCTACACGCTGGAGAATATCGTCCCGGCCTGCCTGTCCTGCAACACCAGCAAATGCAATGAAGAGGTGACGGCTTGGCTGCGGCGCAGGCGGCTGAACGAGCGGGCGTTCCTGCTGCGCCACCACGAAATCAAACTCACGCTGACTGCCAGATTCGCGGCCCAGCCGTCGCGTGTTGACCTAGCCGAGTGACCGCCATTCGATCTTGCGTACCGTCCCTTCGGTGGCGTAGGAAGCAAAGCCCAAAGGCTTGCACAGGTCGATGTCGTCAAAGCGCAAATCCACTTTGTGAACCGTGAGGTCCACGTCAATCACCGGAAGCTCGTCGATCCACGCCTCAATCCGCTTCGGCGTCACGCGCAACCGGAATGCGTACCACTGGCCACGCGCAAAGTCGCGCACCGTAGACGTCTCGTTTTCCGCCGCGTCGTAACCGTCCACATTCGACAGTCCCACGGTCTCGCCGCCCCAGCCGCCGTTCACCCAGGTACAAAACGAACTCCCCGAGGGAAAGGTCAGCGCGGCGAAAAAATCCTTGCCTTCCAGCCGGGCGGCTTCAAAACGGATTTCGTAGTTGGTTGGCGCTAGCGCCTTGCCGGCCCACGCAATACCGGTCATACTGCCGCGCCCCAAAACAATGGCCCCGTTCCAGACCAGCACGCTGCCGCGCCGGTGGAACGGGGCCTTTTCCCAGCCTGCGAGCGATCGACCGTCGAATAGAGAGGTCCAATCGCTCATGAGATCGCTATCCGCGCGCCGACTTCACTGCCGCGAGCGCGGTGTCGTAGTTCGGATGGTTCGCCACCTCCGGGACATACTCGGCATGCACGATCTTGTTGTCCGGGCTGACGACAAAGATCGCGCGGCTGTGAATGCGGAGCGGTGAAATCAGCGTGCCGTAAGCCGCGCCGAAGCTGCCGTCCTTATGATCGGAGACCATCTTCACTTTGTCGATGCCGAACGCGCCGCACCAGCGCTTCTGGGCAAACGGCAGATCCATGCTAAAGGTGAAGATATCGACGCCGTCCAACTTGGCAGCTTCTTCGTTGAAGCGCTTGGTCTGGGCATCGCACACCGGCGTGTCGAGCGACGGAATCACGCTGAAAATCCGCACGGCGTTGCCGGTGCTGGCGAGCGTGAACGGCTTGAGCGAGCCGTCCACCGCCGCAAAATCGGGCGCGGTGTCTCCGGCCTTGAGTTCGGGCCCGGCGAGGTCGAGAGGATTACCTTGGAGAGTCGTAGTTCTTGACATAATGCTCTAGTTTAGCAAGCGGCCCAGCGCTTCCACATCGGACACCGGCAACTGGCATGCGAAATTCTCGCACACATAGGCAGCCGCGCGGCCGTCGCTGGCCGGGGTCATCCCGGCGGTCTTCGCCAGCCGTGTAGTGTCGGCCTGCAACAACACGCGATGCGGAGCGAACCGGCGGCGCGCTTCAGCGGCCAGCGCCGCAAAGCCGGGCGATGCCGCATCTCCCGCAATCACCACCTGGCTCGGTGCACTCATCGCCAGCATGGCGGCGCACATCAGCTTGGGCGTGGCATGTGGCGCGGTACGTAAACGCGGGCCAAACGCCACCAGCGTGCGCGCACCGGCTTCGCGATAGCGCTCCTCGCCCGTCATCGCGTAGAGGCGGAACAGAAGCAGCGCCGCGGCGGAATTGCCGGCGGGTTCGGCGCCGTCATACTCGTCCTTCACCCGCAGGATGAGGCTCGCATCGCCCGCGGCGCTGCTGAAGAAGCCGCCCTGGTCATCGTCAGCAAACAGCGTCAGCATCCGGTCCGTCAGATCGCGGGCCGTGTCGAGGTAGCGCGCGTCGAACGTGGTCTCGTAGAGATCCAGCAGCGCCGTCGCCAGGTATGCGTAGTCATCGAGGAACGCCGGAATGGCACCCTCGCCGTCGCGCCAGCGCCGCAGCAGCGCGCCGTCCGGCGTGCGCAGATTTGCCAACACAAACTCGGCCGCGCGCACCGCCGCCTGCGTGTACGCCGCTTCGCCCAACACGCGCCCGCCCAATGACAGCGCGCTGATCATCAGCGCGTTCCACGCCGTGAGAACCTTGTCGTCGAGGTGCGGGCGCACTCGTCCCGCCGATCGCGCCGACGCCAGTTTTGCGCGCACCGCCTCGCTCATTGCCGCCGCGCCTTCCATGCGGTAAAGAATGTTGCACCCGGTGAACTCGCCATGCGGATCGTGATCCACGTTGCCATTGGCGCGCACGCCGTACGCCTTGCCCAGTGCTGCCGCGTCGGCTTCGCCCAAGACGTCCACCAACTCGCGCGCACTCCAGATGTAGAACGCGCCTTCGCCCTTCTCGTGCGGATGTGCCGTGTCAATCACGCTGTCGGCATCTTCGGCGGAGTTGAACGCGCCGCCAGCGTGAGTCATGTCGGCCAGCACGTAGCGGAAGATGTCGCGCGCCACCTCTGCCATGCGTGCCTCGCCTGTAATCTGAAACGCCTCTAGGTACGAAGTCGCCAGTTGCGCCTGATCGTATAGCATCTTTTCAAAGTGCGGCACAAACCAATGCTCATCCACCGAGTAGCGATGGAACCCGCCGCCCACGTGGTCGTACATGCCGCCATCGGCCATCTTGTGCAGCGTGTCGACGCTCATCTCCAGCGCTTCGGCATTCTTTGTGCGCGCGTAATAGCGCAGCAGGAAATCGAACGCCACCGGGCGGGGGAACTTGGGCGCTTGCCCGAAGCCGCAATGCGTGCGGTCATACGTGCGGCGAAAAACGGAAAAGCAGGTTTCAAACGAACCTTCATCCACGCCCTTGCCCGCCGCCGCCGCTTTCACTTCGGTCTGCTGCCGCAGTTGCTCTACGATGTTCTCGCTTGACTCAAGCAGCTTCTTGCGCTCGTTCTTCCACACGCCGGCGATATGCTCCAGCAGCGTCTTGAAGCCCGGCCGCCCGTAGCGATTGTCTGGCGGAAAGTATGTGCCACCGAAAAACGGGCGCAGGTCCGGCGTCAGCCATACCGACATGGGCCACCCGCCCGAACCCGTGGACGCCTGCACGAACGTCATGTAGACGCGGTCAATATCGGGCCGCTCCTCGCGGTCGAGCTTGATCGAGACAAACTCGCGGTTCAGGACTTCGGCCACTTCCACCGATTCGAACGACTCGCGTTCCATCACGTGGCACCAATGGCAAGTCGAATAACCGATCGAGAGAAAAATCGGCTTGCCTTCGTCGCGTGCTTTCGCAAAGGCAGCCTCACCCCACGGATACCAGTCCACCGGGTTGTGCGCGTGCTGCAACAGGTACGGACTCTTTTCGTCAACCAGGCGATTGGTGTACATTATTCTCATTGTCGCCGACTCCCCATTACCGCGGCCGCTTTGCGCCGTCGCCCACCGGTCCGCTGCATCAAGGCTCGCTCGTTGCGGCGCTCGCCAGCTATCTGCAGGCGCGCGCCCAGGGTGGCCAGTGGCTGGTGCGGATGGAAGATATCGACATCCCGCGGAACGTTCCGGGTGCGGCGGATGTCATTCTGCGTTGCCTGGAAGCCTGTGGTCTCGAATGGGACGGACCGGTACTGTATCAGACCACGCGCTTTGAAGCCTACGCCGCGGCACTCGCTGAACTCCGGATTCGCGGCGCGGCGTACGACTGCGGTTGCAGCCGCAAGGAAGCGGGCGCGGGCGTTTATCCTGGCACCTGCCGCAATGGCCTTGCGCCCGGCCGCACGCCGCGATCCGTACGTTTGCGCGTGCCTGGCGGGGAAGTGCGTTTCACGGATGCCATTCGCGGCGTGCAGTCTGAGGACGTTGCCGCCGTCACCGGGGATTTTCCACTCCTGCGTGCCGACTGGATCTGGGCCTACCAGCTTGCCGTCGTGGTGGACGACGCGTGGCAGGGCATCACGCATATTGTCCGCGGGGAAGATCTGCTCGATTCAACGCCGCGCCAGACTCTTCTGCAGCAGTTGCTCGGCTACCCGACGCCATCCTACGCCCACATTCGAGTGGTGCTGGGCGCAGACGGCCAAAAACTCAGCAAACAGACGCTCGCCCCCGCTGTGGACCTTCGCCAGCCCGCCGCGGCGCTGTCCGAGGCGTTCCGTTTTCTGGGCTACGCCCCTCCAGCCGAACTTGCTGCCTGCCC
>VFZP01000446.1 GCA_016871115.1 Acidobacteriota bacterium
GGATCAGACCGCCATCGTAGGTAACGCGCGATCCCTGGCAGTCGATCTTGAGAAGGCCGTTGCAAGAGAGCTGAAAGGGCTGGTTTTGTTTGTCACCCATTGGGTGCTGTCCTCCGCAGGGGCCTTCACTGCCTTCAAACCCTTATGGATATTGATGCGGACGAGCATCCGAGAGACTCGCACGCGCGGCTCAAAACGGAAATGTAGGCGAAGAACTTGCGTGGCGGCACGACATAGCCGCCTTCGCCTTGCACGGGTTCGACGACGATGGCCGCCACTTCGTTCGCGGGGACGATGGTTTTGAAGATGCGGTTTTCGAGCACCTTGACGCACTCGACGTAACAGGTATCGACGGTCTTGCCGTAGTCGCAGCGCAGGCAGTTGGCGTAGGGGATGTGCGTGACGCCGGGCATGAACGGCCCCATGCGGGCGCGCTGGACGTATTTCGATGCCGTGAGCGAGAGAGAGCCGAGCGTGCGGCCGTGGAAGGAGTTGAGAAAGCCGATAAACTTGTCGGGGCCCGTTTGAGAGCGCGCCAGTTTGAGGGCGCATTCGATGGCTTCGGTGCCGGAGTTGCCGAAGTAGACACGGCGCGGACCGCCGCCAGGGGCCAGCGAAGCGAGTTGCTCGGCGAGGGCCACCATGCTTTCGTAGTAGAAGTCCGTGCCGGACATGTGAATGAGGCTCGCGGCCTGTTCCTGGATGGCGCGGACGACGCGCGGATGGCAGTGTCCGGTGGCAACAACGGCGATACCGGCGTTGCAATCGAGGAACCGGTTACCGTCAACATCAATAATGATGGCGCCTTCGCCGCGCTCCACCACCAGCGGGTAGTCGCGTGTAGGAGGGCGACAGCACGGCGGCGTCGCGCGAAATGAGGGTTTGCGCCTTGGGGCCGGGCAGCGGGTGCTGGAGGATGGGCAGTAGGGAGGACACGACAGATCTCCTTTCAGTGCGGCGGGGAGGAGAGCGCGGTGGGCAAGGGCTAGTCGCCAGCGAATAGCGCCGGCCGGACGAATGCGGGCAGCGGGTCCATGGGGCCTTCAGTATAGCCGCCGCCAGCGCGGTGCGCTATGCTGAGGCCGCATGACAACGACGGGTAACGTGGTAGCGGGTCAGGGAGCCGTCCGGCACGCAGGTGGCGTAGACGCTTGCAGGTAGCACTGAGCTTCGCCCGTTGCGCCGCTTTGACGGTGGCCAGTCAGGCGACAGGATTGCTGTTCGGCGACTCGAGCCCGAGCGGAGCGGCGCTGGGAATGATGGGACCGGTGGCGGTGGCTGGCTGGGTGCTGCACCGGTGGAACGTGCCATTGCAGGCAGTGTTCAGCGGATCCGGCGCCGCGGTCCGCTTGACGCCCTGGATCGCGGCCGGTGATGCGGGGCATCTTCTGCTTCTCTCTGGACTCACGCATTGGCTTGGCGCAATCTGGCCGTGGTTTGCCCGCTCAGTGAGCGAATTCGAACTACCCATGAGCGGCCCACCCGCGGCTGTGGCGATGCTGCTGGCAGTGGGTGCGCCTGTGACTGAAGAGTTGCTGTTCCGTGGTGTGCTGCTGCGCGGCATGCTGGCCCGCTACCCGGTCCATGCGTCGGTGGCCGGCACCGCGTGCCTGTTTGCAGCGTCGCACTGGTTTCCGGTTAAAGCGTTGCTGATGCTTCCGGCCGGCGTCTTCCTGGGTTGGCTCTATGTCCGCTATCGTTCGGTGTGGCCGCCTTTGTTGGCGCATGCCTTCAACAATAGCGCCGGTGCGTGGCTGATCCTCACCGCCGGGCAGCCGAAGGTCCAAACACCCACATTCGCGTGGTGGCAGGGAGCGCCAATGGTGGGAGCAGGCACAGTACTCCTGTGGGCATCCTACCAGTGCCTGCCGGTTCCTGCGGAGATTTAGGTGGATACCGGCAGCCCCCTCAGGCTTATCCCTCGCGTTGTGCGGCGCCTCGTGATGCGATGAATGTTTAGCAAACAACGTAAGCATGAACCGGCCATTCAATTTCTGATTTTCTTCGGTCTTGCGCTCAGCCCGGCTGCGGCGGCAACGTTTTCCTTGGGGGCAACGATTCGCGCCGGAGTTCGGGGAGGACAGGATTGGGAGATCGGGCTCGGAGCCGCCACGCCGTATGCCTCGGAGGTGGCGCACGCAAACCGGTACTTCGATGACAACGAAGAGTACGATTTCACGATTGCCTACAGCGGAGCGAACAACCGCGCGACGGCGAGCGTTTTTACCAACCCCGGCAAAGGGCCGGCGAACATCGTGACCTGGAACCCGGCGGGCGGCACGCCTTCGACGGCCGGACGCCTTTGGACGTTCAGCTCGCTTTTCGTGAGCGCTGCTTTTACCGTGCGTCCGGTTGGCAGGCCAGTGATGCCCAACACCGAGATCCGGGTGGAAAACCTCCAGTTGGGGCCGGGGATCGACATCGTTGCCAGGCTATCGGCCACCGATCTGCGCGCGCGCCAGCAAGGCGCCTCGGCAGTCGACTCCGTGGCGCAACCGGTGGTCTTCCGGACGCGCAACGGTTCCGGCGATTGGCTGCTATCGGGCACCATTCGGATGCGGGGCCTGGCCTCTCAGTTCCCCTCGGGCGCAGTGCGGAGTGAGTTGCAGTGTGTGTTCAACTCCACCTCTACCGAGCTTCCCGTGGTGGCCGAAGTTCCCGAGCCCGGAACCTGGGCGATGCTGCCTGGCGGCGGCTCGCTGGTGGCGTGGAGCCGCCGTAGGAAGAGAAAAACCTGATCTCCCTGACGGGTTTTGGCGGCCCACCGCGCTTCCTGGTGTGAGAGCCGTCAAATGCAAACAAAACCTCGCCCTGGTTTGGGATTCTAGCAAAGCTTCGGATTGATTCTGGCCAGCCAACTCGTCACCCTGCCTCTCGTGATTCTGCTCATCTTCTTCAAAGTAAACTTTGGCGATTCGCCCTGGCAAAAAACCGCACTAGGGGTTGCTTCGATGGGCGGAACTGCGCTGGTGGTATGGCTGTGGCTACGGAACAGGACGGCACCGCGGCGCGAGGCGTTCGCGGGTTTCCGGACCGCCACGGCAGAGATGCCGTTGATTGTGCTGGGCACGGCCGGACAGATGATCCTGCATGTCGCCGCGGTGCTGAGGATGGCCACCTATTGGCCCTGGTACCGGCAATAAGTGAATAGCCTCAAGCCACCGCTCGAGGGCTCACCCTGGGTGATCGCGCTGCTAGGGATGGGGGTGGCGCCGTTGGCGGAAGAACTCCTCTTCCGCGCCGTGATCCTGCGCGGACTTTGGATGCGCTATTCGGCACGCACAGCGATTCCGGTGAGCGCCGCGCTTTTCGGCGGCGTGCACGGGCCAACGAAGATGGCGGGGAGGTTTGGCTGCGGCCTCTGGTTGGGCTGGCTCTACGCGCGGCAGCGTTCACTCTGGCCGCCAGTGATCGCTCATGCGCTTAACAACGCTGCGCTGCTGCTCCAGTTCATCCTGCCTGCGCCCGGCGGCCTGCACTGGACCACGGGGCTGGCTTTTATGGCAGCCGGCGCGTGCTGGGTGTGGGCGGCGTACCGAGGCCTCGGATCACCGGGTCTTGTTCTCGAAGACGAAGACCCCCGACTTGCCGCCGACGGCGATGTCGAGGTCCCCATCGCCATCGAGGTCGCGGACCGGGATCTGCATGCCGGCACCGGTGCGGGTGCTGAAGTCAAGCACGTGTCGCACCCACTGTAGCGACCCGTCGCCGATGGGCTTGGGGACGATGAGCGACTCGTACCAGAAGATGCCGAGCGGCTCAAACGCGCCGGGTTCGTGCTCGTGCGCCAGGTAGCGCTTGCCGCTGATGAAATCAAGCTTGCCGTCGCCGTTGAGGTCCACCATGCTGATGGCGTGGGCCTGGGAGAAAGTGTCGTCGATGCGGCGTTCGGTCCACTTGCCGTCGCCCATGTTTTCCAGCCAGAACACGCCATAGTCGTGCGCGTAGCTGGACACCACGTCGGGCTTGCCGTCCTTGTTCACGTCGGTGACGTGCATGAAGCTGAGGGCCTTTTTGAACGCCCAGTCCGTGTGATGCTTCCAGTCCGGCGCTTCAAACCAGCCTTGCGGAGTGAGCACATCGGCCTTACCATCGCCATTCACGTCGCCGGCGCCGATGCCGTGGCCGTGGGCCTTGGGGCTGACCAGATGCTTCTTCCATTTGCCGCCGGGCTGGAGTTCATACCAGGCCGTAACCGCCGTCGCGCCGCCGTACTGCGGGAGCACTTCGAGCGCCTTGCCGTCGTTGTTCAGGTCCACCAGGAAGGCGAACTCCATGTTCATGCCGGTGTCGATGGGTTCGGCGGTCCAGGCGCGTTTGGTCTTGCCCGGATTGCGCCACCAACTCACCTGCTTGCTGAACCAACCGCCGCTGACGATGTCGATGTCGTCGTCGCCGTCGACGTCAAGCGGGAGATCCGAGAAGTCGTCAATATAGTTGCGGTTGAAGGGGAAGGACCGGAACGCGTGGCGCTTCCACGCGCCGCCGAGGCCGCCCGTGGCGGGAGCTTCAAACCAGTTTTCGCCGGAGATGATGTCGAGCCGGCCGTCTTTGTTGAGGTCGGCAATGGCGCAGGTTTCATTGGCGCCGTGATCGAGCGTGTGTTTGGCAAAGGGAATGTCTGGCGGGCGCGAAACCACCTGCGCGCTGAGCGCGAGTGAGGAAAGGCACAGACCGGTGACGAAGCGGCTGGAAAGCATCGGCTTCGATTGTATCGCGGGCCCTCAGGCGAATGCCGTAGCGAGGGTTTGACAGATTCTGCCGGTAAGATCACTGAACCGACAGTCAGGGAGGCAGTATGAGCGTCAGCGCTACCGACTTGAAGTCTATGTTGAATAAGGTGAGGAAGCCCGATACGCCGCCTGCGCCC
>VFZP01000447.1 GCA_016871115.1 Acidobacteriota bacterium
GGTCTACAAGTGCTCGTTGTGTTCGGATCGCACGGCGGTGGGCCTGGAGCCTGCGTGCATCAAGACCTGCCCCACGAGTTGCCTGACGTTCGGCTCGCGCGAGGAACTGGTGCGCAAAGCGGATGCGCGGGCCGAGACGCTCAAGTCAGACGGGCATAAGGACGCGGGGGTCTACAACCCGGTGGGCGTGGGCGGCACGAACGTGATTTATGTGCTGAAACACGCGTCGGCGCCGGAGGAGTACGGGCTGCCGAAAGATCCCACGGTTCCGTGGACGGTGTCGTTGTGGAAGGGGCCGCTGAAGTGGCTGGGCACGCTGGCGCTGGCGGGCGGCGTGCTGGGCACGTTCTTCCATTACGTGCGGTTCGGTCCGCTGCATGAGGAGAAAGAGGAGGCTGGCGATGAAAAACAGTAGCCAGCAACTCATCCCCCGCTTCAACGCCGTCGAACGCGCTATTCACTGGGCGGTGGCGATCACCTTCGTGTACGCCACTCTTTCGGGCCTGTCGCTTTGGTCGCGCAAGCTCTACTGGATTGCGGGCGTGCTGGGCGGCGGGGTTACGGTGCGCGCCATGCATCCGCTGATCAGCGTGCTGTTTGTACTCGCCTTTGGCCGCCTGTTCCTCAAGTGGCGCCGCGAGATGGTGCTCGATGCCGACGACCGGACGTGGCTGCGCTACTCCTACAAGTACGCACTGAAGGACGACGCCGGGCTCCCGGAAGTGGGCAAGTACAACGGCGGACAGAAAATGCAGTTCTGGGCGCAAGCGGCGTTGGCCGTGGTGCTGCTCTGTTCCGGCACTGTGCTCTGGTTCCCCGAATACATGCCGCGCACGCTGCGCCTGGCTGCTGTGCTGATTCATCCGGCGGCGGCCCTGGCCGCCATGGGCGGCATCATCGTTCACGTCTACATGGGTACGGCCGCCGTGCCTGGTTCGCTCAAGGCGATGATCCGCGGCGTGGTGACGCGGCGCTGGGCGGCCGCTCATCATCCCAAATGGCTACGCAATCTCCCACAACCCTAGCGCGCACCGAACGCGCGCGCACGCTGGCCGCGCGGTACCCGCACGCCAAGGAAGCGCTGGATTTCTACGCGCATCTCATCGGCTTTCCAGGCATGCGAGAAGACCTGTTGCGCATCATCGCCAGGTACGGTCCGCAACTGCTGCGCGAGTCCGCGCGCGCCGAACGCGAACCGGCGGTGAGCTTCATTGAGCGCGTGCTGGAACGTCAGCAGCCGCCCGTGCGCGAAGCGCCACACTCGAACCGCTGCCCGTCCTGCGGCCAGAAGCCGCAGTGCGCGGTGTTGCGCCCGGAAGGGCACGGCGCGGCCTATCACCTGATGTGCAATCTGTGCCTCACCGAGTGGCGTTACCCGCGCGCGCAGTGCCCGTGTTGCGGCGCCGAGGGCGAACTCGCCTTTTACCAGCTCGACCTGTTTCCGCACATCCAGATCCAGACCTGCGACGCGTGTCAAAGATATCTGCACGTGGTCGATACGAGTAAAGACCCCGAGGCGTGCCCGGACGTGGACGAGATCGCCGCGCTGCCGCTGGACGTTTGGGCGATTGACCAAGGCTATGAGAAGATTACTCCAAACCTGATCGGCATCTAGTTTATGAGCCTCCCCACCCCGCCCTCGGCGCCGCAACGCATCGGTAAGTATGAAATCGGAGAGTATCTGGGCGGCGGCATGTCGGCCGTCTTTCGCGCGCGCGACACGTTGATGAACCGCCCGGTGGCCATCAAGATCCTCAAGGATGCTTATCGCGAAGAGGATGAAGTGGCCAAGCGCTTCCTGCGCGAGGCACAGATCGCCGGCAACCTGATCCATGAAAACGTAATCCGCACTTACGATTTTGGCTTCGATCCCGACAACCGTCCTTACATGGTTCTGGAACTGCTGGAGGGCCAGGATCTGGCCGGCGCGATTCACGAAGGGGCCACCGGGAGTCTGGCGAACCAGGCGCGGATTGGCGCTGAACTGGCCGCCGCGCTCGACTATATTCACCATCTCCAGCCGGAACCCGTGATCCATCGTGACCTGAAGCCCGCCAACATATTCCTGTCCGGCGGGCAGACGGCAAAGCTGATGGATTTTGGGATCGCGCGGACAGATTCGGTATCGATCACGCAAGCCGGCATGACGATGGGCACGCCTGCCTATATGGCGCCGGAGCAGGTACGCGGCGAGCAGGTTGGCGCGGCGGCCGACATCTATGCGTTCGGTCTGGTGATGTACGAGCTTTTCACCGGCACGCGCGCGTTCAAGGGCGATACATACGAACGGATCTTTTACGCTGTGCTGCATGAGCCGCTCGACGTGGCTGCACTGGCGGCGCGCAACGTGCCGCCGGAGTTGTGCAGCCTGCTGGGCAAGTGTGTCGAGAAGGAAGCTTGGAAGCGCCCGGAAAATCTGAAGGAGATTCGCAACGAACTGCTACGCCTGGCTGACCCTATGCAACGGCGGGCAACGGGAACGAGCGCCGCGCCCACGGTGGCGATGCAGGCGCAACCGGCGCCGCCGGCCTCCCAAGCCGCCCCTGGCGGTGGCAACAACAAGAGCGTGCTGCCCTGGGCGCTCGGCGGCGTGCTCGCCGCTCTGATCGCCGTGTCCGGCTATCTATGGGTCTCTGCACCCGCGAGCCGCCGCGGTGGCCCCGAGCCTTCCGCGTCGGGCGCGGCGGTGGCGCTGGCCGAGCAAATCGACACTCCCACCGGCCCGATGGTGCTGGTGCCGCAGATGAGCTTTCAGTTCGGTAAAGATAAGACGCCCACGTCGCTGAGTGCGTTCTATATCGACAAGACCGAGGTATCGAACGCCGCCTATGAGGCGTACACCCGCGCCACGGGCGCCGCGTTGCCGCCGGGGTTTCCATCCGATCGGCCGGACCGGCCGGTGGTGAACGTCACGCTGGAGGAAGCGCTCGCCTATGCGCAGTGGGCCGGCAAGCGCCTGCCCACGTCAAAGCAATGGGAGAAAGCCGCGCGTGGCCTTGACGGACGTACGTATCCCTGGGGCGAAGCCGCCGAGGCCGTGCGCGCCAACGTGGGCGCGGGCAAAGGTGGAGCGCTGGCAGCGGTAAACAGCTACCCGGATGGCGCGAGCCCGTTCCAGGCGCTGCAGATGGTGGGCAACGCCTGGGAGTGGGTGGATGAAACGGCCGCGCCCACGCCCGAGATGATCGCTACGTTCTCCGGGCAGATGTCGCCTCCGCCGGCGGCGGGCGAGCGTTGGGTGATGATCCGCGGTGGCTCTTACAACGAAAAACTCGATCCCAACTCGCTGTGGGACGCGGGCGTCATGCTGGCGCGTTACCGCAGCCCGATCATCGGGTTCCGATGCGTGAAACCGGCAGGGCTGCAATAAGGTACTACACAGTCACCGCCGCGATGCACTCGATTTCCACGCGCACCCCGCGCGGCAAGCCCGCCGCCTGCACGGTGGCGCGCGCCGGCGGCACTTCGGGGAAGTAGCGCCCGTAGACTGCGTTCATCTTGGGAAACTCGGCCATGTCGGCCAGAAACACCGTGGTCTTGAGCGCCTGCTTGCAGCTTGACCCGGCGGCCGCCAGTACGGCTTCCAGATTCTTCATCACGCGATCGGTCTGCTCTTCGATGCCGCCTTCCACCACCTGGCCGGTGGCCGGGTCCAGCGGAATCTGCCCGCTGCAGTAGGCGATGCCGTTGTAAACGATGGCCTGCGAATAAGGGCCGATGGCCTTGGGCGCTTGACCGGTCTCCACGATTTGCTTCGTCATTTTTTCTGCTCTCCCATGTCGAGCGTGGCTACCAGGTCACGCGCCGCAGCCACGCCCTCTTCCATCAAAAACCGCTCCAGTTCGCGGGCGATGCGGCCCACCGACGCCGGGTCCCAAAAGCTCGCCGTACCCACTTCCACGGCCGATGCACCGGCAATCATAAACTCCGCCGCATCCTCGCCCGTGGCGATGCCTCCGAGGCCGATCACCGGAATCCGCACCGCGCGCGCGGCCTGATACACCAGCCGCAACGCGATCGGTTTGATCGCCGGTCCGCTCAAGCCCCCGAAGCCCGCGCCCAGCCGCGGCCGGCGCGTGCGCGCATCGATGGCGAGGGAAACGAAGGTGTTCACCAGCGAAATGGCCTGCGCGCCGCTCGCCTCAGCCGCCTTCGCCACCGGCTCAATCGCGGCCACGTTGGGCGAGAGCTTCACGATGGCCGGCCGGCCGCTGCGAATCAGCGGCAGCACCTGACCGAGCAAATCGGCCAGCAGCGCCGGGTCCGCCGAAAAGAACATGCCGCCGTGTTTGGTGTTGGGGCAAGAGACGTTCAACTCGTAGGCTGCCACGCCGCCGGCGTCCTCAAGCACGCGCACCACTTCCTGATAGTCTTCCACGGCGAAGCCGAACACGTTGGCGATCACCGGTACGCCGAGACGCCGCAGTCCCGGTAGTTTCGTCTCTACAAATGACCGCACGCCGATGTTCTGCAGGCCGATCGAGTTCATCATCCCGCTGGCCGCTTCCCACACCCGCGGCGGCGGATTGCCGTTCATCGGTTCCCGTGACAGGCCCTTCACCACCACCGCGCCAATCCACGGCCATTCCACCAGACCATCCATTTCAACGCCGTAGGCAAAGGTGCCCGAGGCGGCAATGACCGGGGTGGAAAGAGTGAGGCCGCACAGTTCGGTGGCGAGTCGGGCGGGCGGTTTCATGCGGGGCGCTTCGGGCCTTGCCAGGATAGCAACAAAGCCGGCAGCTACTGTGGAATGCGCGGTAGCCTAAGGGGCTGGCAGGAAATAGAACAACAGAGTAGGACGTAGCTCTGGCAGCGGACTGCTGGGCGTGAGCCTCGGTTTTCACGAGCCCAAGGCGGACCACGG
>VFZP01000448.1 GCA_016871115.1 Acidobacteriota bacterium
CGTCCGCGAACTAATTGACGCCATCGAGGAATTTCTGGCCGTTCGCGCCGAGGCCCCGACGCCATATAAATGGAAAGCCAACGGCCAAGACATCCTCCGAAAGATCACCAGGGCGCGGGAATCCCTGGCTGCCATTATTACAAGCGACTTCCATTACAGTACACGAGCCGCCGTACTCGCCGGTAATTCCACAGGTTCCACGGAGACACCGCGGCACACCAACAACCCCGTGTGCTTGCGAGACAGGGCCAGCAGCAGAAACGGGCGCAGCATTTCCTGCACGCGGATCAACGGGCGCAGGAACGGCCGGCCTTCCACTACCACCGCGTCGCGAAGTTCGCCTGGCGTTCAGAACTCCACCAGACGGCCCGGCGTACGGAACATCACCAGCGCCTCTTTGTGACCGGCGTCCAGATCCGCTTCGCCCGCCCGCACGGCCAACGGAGCGAGTAGCTGCTCGCGATCCGCCTCGCTCAGGCCCCGCTTCTCCAGCATCCGGCCCGCGTCGGCCAGCATCGCATGCAGGCGCACGCGCAGCCGCCGCGAACCGGCGCCGGCACGATGGCCTGACAGATATACAGAGATACAGATACCCTCCAGCGACGCAAGTTACCGCAGATCCCGCGCCGCTGTGTTGGCTTCGAGCGAAGTGTTGGCAAACATATGAACACTCTCCTGCCAAGTGCTGGCCGCGATTGACCTTGACACGGGCGAGAGCGAAGCAGTGATCAAGGCCGCAGCCTGTTTGGCTCAGCAGTATCAGGCGGACTTGCGCCTCTTGCATGTGGTCGAAAATCCGCCAGCGGCGTGGGACGTCGACTACGCGCCGTACCGCCGCGCGTTGAGCGATGCCGCGGACGCCCGAATGCGGTCGCTCCGGCACGAAACGGGTATCGCGGCTCCCTACGATATCGCCGAGGGCCGGCCAGCCGACGAGATCCGGCGCCTCGCCCTCGAACACAAAGCCGATATCGTGGTGACGGGCCGGGGGCATGCACAAGGCGGGCTTAGCCGCGCCTGGTCGCAACTGTACCCGATCATTCGCGAAGCGCCTTGCCCTGTACTGAGTGTTTGAGCCCATGTCTGCGCCGGATCACGCTGACGCACGCGCGATGAACTGGTCGCTGGCGGTTTGCCTGGTCATGCTGGTTGGCAAGACCGGCGCGTATTGGTTGACCGGCTCGGCGGCGATCCTCTCAGACGCCGCCTAGTCGGTCATTCACCTAGGCGCGGTCGCGTTCGCCACCTTCAGTGTCCGCCTGGTAGCGCGCCCGCCACGAGCGGATTCGCCCTACGGCTACGACCGCTTCTCATTTCTCTCGGCGGGCTTTGAAGGGAGCATGATCATCGCCGCCGCGCTGTGGATCATTGGCACAGCGATCGAGGAATGGCTGGATGGTCTCGCGTTAGAGTAATTGGGCGCCGGAACCCTCATCGTACTGGTGGCCTCGCTCGCCAACCAGGCGCTCGGGTGGTTTCTGATACGCACCGGAAAACGCACGGGCTCACTCATCCTGGATGCCAATGGCACACACGTACTCACCGATAGCTGGACAAGTTTCGGCGTCGTGGTAGGCCTGGTTCTGGTGCTCCTGACGGGTTGGAAGCTGCTTGACCCGCTTTGCGCCATTGCCCTGGCAATCAACATCTTTTGGTCTGGCTTCGCCCTCACGCGCCGGGCCTTTCGTGGCTTGATGGACTTGCCCGATCCAGCCAAGGCTGAACCGATCCAACACGCCGTGGAGGAGTTGTGTGCGCGGCTCGGTATCGGCGGCTTTCACCGCCTTCGCCACCGCAATATCGGACGCCTGGAGATAATCAGCTTGCACTTGCTGATGGCATCCGAGTTATCCTTACGCGAGGCGCATTCGCTGGCCACGCAGTTTGAAGAAGACTTGTTGAACGTTCTGCCGTTTCCAGCGGAAGTGATTACTCATCCGGAGCCGGCCGGCGATCACGCCTCGGTACATCCGCATAAGCCCATCCATTGGAGCTAGCCAACTGCCGGCAGGACTGACAGCCGCCGAGGCAGCCAGCCGTCTCGCCGAACATGGCCCGAATAGCCTCCCGACCGAAGCGCCAGAGGGGTTTCTTTCATGGCTGCTGCGGCAATTCAGCAATCGGCTCATCTGCATCCTTCTGTTCGCGCTGACCGTGGATCTGGTGGCCTGGTGGCGCGAGGGCGCTCACGGCTGGCCCGTGGAGTCGATTGCCATCGGCACGAAACTGCTGCTGAACTTGCTGCTGGGGATGTGGCAGGAAAGCAGGGCCGAATTGGCCTTGGCTCGCCTGAAGCAACTCGCCGCGCCCAAATCCTGGGCGATGCGCGACGGTGCGTTGCAGACCGTACCGGCAGCCGTACTGGTGCCGGGCGATCTGGTGCGCGTCGAAGCAGGCGACCGCGTGCCGGCTGACGGCGTGTTGCGCGACTCAGGGCTCTCCGCCGACGAAGCGACTCTCACGGGAGAAAGCCTACCGGTAGACAAAGCGCCCGGCGACGAGATTCTGAGCGGCACGCTGATCGTGCGCGGCCGCTCGTTTGCCGAAGTCACACGCACGGGCCCGCACAGCGCGCTCGGCCGTCTGGCCGAGATGCTCGAAAGCGCGAGGGAAGAAGCCACGCCGCTTGAGCGGCGCCTTGAGGCTTTCTGTAAGTGCGTGGCGGTGTGGGTCCTAGTATTGTGCACCGGGCTGGTGCTGCAGGGAATCATCACGCAAGGCATGGGGGAATTGGGTCGCGTATTCCTGTTCGCCGTGGCCCTTGCAGTCGCGGCGGTTCCCGAAGGTCTGCCGGCGATCCTCACGCTGACACTCGCGTTGGGCGTCGAGCGAATGGCTGCACGCCGCGCGGTGGTCCGCAAGCTCTCGGCCGTAGAGGCGCTCGGCTCCGTGACGGCGATTCTTACCGACAAGACCGGCACGATCACCGAAAACAAACTGGAAGGACTGCGCGACTACGCGGGCCCAGGCGAGGAGACCGAGTTGCGCAACGGCGTGACGCTGGCCAACGATGCGGACGGCGCGGCGGGCGATCCGCTCGATTGCGCGCTGCTGGCCTACGTCGAAGCGCGCGGTGTGGATGTCAAGGCGTTGCGCGCCGCCCTCCCCCGCTACTCCTCGGTGGACTTCGACAGCGAACGCAAGTTTTAGCGCGTCACGGTGCGCCAGCCCGGCGGCACGCTCATGAGCTATGTGAAGGGCGCTCCCGAAGTCATTCTGTCGTGCACGCACTTGAGCCAAGCCGAACGCGCCGGATGGTTGCAAACGGCCGAGGAAGCGGCGGTCCGCGGCGAACGCATGCAGCGCCGGCATCTCCGTGACGATGGTGACGGGAGATCATCCGGCCACTGCTATGGCGATCGCCGCCAGAGCAGGCTTCACTTCGCGCGCAGTTGCGGTGGGTGACGACATAGAACGCGCTAGCAAAGATTCGCTGCCGGACACGCAGGTCTATGCACGCGTCCGGCCGGAACACAAGCTGAAACTGGTGGAACTCAATCAGGCACGGTGCGAAGTGGTGGCTATGACGGGCGACGGCGTGAACGACGTCCCCGCGCTCAAACGCTCCGACATTGAAGTGGCCATGGGATTGCGCGGCTCGGACCTCTCGCGCGAAGCGGCCGACATTGTCCAGCTCGATGACAACTTCGCCACCATTTCCTCGCCATCGGCCAACTCTTCTTCGCCTACCCATCGCGCCATACGGACGTGACGCCGTTGCCGAACCGCACCCTCCATGCGGCCGTCGCGCTGGGTGTGGGGTTGCAGGTGCTGGTGGGCATCTGGCCGGCTGCTGCGCGCACGTTGGACCTTGCGCCGCTATCGGCCGTGGGCTGGGCGATCGTCTTCGGCGCCTCGGCGTTTTCATGGCTGCTAGCTGAATTGCTGAATCGCATGATCTGGCGGCGACAAGCATGACGCAGGCAGAGTCTATCTGGAGGCTGGGACTGGCTTTGGGCTTAGGACTGCTCGTGGGCTTGCAGCGCGAACGGGCGTCATCGCACATTGCCTGCGCTCGTTTGCGCTGTTCTCTCTGTTCGGCTATCTCTGCGGCGCGCTACACACTTCCATGGGCGCGTGGGTTTCCGCCGCGGGCCTGGTGGCTCTGGCCCTAATCCTCGTGGCAGGCTATTTTTGCCGAGCATCAAAGCGAAGGCGGCGATCCCGGCGTTACCACGGAAGCCGCAGCGCTCCTCGTGGTTCCCAACGGGGTGCATCTGGCGATCGGCCGGTGGCGCTCAGCACCGCCGCCGGAGTGCTGCTCGCGGCGTTGCTGGCCTTCAAAGTAGAGTTGCATTCCTTCGCACACCGGCTGGACGAATCTGATTTCAAAGCCGCCGTCCAGTTGGCGCTGCTGTCCTTCGCTATCTTGCCGGTGCTGCCCGATCAAACCTACGGCCCGTACGCGGTATTCAACCCACATTTCCGTTTTGAGCCGCGCGTGCGAATCTCCTGGATGCTCGTCCGCAGCAATATCCATAAGGGTTTGAAGGCAGCGAAGACCCCTGCGGAGGACAGCACCCAATGGGTGACAAACAAAACCAGCCCTTTCAGCTCTCTTGCAACGGCCTTCTCAAGATCGACTGCCAGGGACCGCGCGTTACCTCCGATGGCGGTCTGATCCTGGTGCGTGAGTTGGACGAACGGCTGGGCTTCGGTGATCTCATTGCCCAACACCTGACCGACTCACGGCGCGGCAAGAATACCCAGCTTCCGCTGGCGGACTTACTGCGCCAGTCCGTCTACAGCCGGATTGCTGGCTACGAGGATGTCAACGATGCCGAGCGGCTCTCGCAGGATCCAACCTTCCGGCTGATTGGCTCCGAAAAGACCTGGGAACGTGGCGCAGCGC
>VFZP01000449.1 GCA_016871115.1 Acidobacteriota bacterium
TGTTATTCACGGCGCTCGGGAGCGCGGCGGGCGAGGCCAAACGCCACGCCGGCCAGCCCGAGCGCCAATAGCGTGACCGTTCCCGGTTCCGGCACCTCACTACTGGGTGGAATGTCCATGATGAGCTTACCGGTGGGGACGATGGGGTCCAAACGGAAGGCACGCTGCATTCCTCCCACCATGCCGTAGCCGACGATCTGCCCGCGGCCGTTGATGGCCGACGCTTCGAGCAGTTGCCAGCCGGAATCCACCGCGATCAGTTCGTTCAGGTCGCGCATCAACCCGTTCTGAACGAGGAACGCGCTTTGTGCGCCACCCCGGCGCTGCGAGTATCCCACCACTTGGCCCGCGCCGTTCACGCCGTATGCGCCCGAGTTGCCAACGCCATCGAGCGTGCCGGCCACGACGCCGTCGCCATTGACGGCGTACGCCGAACTCCAGGGCTCGGTGACGCCGAGGTCCACCATCTGGCCCGCCGCGTTCCAGGTGACGGCGCGGCCCGACTGTGAGCCGGCGATGTGGCCCGTGCGGTTGACCGCGACCGCGTGCGACTCGGCGCCGCCGAGATTTTCCACCACGCCGCCAGGCGACCAGCGCGTGGCGAAGGCCTTCGTTGTCGCCGTACTGAACACCCACCACCATGCCGTCGTCGCCGAGACCGTAGGCGCGGCTGATGCGGCTGCCCTGGCCGAGCGATTGCGGCGGGCCGAAGCCGGAGGTGCGATAGGCCTGGGTGGTTTGTCCGTCGAGGAGCAGCGACCAACCGGCGACGTTGCCAACGCTGTCGATGGCGGTGGCCGCCGAGGCCGGGCCGCCGAGACTACCGAGGTCAACGAGTTGATAGATGGCGGAAGCTTGTAGTGACACGACTGCCGCAAACAGGCACACACACAAGTGCATGGCCCAGACTAGAACGTTACTCTGTGAGCGCAAACTGGCCGGAAGTTCCGGGCCGCTGGAGGTAGACTCTCAGACTACGCAAGATGCCTGAGAGCGGCGCAAGCCAGCCTGCTTAGCCGTCTTCTGGCGCGTGGTGGCATGCTGCCAGTAGCGCTTCTTGAGGACAATATTACACTGAAGCGGTGACGAGTCTATTTTCGATCCTTTTGCTGATGGGGCTGAGAGTGTGTGCGCAGAGCGCGACGCCGTATCCGACGCCTTCATTTTCCTCTCCCGGTGAGCGCGTGGCGAAGTTGAAGGCGGCTTGGCCGGAGGTGGAGAAGAGTCTCGGCCAGTGGGCCGAGCAACGCGGCGTGCCGGGGATGAGCTACGGCCTGGTGCTAGACGGCGAGACGGTGTTGCTGGGGGCGCGGGGAATGCGCGAGGTGCCGTCGCGCGCGGCGGTGGAGACGGGGACGGCGTTCCGGATTGCGTCGATGACCAAGAGCTTCACGTCGCTGGCGATTTTGAAGTTGCGGGATGAAGGCAAACTCTCGCTGGACGATGATGTGGCGCGGTGGGTTCCGGAGGTGGGGCGTTCCCGGTATCCGACGGCCGATACGGCGCCGCTCCGGGTGCGGCAGTTGCTGACGCACGGCGCGGGATTTCCGGAAGACAATCCATGGGGCG
The DNA here is from genome assembly GCA_016871115.1 of Acidobacteriota bacterium. GTDB lineage: Bacteria > Acidobacteriota > Terriglobia > Bryobacterales > Bryobacteraceae > VFZP01. Next base: position 1,570 of record VFZP01000449.1, read on the forward strand.
ATCAGCAGTTGGGCCGGCCGGCGGAACTGATGACAAGGTGGCTGGAGCAGGGATTGCCATGGTCCACCGCGCCCGGGACTGCGTATGAGTACTCGAACTATGGGTTCGCGTTGCTGGGGCGGATTGTGGAGCGAGCGTCGGGCCGGGACTATCGCGAGTATGTGGAGACGGAGATTCTGAAGCCGCTCGGGATGACGCATTCCACGCTGGAGCCGGCCACGGCGGGGGCGGGCGCGGCGGTGGGGTACCGGCGCGAGGGGCGTGAGTTTCGGGTGGAGCCTTCACTGGCGCATGGCGCGTTCGGGGCGATGGGCGGACTGGTGACCACTGCGCCGGACCTGGCGAAGTATGTGGCGTTTCATTTGAACGCGTGGCCGCCGCGCGACGGGCGCGAGACGGGACCAGTGCGGCGGTCGTCGGTGCGCGAGATGCATCAGTTGTGGCGGTGGAACGGGTTGAACGTGACGCGCGAGGCAGCGGGATTGAATGTGCGGGCAACGGGCTACGGCTACGGGCTGGTGGTTTCGTCGACCTGCCAGTTTGGGCATCTGGTGGGGCACGGCGGCGGGTTGCCGGGTTTTGGCTCCAACATGCTGTGGGCGCCCGAGTATGGCGTGGGGCTGTTTGCGATGACGAATCTGACGTATGCGGGGCCGGCCGCGGCGTTGGGCGAGGCGCTGGGGATTCTGCGCAAGACCGGGGCGCTGACGCCGCGCGCATGGCCGGTGGCGCCGGTGCTGGCGTCGGCGCAGCAGGCGTTGTTCGGGTTGTGGAACGAGTGGCGGCAACCGGAGGCCGAGCACGTGGCGGCGGACAATCTGTTTTTGGACCGGGCGGCGGATGCCCGGCGAGCGGACCTCGAAGAGTTGAAGAAATCAGTGGGCGGCGAGTGTAAGTTGGCCGGGCCGGTGCGGCCGGAGAACTGGCTGCGCGGGGCGTTCGATTTGGAGTGTGCCAGCGGGGCGCTGGTTCGGATAGAGTTCACGCTCGCGCCCACAACGCCGGAGCCGAGGGTGCAGTTCTGGTCTGCGCAGGCGATGCTGCCGTTTTCGCCGGCCATGCGGCGGCAGGCCGAGCGCGCGGTGGCGGGCAAGGCGCCGGCGAAGTGGAAGCCCCGCTGGGAAGAGCTGCGGCGCGGTTATGGCGCGTGTAAGTTGGGCGAGGTGCTGGCTGGCGATGGTGCGCTGACGGGTACTGCAGCGCTCGATTGCGAGCGCGGTCGGGCGCAGATGACGCTGCGGTTGAGCGCGTCGGGGCGGCTGGAGGATTTCAGCGTGGCGAAGGGGCCGGGCGAGGTGTGCGTCCCGTAGTCTATTCGGGCTTCTTCACCGCGCGCAGGAAATCGAAATCGCAGCCGAGGTTCGCCTGCGTCACGTGGTCGAGGAACATCTTGCCGTAGCCGCGGTGGTAGTGCGGCTTGGGGCGGACGAAGGCGGCGAGGCGGCGGGCGAGTTCGCCTTCCGGGAGATTCACGTCGATGCGGCGGTTGGCCGAGTCGAGCACGATTTCGTCGCCGGTCTGGACTGCGGCGAGCGGGCCGCCGATGGCCGACTCCGGCGTGATGTGCAGGACGACCGTGCCGAAGCTGGTGCCGCTCATGCGGGCATCAGAGAGGCGGACGCAATCCTTGATGCCGCGCTTGAGCAGCACCTTGGGCATCGGGATGTGGCCCCATTCGGGGAAACCGGGGCCGCCGTGCGGGCCGCCGTTCTTGAGCACGAGCACGGTGTTTTCGTCCACGGGCAGGTCGTCGCGGTTGAGTTCAGCGAGCATGGCGTAGTAGTTGTCGAAGACATACGCCGGGCCGCGGTGCTGCAGCAGGTGGGGCGAGGCGGCGGTATGTTTGATGACCGCGCCGTCCGGAGCCAAGTTGCCGTATAGCACCAGCGTGCCGCCTTCGGGGGCGAGAGCATTCGACGACGAACGGATGACGTCCTGATTGAAACACTTCGCGTCTTCGATGTTCTCGCCGATTGACGAGCCCGTGACGGTGATGGCGTCGCGGTGCAGCAGCGGCAGCATCTCTTTCATCAGCGCGGGCAGGCCGCCCGCGTAGCAGAAGTCCTCCATGAGATACGCGCCGGAGGGGCGCAGATTGGCGAGAAACGGCGTGCGCTTGGAGATAGCGTGAAAGTCTTCGAGCGTGAGGTCGATGCCGAGGCGGCCGGCGATGGCGATCAGGTGGACGACGGCGTTGGTGGAGCCGCCGATGGCCATGTCGACGGCGATCGCGTTTTCAAACGCCTGGCGCGTGAGGATCTCCGATGGGCGCAGGTCTTCCCACACCATGCCGACGATGCGGCGGCCGCACTGCTCGGCGAGCGCGAGACGCCGGGAGTCTGGCGCGGGGATGGCTGCGCCGCCGGGAAGCGTCATGCCCAGCGCTTCGGTGATGCTGGCCATGGTGGAGGCAGTGCCCATTACCATGCAATGGCCGTGGCTGCGCGCCGAGCACTCTTCCACTTCCATCAGGCCCTCTTCTGAGAGTTCGCCGGTGCGGTAGAGATCGAACAGCTTGCGCATGTCGGTGCCGGAGCCGATCGTCTTGCCTTGGTACTGGCCCGAGAGCATCGGGCCGCCGGTGACGAAGACGGACGGGAGGTCGGCGCTGGCTGCGCCCATCAGTTGCGCGGGCGTGGTCTTGTCACAGCCGCACAGCAGCACGACGCCATCGAGCGGATTGGCTCGGATGGACTCTTCCACGTCCATGGCCATGAGGTTGCGGAAGAGCATCGTGGTCGGCTTCATGAAGACTTCGCCGAGCGAGATGGTGGGGAACTCCAGCGGCACGCCGCCTGCTTGCCACACTCCGCGTTTGACGGCTTCGGCCACCGTGCGCAGATGGATGTTGCAGTGGTTCAGTTCGCTCCACGAGTTGCAGATGCCGATGACGGGTTTGCCCTGGAAGCTTTCTCGCGTTAGGCCTTCCGAGCGCAGATAGGCGCGGCGGGCAAAGCTATAGTACTCGAGCGAATCGAACCAGGTGCGGGAGCGCAGCGATTGCGCGTCGCGGCGGTGGGGACGTGCGGCGGCGGACATAACCGTCCAGCGTACCGCAGGGAGGTGGGCTGAAAGACGGAGCCGGTCGCCGTCCGTTTGTACACGGGCGGATGGGCGGGACTGAAGCGCCAACGCGCGGGGCGTGTTTCTTGTCCCAGAAACTCTGCGAGCACCGGGCGCCCGGAATCGGGCATCCCGACAGGAGGAACAGGCGCAGGCAAGCTATGATCGAAATGACCTTGGCGCCTTGTGCCCGTGCTGAAGCCTGATTTCGGTGGC
>VFZP01000450.1 GCA_016871115.1 Acidobacteriota bacterium
CTCCGCGACTTGGTCCGGGCTCCTCACGTTGCTTTTTGCTCTGCGCCACCTACCCTACCCCACATGCTTGCGCTCCACTTGTTCAGTACCCGGTAAACAAATACGATTCATGTAGGTCTCTCCGAAGGTTGGACTAACGCTTGGGCACGGTGTTTGCCGTGCCTCTGATCGTCTGCGCGACCTGGCGAGGTCGCGCACAGCGCCAGTAGTCTATCACCGGAAAGAGCTTGCTGGGTCCCGGCAGGACTCCTTCTGGCTAGCGGCCCTCCAGGATCTTTTCGGTAGCCGCCACCAGCGTGGCAAGCGCGAGACCCTCGGCCGCCTTCGACACTTCGTCCAAGGCGGGGAACGACGGCGCGATGCGAATGTTGCGGTCGCGCGGATCGGCATTGTTCGGGAAGGTGGAGCCGGCGGGCACCACGGTGATGCCGGCCTGCTGCGCCAATTCAATCACACGGCGAGCGCAGCCGTCCATCACGTCGAAGCTCACGAAGTAGCCGCCGTCGGGGTTGGTCCACGTGGCCACGCCCGCGCCGCCGAGGAGCTTGTCAAAGGTGCCGGTTACCGCGGCAAACTTCGGGCGGAGCGTGGCCGCGTGCTTTTCCATCAGCGCGGCGATGCCGGCCTGGTCTTTCAGATACCGCACATGGCGCAACTGGTTCAGCTTGTCCGCGCCGATGGTACGCTTTTCCATCTGCTTCAAGAGCCACTTCACATTCGCAGCTGACGAGGCAAACAGCGCTACGCCGCCGCCGGCGAACGTCATCTTTGAGGTGGAGCCATAGATAAAGACGCGATCCGGATTGCCGTGCTTTCCGCACAACGCGAGGATGTCGGCAATCGCGTGGTGCTTCGAGCCCAGGTGATGCACGCCGTATGCGTTGTCCCAGAAGATGCGGAAATCGGGCGCGGCGGTCTTCATCTTCGCGAGGCGCTCGCAGATTTCGTTTGAGTAGACTTCGCCCGTGGGGTTGGCGTACTTCGGCACGCACCAGATGCCCTTCACCGCCGGGTCTTCGGCCACGAGACGCTCCACCATGTCCATGTCCGGACCGCTGCCTGTGAGCGGCACGGCGACCATGCGGATGCCGAAGGCTTCGCAGATGGCGAAGTGGCGGTCGTAGCCCGGGGCAGGGCAAAGAAACGTGGGAGGATTCGCGGCAGACCACGGCGCCGCGCTTCCAGGCACGCCGCGCAGATAGGCCCACTGCACCGTGTCGTGCATCAACTCCAGTGACGAATTGCCCGCGGCGATCACGCGCGCCGCGTCCACGCCCAGCATCGCGCCAAACAGCGCGCGCGCCTCGGGCAGCCCCGCGAGCCCGCCGTAGTTGCGGCAGTCGGTGCCATCGGCTGCGGTGAAATCGCTGGGGCCCAGCACCGTCATCATGCCGAGCGAAAGCTCGAGTTGCTCGGCCGACGGTTTGCCGCGGCCGAGGTTCAGTGTCAGTTTGCGTGCGGCGAAAGCTTCCAGGCTGGCTTTGCTTTGACTGAGTTGTTCACGAAGTTCGTTGGTAGCGAGAGTCTTGAGTTCCGGCATCGTTGGCAGTCTACTATGGTGCCATGATCAACGCCGCGCGGGCGTGATGCCGGGCTGCTGGGGGCGACCCTTCATAGCAGGAGTCCCGCGCCCCAACCGCTTCAACTGCACCCTGCTATACAATAACCATCAGGTCCTGATCCATCCATGAGTTCCCCGGCCCCGGCCTTCGTCGTCAAGCCGACGTCAAAGTTCGTCATCCTGAACTACGTGTTCACGGTGGTGTTGATCACCTTGGCCGTGTTCATCGCCTCGCGCTATGAGGCACGCCGCGAGTATCTTTACGGCATTTTGGTGCTGGGTGCGCTGCGTCTTCTGATGACTGCGAAAGACCACGTGCGCCTGCAGATGACCAAGCTCACTCTCGAAGACCAGGGCCTGCGTTTCCACGATGGATTTCTTTCCAAGTCCACCCGCATGGTCAACCTCGCCAAGGTGCAGGATGTGCGCGTCGATCAGGGCATTATGGACCGCATGCTCGGCATCGGTACCATTACGCTTGAAACCGCGGGCGAATCCGGCCGGCTGGTGATGAAGAACATCGACGGACCGCAGCAAATCGCCGACCGCATTCTCGCCCTGGCGCAGAAGGCCGGCCCGGGCGCGCCGGTGCCGTGCGGCTGAAGAATTTCCCTTTTTGTCTCCTTAAGGAGTGAACATGAGCAATCAGAAACCCCTCGCCGGGCGCACGGCGTTGATCACCGGCGGTAGCCGAGGATTGGGTAAGGCCATGGCGTCGGCCCTGGCCGAAGGCGGCGCGTCGCTGGCGCTGGTGGCGCGCGACGCGGGCAAACTTGCCGAGACCGCGGAAGAAGCCCGCGCGCAGGGCGGCACCGTGGAAACGTTCCTTGCCGACGTGACCGACGAGCAGCAGGTGGCCGCCCTGCAACATCAGGTGGCCCAGCGCCTAGGCACCGTGCACATTCTAGTGAACAACGCGGGCATCAACATCCGCAAGCAGATTCACGAGTTCACGCTGGATGAGTGGAACCGTGTGACGAACACCAACCTCACCAGTGTGTTCCTGCTTTGCCGCGCCTTCGTGCCGCAAATGAAAGGCCACGGCTACGGCCGCATCTTGAACCTCACGTCCATCATGAGCCATGTGTCGATCCCCGGCCGCACGGCTTACTCCTCCACCAAGACAGCGCTGCTGGGCTTGACGCGCGCGCTGGCGCTGGAACTGGCGCCGGAAGGCATCACTGTAGTGGCCATCAGCCCCGGCCCGTTTGCCACGGAGATGAACCTGCCCATCATTCAAAACCCCGAAGTGAACTCGCAATTCATTTCCAAGATTCCACTTGGCCGCTGGGGGCGCGTGGAAGAAGTGGGCGCGCTCGCCAAATTTCTTTGTACGGAAGAAGCCGGCTTCATCACAGGTACGGACATCCTGATTGACGGCGGCTGGTGCGCACAATGATCCTGACGCGCCGCCGCGCTGCATTGGCGGTTGCTTCGGCCGCTCTCTCAGGTTGCCAGCGCAATCAAAAGAGGCGCATCGCAGTCATTCCGAAAGCCACATCGCACATCTTCTGGCTCGCTGTGAAGGCGGGCGCGGTGGCGGCGGGCGAGCAGTTCGGCGTCGAAATCGAATGGAATGGCCCGGCTGTCGAGACCGACTTCGCGCGGCAAATTCAGATCGTCGACTCGATGATCGCGCGGCGCGTGGATGGCATCGTGCTCGCCGCGACTGACCGTCAGGCGCTCACCAGCGTGGTGGACCGTGCGATGTCGCTCGGCATTCCAACCACGATCTTCGACTCCGGGCTCGATTCTGACAACTACACCAGCTTTGTCGCCACCGGGAATCTCGAAGCCGGGCGCCTTGCGGGCCGCGAGATGGGGCGGCTCCTCAACGGCAAGGGCAAAGTGGCCGTCATTCAAAATGTACCGGGCAGCGTCTCCACGGGCGATCGTGAGACGGGCTTTGAAGAAGCGATCACCAAGGAATTCCCCGGCATTCAGATCGTGCAGAAACTCTATGGCATGTCGGACCGCGCCAAGGCCATGTCCGTGGCCGAGAACATGCTAACCGCGCATCCGGATCTCGACGGCATATTCGTCTCCACCGAGCCCAGCGCGTCGGGCGCCATGCTGGCGCTCACCGGCCGGGGACGCAATGGCAAAGTGAAGCTGGTTGGGTTTGACGTGAACGACGCGATGGTGGAAGCGCTGCGCTCGGGCACGCTGCACACCACGGTTCTGCAAGACCCGTTCAAGATCGGCTTTGAAGCAGTGAAGACGGTGGTGGACAAACTCGCCGGACAGACGCCACCCAAGCGGATGGACTTGCGGGCCGTGGTGGTGAACGCGGCCAACATGAACAACCCGGACCTCAAGCGCCTTCTGCAGCCCGAACTCAAACAATGAGCAGCCGGCAGGTAACGCTGGATGCCGGGGCGCTCACCGGCTTCATGCAGGCCCTATTCACGGCGTCTGGCGTGCGTGATGAGTGGGCCGCGCTGGTGGCCGAATCGCTCGTCGCCGCCAATCTGCGCGGCGTCGATTCGCACGGCGTGCAACTCGCGCCCTTCTATTTGAGTCAACTCGCCGACGGCCGCGTGGACGCGCAGGCCGCGGGCCGCGTGGCGCTCGAAGCCGGTGCGTTGTTGAACTACGACGGCGAGAACGGGCTCGGGCAAGTGGTGGCATCGCACGCGGTGGATCATGCCGCGCGGCTGGCTGGCGAGCATGGGCTCGGGCTGGTGGTGGCGCGCGAGTCCAACCATTTCGGCGCGGCGGCCTGGTGGGCGCAACGGCTCTCCGCGCGGGGTTTGCTCGGTATTGTGTTGTGCAATGCCTCCACCATCGTGCCGCCCTGGCAGGCGAAGGATCCGGTGTGGGGCACCAATCCCATCTGCGTATCGCCTCCCGGCGGCCGATGGCTGCTTGACATGGCCACCACCACCGTTGCGATGGGCAAAATCTACAAAGCCAAAGTGAGTGGCGAGGCCGAGATCCCGCCGGGCTGGGCGATGGATTCCGAAGGCCGCCCCACCACGAGCACCGCTGACGCCCTGGCGGGGCTGCTGATGCCGCTCAGTGGATACAAGGGCAGCGGCCTGGCGATGATGGTCGAGATCCTCACCGGCGTGCTGGCGGGCGGGGCGATGGGCACCGAACTCGGCGGGCTGCGCGTTGAGGGCCGGCCGTTTCGCGTCAGCCAGTTTTTCCTCGCGATTGACGTGGCGCGCCTGATGCCGCTGGCTGAATTCGAAGCCCGGATGGACAAGCTGATTGCGATGGTGAGGTCTACGCGGCCGGCCGCGGGATTTCACGAAGTGCTGGTGGC
>VFZP01000451.1 GCA_016871115.1 Acidobacteriota bacterium
TTGATGGCTTCTCTTGCACAACTGCCCCAAGCAAGCCCTATCACGCTCGCAGCAGCGTTCGCACGTATGCTGGGGTAATTGGAGTGCTGACAATAGCAAATTAGGTGCGGCTTCCGGCGACGGGACCCTGCGGGCGCTCGCGGGGAAGCCGAGGCTGAGTCATCTACGTTCTGGCACGCGCGTGACCGACGCGGGGCTGGCTTGCCTGGCGGACTTTCCCGCGTTCGCGAAATGGCAGGGCGGGGAAGCACCGTCATTCGGATTGATGGAGTTAGACGCGTTGCCCACCTATCTGTTGCTCCGCGGTAGCATCACCGATGACGGACTCGCCCAGCTTGCCAAACTCGACGGCCTGTTTGCCTTGAATCTGGACGATGCGAATCTGCCGCTGAGCGCGCAGGGCATCGCGCACCTGCGCCGGATGGCGAATCTCGGCTGGCTGGGTTTTGACGCCGAGGATGAAACGATGGCCGAGATCGCCACGTTGCCTCGTCTGCGGTTTCTGATGTGCCAGGACTCAGGCGCCACCGGCGCCGGCTGGCAGGCGCTCGCGCATCGCGTACGCTCGAAGCCATCTGGGGTCGTCGCAGTGATGGGTTGGAGGGGGCCGGATTTCGCGCACTGTCGCGCATGCCGGGGCTGGCGACAAGTTGCAAGAACGTGGATGACGATTCGCTGGCGGCCCTCGCGGACTTTCCCGCGCTCACGCAGTTCGTTCCCATGGACTTCACCGACGCGGGCTTCCGCCATGTGGGAGCGCGTAGGGCGCTCACCGATCTGTGGTGCATGTACTGCCGCGAGACCGGCGACGGCGCAACGTCGCACCTGACCGGGCTTCATCGCTTGCGCACGTATTATGAGGGCTCGACGCGGATGACGGACCGGAGCCTGGAGTTGCTGGCGCGGCTCCCGCAACTGGAGAAAGTCGAACTGTGTCTTGCAGCGGAGTGACCAACGCGGGCATCGCCGCTTTGGCCGCCGCGCCGGCTCTGCGGGAACTCACGATCGGCGGCATGCGCGCGATCACTCGTTCGGTGTTGAAGGCGCTACCGGCAGGCGTGCGGGTGGATCTGACGGATTGAGGTCCAGACGGTACCGGCATTTGGATCCCAAGGTATCCACGAATATCGCGCCGAGCCGTTCGCAGGTTCGGCGCGAGGCGAGGTTGTCTGGATTGCAGGTGATCCATGTCTCGGCGCGGAAGCGGATGCCGCCTGCCACCTCTCCGTCCACGTGAATTTCTAGGCGATCGGTGGCCACGCGCCCGGCGGCTTGATCCCGCCCGGTGGTCTTGACCAGCCGCAATGCTAGTTGCGCATCCATCCGCGGGCCCGGATCGAGGAAGCGAAGCGGCTGCGCGTTTCCGGTCCTGCGTTCAGCGTATCCGGCGGGGCGCGTGGCGCGAAGAAGCGAACTTGCGGGCCAACCGAATCGCTCGGCGATCCGTTCGCCTGAGCGCCTGACGTCTCCTGATATCCTGTTGGATTCATGAGCACTCCAAGCATCTTTTCACTCGCGGGTAAAACCGCGCTCATCGCCGGCGCATCGCGCGGCATCGGATTGGCGATTGCAAAGGAGATGGCGGCCGCCGGCGCGCACACCATTCTCGCCGCCCGTTCGGTGGACAAGCTGAAGGCCGAAGCCAAGGCTTTGAAGAAGGCCGGCTACTCGGTGGCCGTGCAGGAACTCGACGTGGCGAACGACGAGTCGATTGCGGCCTGCGTGAAGAAGCTCGGTCCGAAGGTGGATATCCTCGTCAATGTGTCTGGCACCAATGTGAGAAAGCGCGTCGAAGATTACACCAAGGAAGAGTATGACCGCATCATGCAGACCAATCTGCATGGCATTGTTATGCTCACCAAGGGCATCGGCGTTCACATGAAGAAGCGCGGCAGAGGCGGCAAAGTGGTGAACATCGGTTCGCTGATGTCAATCCTCGGTCTGCCCTATCTCGCTGTCTACGCCATGACCAAGAGCGCGCTCTATGGCTTGACGCGCGTGCTGGCCGCCGAGTGGGGCCGCGACAACATTCAAGTCAACTGCATTGCGCCGGGCTTCATCATCACGGACCTGAATCGCAAGATGTGGGAGCCCAAGGTCATGACCGATTGGCTCGAAGGCGTACAGGCCAATCCGCGGCCGGGCACGCCGGAGGATTGCGCAGGACTGGCGGTGCTCCTCTCGAGCGGCGCGGCAAACTACATCTCCGGGCAGTGCATCGCCGTCGATGGCGGCTATTCCACCACGCGAATCTGGCCGTTTGAGCCCGTTTCGTAAAGCCGCGAATCCGATGACGATGACGAGGCGCTCGGCACTGTCGTGGCTGGGCGCCGCGCCTCTCTTGCGGGGACAAACCGGGAGCGGCCCGGGCTTCGTCTGTCCGATGGACAAAGACGTGAAGTCGCCCGCCGCCGGTAAGTGCCCGCGCTGCGGGATGCGGCTGGTGGCAAATCTGCGGGAACCGGCGGCCTATCGGTTGGAGTTGGAAACGCGGCCCGATCCACCGGTGGCCGGGAATGCGACCACGCATCTCATTTACCGCGTCCGCCATCCGCAGACAGACGCGGTGGTGAAGGACTTTGAGCTCATTCACGAGCGGGTTCTCCACAGCTTCCTGATTTCATTCGACCTCGCTGACTTCGCGCACGAGCATCCGGAACCGCGCCCGGATGGCTCGTTCCTGTTGCCTGTGAAGCTGGCTCGAGCCGTGCCCTATCGCGTGGTGGCTGATTGCTATCCGCGCGGCGCCACGCCGCAGTTTCTCACCGCCACCGTTTTTCCCCGCCATGCAACTCTGCCCGATGTGCCGGTGTTGAAGCCCTGGCCCGGTGGGCGGCAACAGGGCGGCAATCTCACCGTCGAGTTGGTCACCGAACCGGCCGAGCCGATTGCGGGATTGGAAACGTTGTTGTTCTTTCGTCTTACACCGGCCGAAGGGATGGAGCCATATCTTGGTGCCTGGGGGCATGTATTAATGGCGAGCGACGATTTGGTGGACCTCACCCACGAGCATCCTATGTACGTGGATGGCGTGCCGCCGCCCGAGTTACGGTCGCCATGGCCGCAGCGCATTCAGTTTAACCACATCTTTGCGCGTGCGCGTGTATACCGGTTGTGGTTGCAGGTGATGCGCGCGGGCCTGGTCAACACGGTGCGTTTCGATTTGGCGGTAAAACCGCTCGGCTGACAAGGCAATGGTACCTTGCCGATGCCGTTCTCAGGGATTTTGCTGGCATTGTCGTCCAAACTTTCTCGCACTTCACCGATAAGCTTTCCATGGCGAGACCGGCGCAGGCAGGAATGGCTTGCGTCGAAATTCAATCCCGCCCACAAGGAGTGCTATGGCGGTCAATGTCCTAATCGTTGACGACTCTGCGGCGACCCGGAAGATTCTCCAACGAGTCTTGGTACAGACGGAGTTGCCGGTTACCCAGGGTGATCGAGGCTGGTGACGGCGTCGAGGCCTTGGCGGCATTAACCGGAATCAATATTGTCACCCTGTCCGTGGCCGACACCCAGCAGTTTGGCGTCCTGCGGTTGATCGTCCGCGACTGGCAGCGCGCCGCGGAGGTCCTCAAGCCAGCCGGGCTGGCCGTGGCGCTCACGGATGTATTGGCGATCGAAGTCCCCGACCGGCCCGGCGGCCTGGTCGAACTCCTGGCGGTCTTCGAGCAGGTCGGCCTCAACGTCGAGTACATGTATGCCTTAACGGCCAGGCTTGGGAACCGGGCCGTGATGGTTTTCCGCTTCGACAAACTCGACGCCGCCGTTACCGCGCTGTGCAGCGCGGGGATCAACCCGGTGAGTCCGATCACGCTGTACGAGCATCGGGAGGAAGGTTAGGGCGCCCGTCACTCCGGCGTACCGCCGGGCCGCTGCCCGGCTGGCGCGCCTGTTGGCACTCGCGGCCGGCCGGTTCCAGGTGGGGGCCGGCAGCGTTGCGGGTCGCGTCCCCGTTCAGCCGCGTTCAACCGCCATGTGGCCGTTAGTACACGGGATCACCCGTCTGGATTCGAATCTCCCACGCGGTCCTCCAATGCAACGTCAGTTGGTTCTTGATGGTCAGATAGATTCTCGGATTCTTCAAGTCCGAGAGCGTTGCCTCGTTAAACCAATCTCTGGCTGCCTTGCGTGCCAATCTTCCAAAGATCGCCCGTAACGACGTCGGCGGATTCACGGTTACGCGCAAGATGGCCTGCATCCAGCTCATGGCGTACGACTTGTCAATCGCTTCGACAAGTAATGCCTGCGCGAATGAACGGTCATTGTCAGTCATCCAACCTGGGACCGACGAAGCGTTGCCACCGAAGAAGAACACGAGTACCTGCCAGGCCTCCTGTTGGGTAAACGCCAATTCCGAACTCTTGAATTTTCGTAGCTCCATGGAGCCTCCCAGTGATTCTGCATAGTCTTGCCGTGCGATCGCCCAACGAATTCGGACAACACTGTCGCCGCCATCCGCCGCGCTGCCGATGGTGGCCGAAACACGTTTCGCAATCACTTGTCGGCTTCTACCGACCGTGCATCGAGCCTAACAAAATCCCGCTGAAGCGATTAGCCGGGATTTCCGTTTTGGGTTTCCCGGAATCCAATAGTGTACACCCGACATACACCCGACGCCTCACTCCCGTGCCGGAGGGCTCGGGTGCAAATCGGCAGGCTGGACGAGGATAGAGGAATGGCCCGTCTTGCTCCGGTCGAGGAATGATTCGGCGGCCGCCACTTCGATGCCGAGATCGTAGTGTTGTGCGTCCGCTGGTATTTAAGCTTCAAGTTGAGCTATCGGGATTTGGTGAGCATGATGAGTGAGCGCAGC